>DATNMQ010000150.1:0-22633 GCA_035602465.1 Candidatus Sulfotelmatobacter sp. | reverse complement strand
GCGATCACCGTCAGGAATGCGTTGAGGACGAGCAGCCACAGGCTGATTCCGTCGACCCCGAGCCTGTAGAAGATGCTGAACTGCGGGATCCACTCCAGCCTTTCGGTGAACTGATAGCCGCGGTAATCCGGGGCGAAGCTGAACGCGACGACGGCCGCAACCACCAGGGCGATCAGCGCCACCAGGGCGCCGAGCCACTTGCCGAATCGCGGCGGAAGGAAGGCGACGAGCAGGGCGCCGACCAGAGGTATCGCCCAGATCGCGGTCAGGGTCATGAGCTCGCCCTCAGGAGGAGGATCACGGCCGCCACGACCGCGCCTCCCACGAAGACCAGCACGTAGTTCCGGAAGTAGCCGCTCTGCGTGAGGCTCAGGCTTGCGGCGCCTGCGCGCGCCAGGAGTCCGGTGTCGACCACGGCGGCGTCGATGACGGGCTCCTCAATCCCGCGCAGCGCGAAACCGGCGACCGCGTCCATCGGACGGACGAACGCCGCGTCGTAGATCTCGTCGAAGTAGTACTTGCGCTCGAGCAGGCGCTGAGCCCAGGGCACGTATGCGGTCCAGGGCCGGATGCGCATCGCCGCCAGGAACAGTGCCGTCGCGAGGACCATCGTGGAGAGACCGATGACGACCTCGCTCCAGTCGCCCTCCCACCTGAGTGGGCCGACCGCCGGAGCGAGGAAATCGTTGACGAGCGAAGGGCCGAAGGAGCCGAAGGCCCGTGTCTGCAGCAGGCCGCCGACCGTGGCGAGCACCGCGAGGATTCCGACCGGGACCATCATCACCAGGCCGGGCGCGTGCGGGTGCTCGACCGGGCGCTGTGGCGAGGGTTTGCCCCAGAACGACATCCACCACATGCGGCCGGTGTAGAAGCCGGTGATGAGCGCGGTGGCCGCGCCGATGATCCAGACGATCAGCGCGAGCGAGTCGTTTGGCTTCGAGAAGGCGAGGCCGAGGACCTGCTCCTTGGAGAAGAACCCGACGAACGGGATCACGCCGACCAGGGACAGCGAACCGACCAGGAACGAGATCGACGTCGGGCGCATCTGGCCCCACAGGCCGCCGTACTTGCGCATGTCCTGCTCGTCGTGCATCGCGTGGATGACGTTGCCGGCGGCCATGAAGAGAAGAGCCTTGAAGAACGCGTGGGAGAGGAGGTGGAAGAAGCCCGCGGCGTAAGCGCCGATTCCGACCGCGAGGAACATGTAGCCGATCTGGCTCATCGTCGAGTACGCGAGCACCCGCTTGATGTCGGTCTGGACGATGGCGATGGTCGCCGCGAACAGCGCGGTGACCGCGCCGATGATCGCGACGGCGCCGTGCGCGTAGACGGCGACGTCATAGATCGGGTACATGCGGCCGACCAGGTACACGCCGGCGGTGACCATCGTCGCGGCGTGGATCAGGGCGCTGACCGGTGTCGGGCCCTCCATCGCGTCGGGCAGCCACGTGTGGAGCGGAAGCTGGGCGGACTTGGCGACTGCGCCGACGAGCAGCAGGCAAGCGGCGAGCTCGAGGTTGCCGTTGTCGGTGTGAGGAACCGCCTTGAACACCCCGGCGTATGTGATCGCGTGCAAATTGACGAAGAGGACTAACGTGCCCAGGATCATCCCGACGTCGCCGATCACATTCATCACGAACGCCTTCCGCGCGGCGACGACGGCCGAGTGGCGCTGATACCAGAATCCGATCAGCAAGTACGAGCTGAGGCCGACCATGGCCCAGCCGACGATCAGGAAGATGAAGTTGCCCGCCAGGACGAGCAGCAGCATCGAGAAGATGAAGATGTCCATGTAGACGAAGAAGCGGGCGTAGCTCGGGTCGTCCTCACGCTCCATGTAGCCCACGGAGTAGGTGACGATCAGGCCGCCCACGCCGGTGATCACCAGGCACATGAAGATGGACAGGTTGTCGATCAGCAGGTTGAACGGCACGTCCAATGAGCCGCTCTTGATCCAGCTCCAGTAGGTGAAGTCGCCGTGCGCCTTGCCCGAGAAAAGCGCGAGTACGCATACGAACGAAGCCCACACCACCCCCGGGCCGATGATCACGGTGAAGATCCGCGGCAGCCTCCAGCCGCGGCCGGCGAGCAGGATCGCACCCGCGACGGGGAAGAGGAGGATCAGGAGCGCGAGCGTCTGGTTGGTCACCCGCGAAGCTCGCTCAGGTCGTCCACGTCCTCGGCGTCACGCGTGCGGAAGATGTCGACGAGGATGGCGAGGCCGACGACTGCCTCAGCCGCGGCGACGGTCATCGACATGAGCGCAAACAGCTGGCCGTCCATGTTCTGCAGCTGGCGCGAGAAGGCGACCAGCGCGAGGTTGGCCGCGTTCATCATCAGCTCGATCGAGATCAGGATGACCAGCGGGTTGCGCCGGACCAGCACGCCGGTCGTGCCGAGGATGAACAGGACGGCGCTTAGCAGCAGGAACCACGAAGTGTCGATCTGCGAGCCGCCGATGTTCAGGGTGCTCATCTACGGGGTCCCCGCGAAATCACGGCGAAGCCTCCGATTTCGTGGGGTCTTCACAGGTCGTCGATACGCTTGCGGCTGAGATAGATCGCGCCGATCGCCGCGACCAGCAAGAGGATCGAGGTCAGCTCGAACGGATACAGGTAGGTGGTGAAAAGGCCGACCCCGATCGCCTGCACGGTGCCGAAGAGAGACATGTCCGCCTTCGAATCCGGCTGGCGGTACTGGACGCCCTGCAGCATCGCCCACATGAGGCCTAGCAGCACGAGGACGAACAATCCCGACAGCCAGGCCTGGAAGCGAAGCCGGCCGCGGCCCAGCTCGCGCGCGGGACCCAGCAGCGCGATCACGAACAGGAACAGGACCATCACCGCCCCGGCGTAGACGATGATCTGGACCGCGAAGACGAACTGCGCGCTGAGGAGGAGAAACTCGACCGACAGCGCGAGCATGACCACCACTAGGCTGAGCACGGACCGGATGGGCTGGTGGAAGCTGATCACGCCGATGCCGCCGAGTACTGCCATCGCTGCTGCGACGAAGAAGACCGCGATCGCCAACTACTTCTTTTCCTTGGAGGTGAGGCGCGCCTGGACGTCAGGCGGCAGCGGCTCCAGCAGCTTCTCCTTGGTGTAGATGAACTTTTCGCGGCTGGTGTCGGAGAGCTCGTACTCCGGTCCCAGCACGATTGCCTGGACCGGGCATGCATCCTCGCAGTAGCCGCAAAAGATGCAGCGCAGCATGTTGATCTCGTACGTCTTGGCGTAGCGCTCGCCCGGCGATACGCGGTTCTCTTCCGTGTTTTCGGCGGCGATGACGAGGATGCACCCCACCGGGCAGGCGGCGGCGCAGAGCTCGCAGCCGATGCAGCGCTCCAGGCCGTTGTCGTAGCGCCGCAGGTAGTGGCGGCCTCGATACCGCTCTGAGCGCGGCGTCTTGTCTTCCGGGTACATCGTGGTGACGACCGGCTTGAACGCTTGGGACAGGGTCGTCTTGAGCCCGGTCAGCAGAGCGCCGACATCGCCGGCCATGTTGGGGCCGGAAGGCTTTTCCTCGCGGTCCCTGTTTTGGCCGTCCTTGGTTTCGTCAGGCATGGTTCATCCCTGGACCGCCACGAGCACGATCCCCGTGACGATCACGTTTGCGATGGAAAGCGGCAGCAGCACCTTCCAGCCCAGCCGCATGAGCATGTCGTAGCGCAGGCGTGGAAAGGTGCCGCGGACCCAAATGTATAGGAACAGGAACAGCACGACCTTGAGGAGGAAAGCGAACACCGGGGGCACGACCCACAGGTACCAGCCCCCGAAGAACAGGAGGGCGGCCAGCGCAGAGACTGTGATCATGTTCAGGTACTCGGCGAGGTAGTACATGACGAACTTCAGGCCCGAGTATTCGGTCAGGAAGCCGCCGATCAGCTCCTGCTCGGCCTCGGGCAGGTCGAATGGTGCGCGGTTCGTCTCGGCCACCGCCGAGATCAGGTAGATGATGAAACCGAGAGGGGTCAAGATGACGAGCGGCAGCGGCCCGCTGTACGGACCCCAGTGCACCGTGTACTCGACGATGTCGCGCAGCCGGAGCGAGCCCACGATCATGAACGTCGGGACGAGCGAGAGCCCGAGCGACATCTCGTAGCTGATGAGCTGGGCGGCCGAGCGCAAGCCGCCGAGCAGCGAGTATTTGTTGTTCGACGCGTACCCGCCGATGACGATCGCGTACACGTTGAGCGCGCTGACCGCGAAGATGACCAAGATGCCGACGTTGACGTCGGCGACCCAGTACTGGACGTTGTACCAGAGCCCGATCGGGATGACGGCCCAGGCCAGGAACGCGGCCACCACGGCGATGCCCGGCGCGACCACGTAGAGGAGCTTGTCCGTCTTGTCCGGGACGAAGCTCTCCTTGAAGGCCAGCTTGATTCCGTCCGCCGCGAGCTGCAGCAGTCCGAACGGGCCGACGCGATTCGGGCCCGGCCGGCGCTGGATGCGCCCGAGCGCCACGCGCTCGAACCAGACCGTGTAAGCGGTCGCGGTCAGCACGACGAACAGAAGGAGCGTCATGGCGACGATGACGATCACCCAGTGGCCGATCGCGTTGTTGTAGAGGTCGTTCACGGGTGCGCCGGCCCGACGAGCACCGGGGTGGGTTCAGGGCTTGGGTTGGGGTGCTGCGCGAGCGCGGCAAGACTCGGGATCTTGCTCGCCATCTCTCGCTGGATGGGGAAGATGCCGGCGTAGTCGAGCGTCACGCCCAGCGCGGCGCCCAGCTCTGAGAGGACCTCCCAGCCCTCCTTCAGCGGCTGCGGTACCGGGATCGGCGGGCGCAGGAACTGGACTGTGCCCTCGAGGTTCGTGTAGCTGCCCTGGCGTTCGGCGAACGTGGCGGCAGGAAGGACGACGGCGGCGTCGTAGCCCGCACGCGGAAGGTGATCCCACGCCGCGATGAACTTGACCGAGGGAGGGATGCCGGCGGTGGGAGGAGGTCCCCAGCTGAGCAGCGCGTCCACGCCGTCCAGGCTGTCCCACCCCGCCACACCGGCCGCCAACGCCCCGCGTTCGTTGGTCGCGCGATAAAGCGGCATCTCCTTCCCGCCGACCTGCTTGGCCAGGTCGCCGCAGGCCGTGGCCAGCTCGTTGATGTCCTCGCTGCCGTGACCGTCGCCAAACAGGATCGCGACCGGGCCGCTGGGGTTCTTCAGGAGCTCGTGGGACGCAAGCTTGCGCACCTCGACCGCGGCGCCGCCAGGCGTGTTGCGTATGTGCACTGTCTGCGGGTGACGGTCGAGGTCGACGCCCTCGGGGTGGATGACGATCAGCTTCGCCCCGCGCTTGCTGACCGCCTTTTTGACCCGAAGGTCGACGATCGGGACGTCGTTCTCGAGGTCCGAGGCGACCACCACGATGACCTTCGCGTCGTCGATCTCCTTGATCCGCATGGTGTCGCCGGCGGGAGCGGGGATCGCGGTGCGGCCGTGCATCTTCACCCTGGCGCCCTTCAGCGGTCCGTCGAGCAGGCGGCGGAAGAGGAACGCCTCCTCGTTGGTCAGGTCGTGCGGCAACGAGATGCCGAGCTTCGCGCCCTTGCCCTTGATGCCCGCGGCGACGGCGTTGATGGCGTCCGCCCATGTTGACTTCCGCCCGGCGATGACCGGCGTGTGGAGTCGAGCGGGATCGTTGACGTCCGTGTAGTCGAAGCGGCCGCGGTCGCAGATCCAACCCTCGTCGATGTCGTCGTTCTCGCGAGACGTCACGCGGACCAGCTGGCCGCGACGCTGCCACTGCGTGACGCTGCAGCCGACCGCGCATTTCGAGCAGATGGTCCCGGTGGAGGTCATGTCCCAGGGTCGGGACTCGAAACGCCAGACGCGCGACGTCAAGGCGCCGACCGGGCAGAGGTCGATGATGTTGCCGCTGAAGATCGACTGCAGCGGCTGGTCGAACTGGCTCGTGATGTACGACTGGACGCCGCGTTGGTCGGTCGTCAGCTCCTGCTCCCACGCGACCTCGTCGTAGTAGCGCGTGCAGCGGTAGCAGAGAACGCAGCGCTCGCGGTCGAGCGCGATCTTGTCCGAAAGCGGGATCGGCTTCTTGAAATGGAGCCGCGGCCCGTCGATCCGGCTCGTCGGATAGCCGTGGCGGAACGTGAAGTCCTGCAGTGGGCATTCGCCGCCTTTGTCGCAGACCGGGCAGTCGAGCGGATGGTTGGCGAGCTCGAACTCGAGGATGTCGGCGCGAGCGCCCACGGCCATCGCGCTCTGCGTCCGCACGACCATGCCCTCGGAGACGGGAGTCGTGCACGCGGTCTGCGGCCGGGGCGGTCCAGGCGAGAAATCGACCAGGCAGAGGCGGCACGCGCCGACCGGGTCGAGCTTGTGGTGGTAGCAGAACACGGGGATCTCGATGCCGATGGTCTTGGCGGCTTCGACGATGAGCGTGCCTGCGGGCACGGTGACTTTCTTGCCGTCGATCGTCAGGTTGATGTCAGGCATGGGCCGCGACCGCCCCGACGTTGCACTCGTGCCTCAAGGCGTGGTCCTCGTACTCCTCGCGGAAGTGGCGGATCGTCGAGTCGATCACCCAACCGGCGGAGTCCCCAAGGCCGCACAGGCATCGCCCGTTCTGCAGTCCGTCCGAGACGCGGAGCAGGATGTCCAGCTCGACCTGTGAGCCCTGGTTGGCCAGGATGCGGTCGTAAGTCCGCACCGCCCAGTCGCCCCCGACGCGGCATGGGGTGCACTTGCCACACGACTCGTGCGCGTAGAAGCGGAGCAGGCGGTGCGCCGCCCGCACGACGCAGTGGGTTTCGTCCATCACGATCACGCCGCCGGAACCGCCCATCGAGCGCGCCGCCGCGAGCGCCTCCATGTCGGTGTGGGTGTCGAGCATCGACTCGGGCAGCACCGGAGCGGACGATCCGCCCGGCCAGAAGACCTTCACCTGACGTCCTTCGGGCGGGCCGCCCGCCAGCTCCATGATCACGTGGCGGAAGGTCTGGCCCAGCTCGACCTCGTATACGCCTGGCTTGCGGACGTTGCCGCTGACCGACATCAGGCGCGTTCCCGGTGACTTGTCAGTGCCGAACTTCGCGTACGCGGCGCCGCCGTTGTTGATGATCCACGGGACGGTTGCGAGCGTCTCTACGTTGTTCAGGAGCGTGGGGCGGCCCCAGGCGCCCTTGACGGCGGGGGAGGGGGGACGCGAGCGCGGCTGGGCCCGCTTTCCTTCGAGCGACTCGAGGAGCGCCGTCTCCTCGCCGCAGATGTACGCGCCGTGGCCGCGGTAGAGCCGGATGTCGAGCGGATAGTCCTTGCCCATCGGCTTCGGTCCGATGTAGCCCTTCGCGCGCGCCTCTTCGATCGCCTCGGTCAGCATCCGGTAGGGCTCGTCGTACTCGCCGCGGATGTAGACCCAGGCCTGGTTGGCGCCGACCGCGTACGCGGCGATGAGAATCCCTTCGACCACCATGTGAGGTGAGTTCTCGAGGATGTAGCGGTCCTTGGACGTGCCGGGCTCCGATTCGTCCGCGTTGACCACGACGTACTTCGGGCCGGGCGCGTCGCGGTTGATGAAGCTCCACTTGGTGCCGGTGGCGAAGCCCGCGCCGCCGCGGCCCCGCAAGCCAGAGGTTTTCACCTCGTTCGTGATGTCGGCCGGAGCCATCTCCAGCAAGGCCTTGCGGAGCGCCGAGTAGCCACCTGCCTTCGACTCGTAGACGTCGAGCCGGTGAAGGTCAGGCGTACCGAACGACCGCGTGACGATGTGCTTGGGAGCGTCGCCAAACGACCCGCGCAGCTCAGCCATCGGCCTTCTTCTTGCGCGCGGCACGCGGTTTCTTCTCCCTCTCCCCTTCAGGGGAGAGGGTCGGGGTGAGGCGCAAGGAAGAAGGTTCGGGAGACCGCTTTTCAGCTACGAGCCGGTCGAGCTTCTCTGTCGTCAGGTCGTAGTGGTACTTGTGGTCGAATCGCATCATCGGGGCGTACTCGCATGCGCCGAGGCACTCGACCTCCTCGTAGCTGAAGAGCCCATCGGCCGAGACCTCGCCCGGCTCCTTCACCCCGATCGACTGCTTCACGTGGTCGACGATCTCGTTCGACCCGCGCAGCATGCAGCTGAGGTTCGTGCACACATAGAAGCGATGCTTGCCGACCGGCTCGAGATGGAACAGCGTGTAGAAGGTTGCGACACCCTCGACGTAACCGGGGTCGAGCTGGAGAGCCTCGGCCACCTCGCTCATCGCGTCCGGTGTCAGGTGGCCGAGCTCTTCCTGAGCGAGGTCGAGCGCAGGCATCACCGCCGACCGCGGCTGCGGGTATTTGGCGGGAAGCTCTTTGATCTCGTCGAGGAGATGCGACGACAGAATGCTTTTAGAAGGGGCCCCCGCAGACTCACGGCGAAGCCTCGGAGTCTGTGGGGAATTCATCGGTCGACGTCTCCGAGCACCGTGTCCGCAGTCCCGATGATCGCCACCATGTCCGCGATCATGTGGTTCATCGCCATCCGCTCCAGCGGCTGGAGGTTGACGAACGACGCGGCCCGAAACTTGACCCGTCGCGGCTTGTGCGTTCCGTCGCTCACGACGTAGCACCCGTTCTCGCCGCGCCCCGACTCGACTGCCTGGTACACGTCGCCGGGCGGGACCGAGTAACCCTCGGTGAATAGCTTGAAGTGGTGGATCACAGCCTCCATCGAGGTCTCGAGCTCTTCGCGCGGCGGTGGCAGCATCTTGCGGTCGTCGACGTTCACCGGGCCGTCGGGCAGCCGGTCGAGCGCCTGGCGGAGAATCTTCACCGACTCGCGCATCTCCTTAATGCGCACGAGGTAGCGGCCGTAGCAGTCGCACAGGTCCGAGGTCGCGACCTCGAACTCATAGTCCTCGTAGCCCGAGTAGGGCATCTGCTTGCGCAGGTCCCAGGCGACACCGGAGCCGCGGAGCATCGGTCCGCTGGCGCCGAGCACCTTCGCGTCCTGGGCCGGGAGCCGGCCGATGCCCATGGTCCTGGACCGCCATATCGGGTTCATGGTCAGCAGGTCCTCGTACTCGTCGACGTGACCCGGCATCACGCCGATGAACTTGTCGAGCATGTCGAGGAAGCGGGGCGTGGCGTCGGCCATCACACCGCCCGGACGGATGTACGAGGTGTGCATCCGGTAGCCGGAGATCTCCTCGTTCATGTCCAGGATCGAGTCGCGCTCGCGAAAGCAGTACATGAGCATCGTCGACGCGCCGAGCTCGATGCCGCTCGTGCCCAGCCAGACGAGGTGCGACGCCAGGCGGGTGAGCTCGGACATGATCACGCGAAGGACCTTCGCGCGCGGCGGCACGTCGACACCCATCAACCTTTCGACCGCGAGCGCGTACGCAAGGTTGTTGATCGGCGGCGAGAGATAGTCGTGGCGGTCGGTGACGACCACCGCCTGCTGCCACCGCAGGGCTTCGGCCTGCTTTTCGATCCCGGTGTGCAGGTATCCGATCACCGGCTTGATGCGCTTCACCTGCTCTCCGTCGAGGTCGACGATCAGGCGCAGGACGCCGTGAGTGGACGGGTGATGCGGGCCGAAGTTGATGGTGAGCAGCTCGCCCCCGAAGGCACCTGTCTCCCCGGTCCTGGTGACCGTCACCCCCTGGCCGATCACGGTCGTGTCGGTGTCTGTCACGCCTTGTCCGGGGCCGTCTGCCACGTCTCGTGCTCTTCGGAGAACTCGACGACCTCGCCGCCGACGGGATAGTCGCGGCGCAGAGGATGGCCGACCCAGTCGTCGGGCATCAGGATCCGCGTCAGGTCTGGATGGTTTTCGAAAACGATGCCGAACATGTCGTAGGTCTCACGCTCATCCCAGTTCGCGGGCGGAAAGAGGTCGGAGACCGATTCGACGTGCGGCGGGTCGCCGTCGACGAAGGCGCGGACGCGGAGCTGCTCCAGCGTGTCCATGTTGCGGAGCTGGTAGACCAGCTCGTATCGCGGCGCACCCCCCCCGTGACGTGAGGAATCGGCCAGGTGGTCGACGCACGTGAGGAAGACGAGAAGCTGGTAGCCCGCTTCCTTGAGCCCCGATAGCGCCTCGTGGGCACTTTCCCCAGCGACCGTGATCCAGCTGTCGCCCGCGCTCACGCCTCGGTCGACTATCAGATTTTCCGCAATCACTGCCGGGGCGTGATCCCTTGGGCCTTGATCCGCTCCTGGAGGATCATGAGCGCGTTCAAGAGGTCTTCCGGCCTCGGCGGGCACCCCGGGATGTAGACGTCGACAGGGACGATCTTGTCCACACCCTGCAGCAGCGCGTAGTTGTTGAACACGCCACCGGTCGATGCGCACGCACCCATGGAGATGACCCATTTCGGCTCGGGCATCTGGTCGTAGATCGTCCGCAGGATCGGCGCCATCTTCTGCGAGACCCGGCCGGACACGATCATCATGTCCGACTGCCTGGGCGAAGCCCGCATCGCCTCCGAGCCGAACCGCGCGATGTCGACGCTCGCGGTGGCCGTATGGATCATCTCGATGGCGCAGCAGGCGAGGCCGAACTGAAGCGGCCACACCGAGTTGCCACGACCCCAGCCGATCAGCTTGCCGAGCGTGGTGGTCAGGATGTTCTGACCCATCGACTCGACTACGGCTTCTAGTCCCACTCCAGGCCTCCCTTGCGCCAGATGTGCGCGAGGGCGACGAGCAGGATGCCCATGAACACGAGCATCTCGATGAGGCCGAACCACTTGAGCTGGCGGAGGAGCACTGCCCACGGGTAGAAGAAGACGGCCTCGACGTCGAAGATGATGAACAGCATCGCCGTCAGGTAGAAGCGGACCGACAGGCGGCGGACGGCGGGCGTGTCCGGGATGATGCCCGACTCGTAAGGCGCCATCTTGCGCCGGTAGGGCTTGGCCGGGCCGAGCACGAAGCTCAAGGCCGTGACCGTTCCCACAAGCCCAAAAACGATCAGGACGAAGATCAGAACTGGGACGTAGCTCTCGAGCAAGTTTCCGGGACGGCCTCCGGTCGCTAAGGGGGCTTTCGGGGAACGGGATTAATTCTATGCCGACCTTCACAAATCACGGTGGAGGCAGGCCTGACGTCACGGGGGAGGCAGGCCTCCCCCGTGGAGCCCCCTCCCTTGCATACGATGCCTGGAGGCGTTTGGAACTACACGTTTTGTGACGGCCGGAGTGAATCCGGCCTTGATCCCCACCCCATCTTTCTTAGTGGGTGTCCTTACGGCGATGTTCGATGGTCACGCCGCGGGAAAGGGTCGCGTGGATCGGGCAGTAGCGATTGCACGCCCAGTCGATGGCTCTCTCGACGAGGTCCTTGTCGATCTTGCCCTCCCACCCGCAGTGGAAAGTCACCTTGATCTTGTTGAAGGCTTTTGGCCATTCCTCGTCCCGCTCGCCTTCCACCTCGACCTCGAGTGAGCGCAGCGGCTGCTTGAACTTCTTCAGCAGGAGGACCGCGTTGAGGCCAGTGCACGCGCCCAGTGAGCCGAGCAGCATCTCGGTCGGCCGCATCGCCGCGTCGTCACCGAAAATTGGCGCCTCGTCGATCTCGGCCTTGTGCCCCGATCCGGACTCGATCTCGAAACGAACCTTGTCTCCCGTCCAGCGTGCAGTTGCCGTCGTCGTCATGCCTCAGCCTCGCATCGGAGTTTCGACGTACTGCCGAACGAGGTCTTTCAGGAACCCGGTGTAGATGCCGCCGAGGATCATCCGTTCCGGGCGGACGACCTTGCCGGCGCCCACCTCGGCCAGGACCGGGAAGGTGATGGCGGCGAAGCGGCGGCCGTGCGGGTGGTCGGCCCACTTTTCCGCCTCAGGCGCCACGCCGTCGATCACGGCGACCGTCACGGCGGCGACGCCGCTCTGGGCGCCGCGCATCAACCCCTTCCGGTTGATGGCATCCTGGCAGGCCTGAGTCATGTATTCGTCGAGCGCTCCCACTGGGGTGCCCGGCGGCATGGCCGTGGCGTAGATGAACCAGTTGAGCTTGGTCAACATCCACTGCCACTTGAAGGTCGAGCTACCACCGACCACCGTTGGGAAGCCGGCGATGCCGCCCCGGACCGGCTGCAGGCCGGACGCCGCAAGCGTCGTCTCGATGCGCTGGACGAGCTCGGCGGCCGAAGCGGGCGGAGCCACGAGGCTAGGGTAATCTCACCCTGTGCCGGACGTTAGGGACAGCTTTCGCAACGTCGCGGTGAACTACACGCGCTCGACCTTCCACACGGCTTCCGCGCGGCTGCAGGAGGTTCTCGACCTCGCCCGGCCGCAGAAAGGCGACCTGGTTCTGGACGTCGCGACCGGCACCGGCAACACGGCGTTCGCCCTCGCGCCCTTCGTCCGCCGCGTGGTCGGCGTGGACCTGACTCGCGAGATGCTGAACCAGGCGCGGCGGATCGCCTCGGAGCGCGACATCCAGAACACCGATTGGGTCATCGCCGACGCGGCGTTCCTGCCTTTCCAGGACGACACCTTCGACATCTACACGGTGCGCGCCGCCCCGCACCACTTCGCGGACGTCGACCGGTTCCTCTTCGAGGCGTTTCGCGTCCTCAAACCGGATCGGGACGCGGTGTTCATCGACTGCGCGCCTCCGCTGCCGGCGCGCGACGTCCTGCACGAGGTGGAGGTGCGCCGCGACCCTTCCCATGTGATGTCGCTCACGGTCGGGGAGTGGGTGGGCAAGCTGGAACGATCGGGCTTCGAGGTCGAGACCGCCGAAGCGCGCGAGCTCGAATGGAACTACGACGAATGGATGCACAACCAGGCTGTCCCGCCTGGGCTGGCGGCCGAGCTCGCGGAGCTGATCGAGGCGGCGGAGGGCGAGGCAAAGGTCCAGCTGCACCCGGTGCGCCGCGACGGAAAGCTTTGGCATGCCTACTGGCACTGCTTGATCCGCGCCCACAAACCGGGGTGACAGGCCCTTTCGCCGAGGGCGAGCTGATCGTCCTGGTGGACAAGGTCGGAAGGCGCCACCGCGTCCGGCTGAAGGCGGGGGAGCGTCATTCGATCCACTCGGGCTTTGTCTGGCACGACGAGCTGATCGGCCGCCCCGAAGGGGTGGTGGTGACGACCCAGATGGGCGCGCGCCTGCTCGCGGTCCGGCCGACCTTCGCCGAGCAGGTGACCGGCCGGCGACGCCAGACCCAGCCGATCTACCCCAAGGACCTGGGCGCGATCCTGGTCGCGGCCGACCTGTACCCGGGCGCCCGAGTGCTGGAAGCCGGGACAGGCACGGGAGCGCTGACCCTCGCCGCGCTGCGGGCCGTCGGTCCGGAGGGCGAGGTGATCAGCTACGAGGCGCGCGAGGAGTTCCTCGAGGCCGCGAAGCGCGGGATCGTCGAGACGCTCGGCGCCCTTCCCGCGAACCTGACCCTGAAACTGGGCGACGTGTACCTCGGGGTCGAGGAGCGGGACTTCGACCGCGTCTTGCTCGACCTGGCCGAGCCGTGGCAGGCCGCGCCCGGCGTCAAGGCCGCCCTCCGCCCGGGAGGGATCGTCTTCGCCCACTGCCCGAACGTCAGCCAGGTCCAGCGGTTCTTCGACTGCCTGCGCGAGCTGCGCGGCTTCGGGATGCTGGAGGCGTTCGAGCTCCTGCAGCGCGGCTGGACCGTTCGGGGCCGGAGCATTCGGCCGTCGCACCGGATGGTCGCGCACACGGGCTTCCTATGCTTCGCCCGGCGCCTGGCCGAGGACGAGCTTTTCGAGCCCGAGGGTGAGGGCTTCCGGTAACCAATTGCGCGAGCGCGGCGTTCCATCTGCATGGGGCGCCGCGTCGTGCCAGTGGTCATACCAGTCGCATCAGCAACGGTCACCATCGCGATCTTCGCCTGCGCCCCCATCTACGCACGAGGTTGACCCCGCACTAGCATTTCGGTGAGATGAGCGGGGGGCGAACGCCAATCCAGGTCGCGGTTACCGGCGCGGCCGGCCAGATCGGCTACGCGCTGGTCTTTCGCATCGCCTCCGGGCAGATGTTCGGCCCGGACCAGCCCATCGTCCTGCGCATGCTCGAGATCGAGCCTGCGATGAAATCGCTCGAGGGCGTCGGCATGGAGCTCGACGACTGCGCTTTTCCCCTTCTCGCCGACATCGTCCTCAGCAGCAAGGCGGAGACGGCCTTCGCAGGCGCGAACTGGGCGCTGCTCGTCGGGTCGGTCCCGCGCAAGGCGGGCATGGAGCGGGGCGACCTGCTCTCGGTCAACGGCGGCATTTTCGGGCCACAGGGAAAGGCGATCGCCAAGAGCGCCGCAAGCGACGTGCGGATCCTCGTGGTCGGCAATCCGTGCAACACCAACTGCTACATCGCGCGCATGAACGCGCCGGAGATACCTGACGAGCGCTGGTTCGCCATGACGCGGCTCGACGAGAACCGCGCTAGGACGCAGCTTGCGAGGAAGGCCAAGGCGCCCGTCGGAGCAGTGTCGAATCTCGCGATCTGGGGCAACCACTCCGCCACGCAATACCCGGACGCCCGAAACGCGCGCATTGCGCAGCTCCCGGTCTTCGACGTCATCACGGATCACGGCTGGCTGAAGGGCAAGTTCATCGAGACGGTGCAGAAGCGCGGCGCGGCCGTGATCGAGGCGCGGGGCGCGTCGTCGGCCGCCTCGGCGGCCAACGCTGTGATCGACTCTGTCATCAGCATTCGCACGCCGACGGGATGGGGTGATTGGCATTCGCTGGCGGTTCCGAGCCGCGGTGAGTACGGCGTTCCGGAGGGATTGCAGTTCGGCTTTCCCGTACGCTCGGATGGCGAGCACTGGGAGGTCATCGACAGCCTGGAGCACGACGACGACGCCAAGAAGCGGATCAAGGTCACGACCGAAGAGCTGATCCAGGAACGCGACCTGGTGAAGGACCTGGTTCCAGCCTCGACTTAGCTCCCTATTCTTGGGTCAGTGAGTGTGACTCTCGACCGTCACTCGTTCCCCTTCACCGCGATCGTGGGCCAGGAGTCGATGAAGCTGGCCCTGATCCTGAACGCCATCGTGCCCACGATCGGCGGCGTGCTGATCCGGGGCGAGAAGGGGACCGGCAAGTCGACCGCCGTGCGCGCGCTCGCCAGGCTGCTGCCCGAGCACGACGTCGTCGAGGGCTGCCACTTCGGCTGCGACCCGTCGGACGTCGAGGCGCTGTGCGCGGAATGCCGGGTGCGAGTGAAGGACGCCGGCATGCTGCCCCACCACAAGCGCCGAATGCGCGTGGTCGAGCTGCCCATCAACGCGTCCGAGGACCGCGTGGTCGGCACCATCGACATCGAGGCGGCGCTGCGATCCGGCACCCGCCGCTTCGAGCCAGGCGTCCTCGCCGAGGCCAACCGCAACATCCTCTATGTCGACGAGGTCAACCTGCTCGACGATCACCTGGTCGACGTGCTGCTCGATGCCGCGGCGATGGGCGTCAACGTAATCGAGCGCGAGGGCGTGTCGTTCAGCCACCCATCGCGCTTCATCCTCGTCGGGACCATGAATCCGGAGGAGGGTGAGCTACGTCCTCAGCTGCTGGACCGCTTCGGCCTGTGCGTCGACGTGGAGGGCATACACGACCCCGACGAGCGAGTGCTGATCACGGAGAGGGATGCGGCGTTCAAGCGGGGCGACCACGAGTTCGGCAACGAGTTCGCCGCGGCGGACAACAACCTGGCGCGAGCGCTCGCCGAGGCGATCGCGAGGATCAAGTTCGTCCGGCTGACGACTGGCCACGCGCGCCTCATTTCCGCGATCTGTGTCGAGGCCGACGTCCTCGGTCACCGCGCGGATGTGGTGATCGATCACGCGGCTCGCGCGATCGCCTCTTACCGCCGGCATAACACTCCCACGCGCGACGACATCTACGACGCCGCCGCCCTGGCCCTCGCGCATCGCGCCCGCCAGCCCTTGCGCCGCGACCAGGACGAGAACACGACGCCCGAGCAAGGTGACCAGAAGGATGGCTCGCAGCCCGCTGACTCCGAGCCTGGCGAGACGCAGGCTTCGGAAAGCGAATCATCCGCAGACGCCTCGGCCGACCAGAGCGCGAGCTCGTCGGACAGCGGCCAGCAGTCGGCCGGGGCCGACCAGGGCGCGACGACCGGCGGCTCGAGCGGGCATGAATCCTCTCCGGACGCGCTCGAGACCTTCAACCTGCGCCGGATCGACCTGCCGCGCCAGCGGCGGGTCCGCAAACAGGGCGGTAAGCGTGCGGCGAGCCAGACGCCAGACCGCCGCGGCCGCTACGTCCGGGCGGAGCCGAAAGCGAAGGTCAACGACCTGGCCATCGACGCGACCGTTCGCGCGGCGGCGCCAATGCAGCGGCAGCGAGGACGCCGGCATGGCGAGCGTCTGATGCTGGAGCGGCAGGACCTGAGGCAGAAGGTCCGTGAGCGGAAGGTCGGCAACCTGATCGTGTTCGTCGTCGACGCGTCCGCGTCGATGGACGCCGAGCAGCGCATGGCGGCGACCAAGGGCGCGATCCTCTCGCTGCTGCAGGACGCGTACGTGCGGCGTGACCGCGTCGCGGTCGTCATCTTCAAGAACCGCACAGCGGAAGTTGTGCTCCGTCCGACGTCGAGCGTGTCCCTCGCGCGACGCCGCCTGGAGAGGCTCTCTGTCGGAGGGACCACCCCCTTGACGCACGGGCTCATGGCGGGATACAAGGTCGTCAAGACCGAGCTGCTGCGCGATCCGACCATCCGGCCACTGCTCGTGCTCATCAGCGACGGCCGAGGCAACATCTCGATGTTCAAGGAGGAGCCGCTCGTCGAGGCGCAGAAGGTTGCGGCGCTGATCGACTCCGAGGACATCGACGCCCTGGTCATCGACTCGGCGCGGGACTACAGCCACCTGCCGTCAGTGCAGCATCTGGCGCGTGTCGCCCCGATGTACCAGACATACGCCATCAATGCGTGCGCCGACCTTGCCGACAGGATGGGCGCGCGGTACTACGGCCTGTACGACCTGTCACGCGACGAGATCCAGTCGGCGGTGGAGAGGGAGCTCGGAAGGGCCCGGTAACCCGGGCGTTCCCGCTACCGTTTCACGTTCCGATGAGGTTGAGCATGGCGGTGGCGGCGTTCGCTTTGGTCTGCGGCTGCTCGTCACAGACAGCCTCGGTGCAAACCCCGTCCGCCTCGGCGTCCGCGGCGTCCCCGAGTGCCGTCTCCTCTCCTTCGAGCTCCGAGAGTCCAGGGGGCATTCCGGTCGGTTCTCCGGTGCCCGCGCACGTCCTTGCGCCGGCGACGGACCCGCCGGTTGGAGCGCTGTGCTCCACGCCGATCCAGAGCACAGCGGACGGAAACGCCGGACCGCTCCTGTGCCGCGGTGGCGAGGTCAACGTCCAGGCGTGGCAGTTCTACGCCGAGGTCAGCGCGAGCGTCCTGGGGCTCGGGATCAACCCGACCGCGGGCCAGGTCCAGGGCGCGATCTGCGACGACTTCAAGCACGGCCACGCGACCAAGCCGGAGGAGGCGAACGGCTACAAGCTCGCCACCGCCTACTACGGCTGGACCTTCAACATCGACCCGACCAAGGTCACGTGCCCTTGAGCCCGTTCGGCCGCCGGTAATATCGACCTGCACATGGCCCTGGACCGCTACTCCTACCCCTTCACCGCGATCGTCGGACAGGACGAGATGAAGCTCGCCCTGGTGCTCAACGCCATCAACCCGACGATCGGCGGAGTGCTCATCCGCGGTGAGAAGGGGACGGGCAAGTCGACCGCCGTCCGCGCGCTGGCCCGCCTGCTGCCCGAGCAGCAGGTCGTCGAGGGCTGCCACTTCGGTTGCCACCCCGACGACCCCGAGGACTGGTGCCTCGACTGCCGCGACCGCGCGGCTTCAGGCGAGCTTCCAGTCGCAACGCGGCGCATGCGCGTGGTCGAGCTGCCGATCAACGCCTCGGAGGACCGCGTCGTCGGGACCATCGACCTCGAGGCCGCGCTGAAAGAAGGCTCGCGCCGGTTCGAGCCAGGCGTGCTCGCTGAGGCGAACCGCAACATCCTCTATGTCGACGAGGTGAACCTGCTCGACGACCACATCGTCGACGTGCTGCTCGACTCGGCCGCCATGGGCATCAACACCGTCGAGCGTGAAGGCGTCTCCTTCTCGCACCCATCGCGCTTCATCCTGGTCGGCACGATGAACCCCGAGGAAGGCGAGCTGCGGCCGCAATTGCTCGACCGCTTCGGGTTGTGCGTCGACGTCGAGGGCATACGTGACCTGGACCAGCGCGTGGCGATCGTCGAGAAGCGCGCCGTCTGGGAGGACGACCCCAACCTCTTCTATGAGCAGCACGCCGAGTCTGAGCAGTCGGTCAAGGCGCAGATCGCGGAGGCGATCGCGACGTTTCCCGAAGTTACGCTGCCACGCGAGATCCTGCGCCTGATCGCCCAGATCTCGATCGCGCTCGAGGTCGACGGCCACCGCTCGGACCTGGTGTGCGCCCGGGCCGCGCAAGCGAAGGCCGCCTACGACAGCGACGAAGCGGTTGGCGTCAAGCATGTCGGTGAGGTGGCGGAGATGGTCTACGCGCACCGGGTCCACTCGGTACCGTTCGGCAAGGGCGGGCCGAACCTGAGCGAGGTCATCGCCCGCATGGTCGGGCAGTCCTGACCACGAAGAGACCGTCAACGCCTTCAACGAGGCATTCGGCCGGCACGACGTCGACCGCGTGATGGCGCTCATGACCGACGACTGCGTGTTCGAGAACACGCTGCCACCGCCCGACGGCGAGCGACACCTGGGCCAGAAGGACGTGCGCAAGTTCTGGGAGACGTTCTTCAAGGACACCCCCGAGGCGCGCTTCGAGGCGGAGGAGATGATCGTGGCCGGGGATCGCGCGGTGGTGAGGTGGCGCTTCGACTGGGGAAGCGGTCATGTGCGCGGCATCGACCTGTTGAAGGTTCGGGACGGCAAGGTCGCGGAAAAGCTCAGCTACGTAAAGGGCTGACCAGGAACCTACTTTCCGCGGCCCGAGCGCCAGAACTCCGCGGCCAACTTCGGTGGCGCCATCGCCGACCAGGCATCGGTGATCGCCTCACGCAGCCCTCGCTTGGTGACCCGGTTGAGCTGGATGAGGACCGCGGCGAATCCGTCGAAGTGGGGAATAGTGAAAAACCCTCGGCGATGGGACATCAGCACCACGTCCTTCTCCTCGAGGCTCGAAACTCGCAAACCGAGGATTGGACCGTCGGGCGGGGTCGCGTTGCCGAACCGCTTGATGTCCGCCTTGGTGAACGGCCGCTCCCACGCGAATGTCTTATTCGCGACAATCCAGATCCGACTGCCACGTCGATCGTCCTCGCGGACCTCCGGCAGTGCCGAGGCGATCCGAGCCACATCGTCGAGTGAGGCCAACGTCCACAACCGTAGCTTCCGGGCTGTAGTCGGGGGATCTCCGAGGTAACCGGTCGGAGGTCGCGCACCCGGGTTCTAGACTGGAGCCCGAGTGCAGGAACCCTCCCTCGAGCCTCGGCGCGCGGCCGACCTCCTCGATCGCGTCGAGAAGAACATCCATCTGGTCATCGTGGGCAAGGACCGCGTCGTGCGGCTAGCGCTGGCAGGCCTCATCGCCGGCGGGCATGTTCTCCTGCAAGACCTCCCGGGCACCGGCAAGACGATGCTCGCCAGGGCGCTCGCGACCTCGGTCGGAGGGACGTTCCGCCGCATCCAGTGCACGCCCGACCTTCTGCCGTCGGACATCACCGGCTCGAGCATCTTCAACCAGAAGGACCTGACGTTCGAGTTCATGCCGGGGCCGATCTTCGCCAACATCGTGCTGGCTGACGAGATCAACCGCGCCACGCCGCGCACGCAGTCGGCACTGCTCGAGGCGATGGGGGAGGGTCAGGTCACGGTCGAGGGCGCCACCAGAACGCTGGAGAAGCCGTTCTTCGTGATGGGCACCCAGAACCCGGCCGAGTTTCACGGCACGTATCCGCTACCCGAGTCCCAGCTCGACCGTTTCGTCCTTGCGGCGGAGATGGGCCCTCCCACCGACCCGGAGGCCATGGAGGTCCTGGCGCGGCGCGAGCATGGCGACCCGATCGCCAACTTGACAGCCGTGATCGACATCCGCGAGGTGATCGAGCTGCAGGAAGCGTGTTTGCGCGTGGTCGCGGCGCCCGCCATTCGCACTTACATAGTGGCGCTGCTCAACGCGATCCGGTCGAGGGCCGACGTGCTGCTTCCCGCGAGCATGCGCTCGGGTGTCTACCTGCAGCGCGCCGCCCAGGCGTGGGCGCTGTTCGAGGGACGGGACTTCGTCCTGCCGGATGACGTCAAGCTCCTCACAGTGCCGGTGCTCGCGCATCGCCTGGGCATGCGCGGGCGGGGCAAGGCCGCCGACGCGTTGAACGAGGTCATCGCGGCCCTGCCGATCCCTCCGCTGCGTCAGCACTGAGGCAGCAGGCTGAGACCGACAAAGCGGGTCGGCGGCGCGGTGGGGCTCTGGCTCGTGCTCGAGTGGTACGGCGCCGCGTCGGAGGTGCCGTGGCTCTTCCTTCTGGCGGCGTGGATTCTCGCCTTTACGGTGGCTGCGTTCGCCTATGCGGCGTGGAACCGGACGGGGCTGCGGCTTCGCCTCGAAGCGCGGGGCAGCCGCCCGGCCGCCGACTCACCGGTCGATGCCCTGCCCGACAACCTGCTGAAGAGCGCCCCTTGGCCCGCGCCGGTGTTCGAGGGTGACGGCCTCAAGCTCGAAGTCGGTATCACCACGAGTGGCGCGCCGCGCGGGCCGGCCTGGGTCACCGGCCTCGTCGGCGGCCGGCCGGTCACGCTCGGCACCGGGCTCGTGCCAAAGGATGGCTGGCGCCGCATCGAGGTCTTGCCACAGCTCAGGCGGGGCGCCATCGGGGCGACCGGCTGGCAGCTCGGAACCAGCGACCCGCTCGGCTTTTTCAGCGGCGTCAGGTCATGCCCGGATGTCGAGGTTGCCGTCGTCCTGCCCGTCTTCACCTCGCTGGTGACGAGCCGTCAGCCGCGCGAGCTGGAGGCGAGCATCGCCGCGCCGCGAGCGGGTTCGGGCAACGAGCTGTTCGGGATCCGTGAGTATCGGGCGGGAGACTCGCTGCGCCGAATCCACTGGCGTTCGAGCGCGCGCCACGGCGAGCTCGTGGTTCGCGAGTACGAGCCGCCGGGAATGCGGACTCTCGCGATCCTCGTCGACCCGTCGCCGCGGAGCGTCGAAATGGCCGACCAGGTCGCTCGACTTGCAGCGTCCGAGGCCTGGGATTGCATCAGAGAGGGGGGACGGGTGTCGTTGTGGGCGCCTGGACTCGAGCCCCCGGAACCGTCGCAAGGGCGCGACCTGTGGGCCATCCTGGAATGGCTCGCGCGGTATCCGGCGGTCTCCTCCCGCGAGTTGACGGACGCTCCCCCGCCGAGCGGAGAGGTCGTGGTGATCACCGGGTCCGCAGATCGGAAGCTCATCGATGCCGCCGAGTTAGCGAAGCAGCGTGGGGTTGGCGTCAGGGCGTGGATCGTCGGCGACGCAGAGCTCGATCTCGACGCGCCTGCGCGAAGGGTGGGGACGGCATGGCCCATCTGACGCGCCTCTTCAAGCTGTGGCCGTCACCGGTCGAGAGCTCGATCGAAGGCCGAGCCTTCGTGTTCTCGGGCTTCGCGGTGGCGGTGCTCGCCATCGTGCTCTACGGCCAGGACTACATCGTGCCGGCTGTGGGCGTCGTGGCCGCGGCCATCGGCCACGTCGTCAGCTACCGCGAGCGCAACCGCCGGCGAGGTCTGTGGCGCCAGGTGGTTCTCGCCGGTTTGATCTTCGGCGCGCTCTTCTATGTCCTCGCGGACTCGACGCTGGCACTCTTCGGCGGCGTCCTGCCGCAAGCCAACTTCGCGATCCTCCTGGTTGCGATCACGAGCTTCGACCTCAAGACCCGCCGCAACTGCTATTCGAGCCTCTGGATCAGTCTCGCGATCCTTTATCTGGCGGCGGTCTACGCGTGGGACTACGCCTTCGGCATCCTCCTAGTCCTGTGGGCGTTGTGCCTGGTGGGCTTCTGGGCGGCGTCACACCTTCGCCGTCTGAACGCCGATTTGCAGTTCCCGGTGCGGGGCGTCGCCCTGATGCTCGTCGCCGCGGTCGCGGCGGGCGTGACCTGGTTCGTGGTCGTCCCGCAGCCATCAGGACTCCCGATCTCGCCCCTCGTCATCTCGCTGCCCAACTTCACCAGCTTCAAGGGCAACATGGAGAGCCCGGCGCTGCCGCTAATCCAGATCAGCGGCGATCCGTCGGGCGCGACCAGCAGCGTCGACCTGCACTTTCGCGGCAGGCTTGGCGACGCCCCGGTCATGTATGTGCGGACGGGCGCACCGGCGTACTGGCGCGGGCTGGTGTTCGACACCTACCAGAATGGCGTGTGGACGGCGTCGAGCCACTTTTACCGTGACATGCCGCCATATGTGCCTCCTCGATTCCTGCCTCCGGCGCCCGGTGGCAACCTGGGCACGTTCGTGCAGACGTTTCGAGTCCTGCGTCCGCTGCCCGGGGTGATCGACGCGGCGTATCCGATCCAGAGCCTGTACGCCCCGGTGGCGGCGCTGCGCCTGGACGCCTACGGCACTTTTCACACGCCCGACCAGCTGCGGCCTGGACAGACCTACTCGGTTGTCTCGTACATCCCGAACCTGTCGCCGGACGTGCTGCGCTCGGACGAACCGGGCGTGCGTCCCTATGGCGACAAC
>DATNMQ010000145.1:0-1351 GCA_035602465.1 Candidatus Sulfotelmatobacter sp. | reverse complement strand
TGTCGACCTTCGGTAGCTCTGCGACGAACCTACTTCGGTACGTCTGCGACACCTCCAACTCCGAATTGCTCACTGTGGCACTTTGCTTTCCGCGTGCTTCTTACGGATTTCACTGCCAGGCGTGGTCCGAGCCGCCGTCCTGAGTAGCTCATTGCCAACCCAGAACTGAAACAGCCCCTGGGTGACCAGGACGTCGCAGGTGCTGCCGCCGTAGTTCTTGCCGACGCTGATGTGCTGGGAGTCGACACACACGATGCCGTTGGGCGCCACTCGGCGCGAGACCCATTGCTCTCCGGTCCGCTCTGGGTGTCTCAGCTGATGCCGGACCTCACCTCCGCCTGAGCGAAACCGGCTGTCAGGGGTGGCATCCTCGAGGGCCTGGTGCGGCCGTTGAGTGTTGTAGTAGGTCACCCACTCATCTAGAGCCTCCTGCGCCGTCTTCAGATTGCGGAACACCTGCCGGGTGTTGAACTCAACCCTGAGGGTGCGATGGAAGCGCTCGATCTTGCCCGTGGTCGTCGGCGACCGCGGCTGGGTCAGGATATGGTCGACGCCGTTCTCACGGCAGACGCGGTCGAAGAGGACCTCGACCGGGGGTTGGGCGAAACGCCCGGTGAAGACCTTGCCGTTGTCGGTCAGCACCTGGGCCGGGACCCCGTATTCGAGCAGCGCTGAACTGAATCCGTCACACACTGCCTGCGTCCGCTCCCGGAGCATGAGCCGAGCCGAAACGCAGAACCGGGAGTGGTCGTCAATGCCGGTCAACGCCTTGGCAGCCGTGCCGTCAGCAAGCGCGAACCCGTGCACAACGTCCAGCTGCCAGAGCTCCATCGGTGCGCCTCGCTCCCAGCGCTTCCAGGTCTCCCGGCGCCGGCGTCGACTCATCGGGTCGATGACCGCTGATCGCACCAAACAGCGATAGACCGCCGATTCTGAGGGCGCGTCCTGGACGTGCTTGCGCGCCAGTTCGAAGGCGATTCGACGCGCTCCCCAGTAAGCATGAGCTCGACGCATTTCGAGCACCATAGCCTCCACTCCCGGAGGCATTTGGTGCGGACAGTGTGTTGGCCGACTCGACCGGTCGCCCAGGCCTTCCAGCCCATCGTTTTCGTAGCGCGCCAGCCAGCGGTGCATCGTCTGCCGGCACACACCCCACTCGCTTGCCACCTCACCCACCGTCCGACCGTTGGCAATGACCGCCAGAACTGCTTTGTACCTTTGCTCAGTCACGCTCATCTCCCTCATGGGCGAGGAGTGTCGCGTAGGTACCGAAGTAGCTGTAGCAAACCTGCCGAAGGCCTGTCGCAAAGCAGCCGACGGCGTTTTGTCGTCTAGCAGCCGAACTTGCACA
>DATNMQ010000131.1:0-11120 GCA_035602465.1 Candidatus Sulfotelmatobacter sp. | reverse complement strand
CCGACGCCGATCGAGGACCGTGTCCTGCGCGACGCGATCCGCCGGGTTGCTGAGTCGGTGGCCGAGAACGGCATCGAGGGCGCGGGCGATTACCGCGCGATCCGAGATTTGCTGCTGCTGGCGCCGCCTCAGCCAGACGATTCCTACCTCGCCATCCAGGGTCCTCCGGGAACCGGCAAGACGCGCCTCGGCGCCGAGATGATCGTCGAGCGGCTGATGTCTGGCCGCCGCGTAGGCCTGACCGCGCTGAGCCACAAGGTGATCAGCAATCTGCTGGACGCGGTTTGCCGCGAGGCGGAGCGCCGCGGCTATCGGTTGCGGGCGATCCAGAAGGCCGAGGCGGATCAGCGTTGCAGCTCCGCGATCGTCCAGCCCGCCGATACCAACGCCGACGTGGACGACGCTCTGGGAGCGGGCGAGGTCGACCTGGTCGCCGGCACGGCGTGGCTCTTCGCCCGCGACGAGATCGAAGGCAAGCTCGACGACCTGTTCATCGACGAGGCGGGGCAGATGTCCCTGGCGAATGTCATCGCCGCCGCGACATGCGCGAGGAACGTCGTCCTGCTGGGCGACCCGAACCAGCTGCGCCAGCCATCGAAGGGCTCGCACCCGGAGGGCGCCGACCTGTCGGCGCTCGACCACGTGCTGGACGGCGCCCAGACGATCCGGCCCGACCGTGGCCGCTTCCTGGCGACGACGTACCGGATGCACCCAGACGTGTGCCGGTTCATCTCCGAGGTCGCATATGAGAACCGCCTCGAATCAGCGCCTGAATGCTCGAGGCAGGAAGTGGGGGGCGAGGGCGAGTTTTCGGGCACCGGCCTCCGCTACCGCCCGGTCGTCCACGTCGGCAACCGGACATCTTCTGTGGAGGAGGCGGCAGAAGTCGCCGAAGCATTCAATGCGCTTCTCGGCCGGCCATGGACCGACCGCAACGGCAAAGCCAGCGAGCTGACCGTCGTGGACATCCTGGTCGTCGCGCCGTACAACGCCCACGTCTCACTGCTGGCGAACCGGCTTCCGCCCGGCGCCCGAATCGGTACGGTCGACAAGTTCCAAGGCCAGGAGGCGCCGGTCGTGATCTACTCGATGGCGACCTCGAGCGCCGCCGAAGCGCCGCGGGGGATCGACTTCCTGTACAGCCTGCACCGCCTGAACGTGGCGATCTCCAGGGCGCAGGGCATGGCGATCCTGGTGTGCAGCCCAGCTCTATTGGAAATAAAGGCGCACACTCCTGAACAAATGCGCCTGGCGAATGCGCTGTGCCGTCTAGTGGAAATGGCGCGAACTGACCAACGCGTCTCACGTCTGCCGTGATCACCTCGCCCGCACACCCGGACGTCGTGGAAACTGCCATCTACGGTTACCTCGCTCAGTTGCGCGCTGTTGAGACCGGAGCGCAACTCGACGGAAGGTTTGGGACCGCCGTCGCTCATCTCATACGGACGCACGAGCGCGCGTTGAGCCGCCGCGAGCAGCTCGAAGCTAACGACGTGACATTCACCCGCAGTGACTTTTCCGGTCTCGGGGACAACCACCTGCTGTCCCTGCTGGATCAGCACGTCCTCGGATTGGGTCGTGACGACGCACCGCTTATCTGCATGGGGACCGAGGACGCTTACGATCCTGCCGATGGCGGCGATCTAGCTCTCGCGTGTTCCCTTTCGGTGCTGTGGGCCTGTGGTTCTCGCCCCGACGTCCTCGCCCGAGTAGATCCAACCGTTCTGCCGAACGCTCGTAGTCTCCATCCCCGGGCTTATCACCTGCATCCGAACGACTTTTATCGCACGGACCTTTCCCGCGGCCGCGACACATGGAAGACGATCGCTCGACTTCTGCGACCTGATGACCCCGCATCGTTGCTGGTACCGCCATCTGCAGGTAGCGCAACGCTGAGCCTAGGCGACATCTGCTACCAGGTTGAAGTCAGCGCCTTTCCGTCCAAAGTAGCGCTTGGCGGTCGACAGCCGAATGCGGTTCGCGCAGAATTCCTAGCAGATCTGGTCGCCAAATTTGATTCGGCGTCAGCGCTGATCTTCCATGGCGGTCCGTCCGACGATGCGCGAACCAAAATCGCCAGCTCTTTTCTGGGTCGAACAGTCAGCTGGACGAGCAACGTTGCGAAGGGCGAGTGGTTTGCCTGGGACGCACAAAACGGCCGAGCGGTCGTGCACACTTATGCGCTCAACGGCCCAGTTAAGTACAGCTATCTCGACCTCGTCCGCGACAAGCTGCGCGATCTAGCACCTTCAGCGTTGCCTCGAGGCGTTACAAAGTGACGGCTCTGCCAACCGGAGGTCAGGCAATCCGGCTCCGCCGCGCCGACGTGATAGTCGAGGCGCCGTGGAAGACCGCCGTCAAGTTCTTCACCGAAAACCCCAGCTCGCTCGGCCCACAGTCATACGACGCGTACGTGATGGCCGGTGGATCGCCGCCCGACAGCATCACGGAAGACGACGTGCGAGCCATCAACGTAACCATGGGCGCGCGGTCGCCACACTCTGACTGGACGAAGCTGATCAAGCGCGGTGACTTACCCGAATTGAAAGCGCTTGGCCGAAGCATCGATCTGTTTCAAACGAGCGATGCGCAGTGGTCGAAGGAACGCGTGCCAACTCGACTCGCAGCTCTTTTCAACGCGGTGATCGGTAAGGGGATTGGTATAGCGAGGGCCACGAAGGTGCTCCATATCAAGCGCCCTCGCCTGATTCCCGTGTGCGATTCCTATGTGTTGCGCCTCATGGGGATACCTGACGTTGGCGCCGATAGCGGTGTGGCACTTGTCGAGCAAATAAGGGCGATCCGAAACGATCTTCTGCCCACGCTCCTCGACTTTCAAGAACGCCTCAAAGAAAGAGGGTGCGACCGCACATTGGTTCGAATCCTCGACAGCCTGCTCTGGAGCGGCTATCCCGACACGTGGCTGAAGCGCCGATGATCGCGGACAAAGTACGTGGGTTCGCCAAGGCTGGCGATGTCGGCCATCGGAACCTGAATCTTCCGGCGCCCGACATACCCGACCGTCGGCAAAGACACCGGTACGGGTTAGGCCCGTTCGCCAGGCTTGTGATGCCAGCGTAACCGGACGCACCAGGGGTGTATTTGTGGCAGGAGGATGACAAAATCGTCTATGTCGGCCAAACCTAGACGAAACGGCGGTCAGCAGACCAACTGTCGCGTGAATGCACTCGCGAATGAGTCATTGACCGCGGGACATGCCCTGACCATCTGGTATCGGATCACGAGCGCACTCGGGGCCGCCGACCTCGAACGGGACTGGATGACGAGCCTTGGAATGCCGAAATGGAATCGCAAACTTGAAGCAGGCGTCAGGGATGCTGCGACCGGCGCCCCGGAGAGGAAGAGTTGACAGTGGCTGATCTTGGCCTGCTGCAGTCACGAGGTCTGGCGCTTGCTGGGCGAAGGACTTCGGCGCAGAGGCCGAGGGCACCAACCGCGAGATATTGCGGCTGGCTCTGCTTCTACAACGAGAAGGTGGACCTGTATGTCGACGAAGTGCTGCAGGAGCGGCCGGTCTCGCCCTTCTCGGCTCGGTAAAGCCCCCTAGCTGTCCTCTCAGGCCGAGGGCAGCTGGGTCATCGGGATGACCCAGTGGAACATCCAGTCGTCGTGGTCGGGCCGGGCGGTTGCCTCCGCGACGACAGCTTCCAGCGTCGGCGCGCGAAGACTGACTGGGACACTCGTGGAATCTGTAACCGAGAATCCGTCGATGTCTCGCGTCAGATCAAGGACGGTCGAACCCTTGCCCCTGAACGGGTAGATCGCGAATTGCAGCTCCATCTCGACGCTTGCGGGGGTTCCCGCATACATCGCCGCGATCTCCCGCATCGCCTGGTCCACCGTTTCGTTCAACCCACTCGCCTTGAAGTCCTTGGGCGTCTTGACGTCGGAGGCCCACGTCACTTCCCACGTCCCCTTGTTCGGGCTGACGACGCAGGTGACCAGCTTGTTGTCGCGCAGATACATGGCGACGATTGTGGCTCGGGAATAGACTTGGCGCAAATGGCCACCGTTCGGCCGGCGACCGCTGAGGTCGAGCAGCAGGACATCGACGAGGCGCGGGCGTTCAACGCGCAGCTCGAGGCCCTCATCGCGACCCAGCCACCGGTTAACACGCTCCCTCCCGAGGTTTCGCGCCAGGCCAGGCGAGAGGGGAGGGGCATCTTCCCGGCCCCGATCTTCCTCAAAGAGGCGCGAGACATCGAGATCGCCGGCCGCGGCGGCCCGATCAAAGTCCGCCTCATCCGTCCCGACCACAGGCCGATCGGCATCTACCTCCACATCCACGGCGGCGGTTGGACCCTGGGCGCGCACGACATGCAGGACGCCGCCTTGAAGCTGTTCGCCGATGAGACCGGACTCTGCGCCGCGAGCATCGGTTACCGGCTCGCCCCGGAGGATCCGTATCCCGCCGGCCCCGACGACTGCGAGGACGCGGTGCTCCATCTCCTCGAGCACGGCGCCGAGCTGCTCGATGCTCCGGCGCGTTTCGCAATCGGTGGCGAGTCGGCCGGAGCACACCTGGCGGTGGTGACTCTCTTGAGGCTGCGCGACCGGCACGGGATCAAGAATCGGATCGCCGCCGCCAACCTCGTCTACGGCGCCTACGACCTGAGCGGCACACCGAGCCAGATGCTCTGGGGCGATCGCAACCTTGTCCTCTCGACGCCGATCATCCACTGGTTCGGCAACAACTTCCTCCCGGCCGCCGGCGTCGAGCAGCGGCGCGATCCGGACATCTCGCCGCTCTACGCGCGTCTTGGCGACATGCCTCCGGCGCTTTTCACCATCGGCACGATGGACCCCCTGATCGACGACTCACTCTTCATGGCCGAGCGCTGGCGAGTCGCCGGCAATCGCGCCGAGCTCGCGGTCTATCCCGAGGGAGTGCACGCTTTCAACGCGTTCCCGACCAACCTGGCCCGCAAGGCCAACGTCAGGCAGTTCGAGTTCCTGCGGAGCTCCCTGGCCTAGCTCGTCAGCACCGCGCGCAGCTTGAAGGCGAACTCGCGCGGCCGGCCGGCGAACCCGCCGTGGTCGCCCGGAAACACGACCGCTTCCCTCCCCAGGCGCTCAGCCAGGCCCAGACCGCCGTTGTGCGCCAGCTGGCCGCTCGACTCCTCTCCGACGGCGGGGACGATCCGGCACGAGCACGCCTTCAGCGCGGCGATGTCTGGTTCGTAGCGCGCGATGTTCCGGATGTAGCGGCCGAAGAAGTACTCCACGTTGCGCTGCATCAGGGCCTGGGCTTCGAGCATCTCGGGAGTCGGCTCGCCCTCCGGCTCGGGCGGCGGCCCGCCACCGACCAGGGCGATGAACTTCTGCGCCGCCGGCCCCAGCCCCTCGCGACTGTAGGTGTCGCACACGTCTTCCATGGCAGCTCTCACCTCGGCGCCGTTTGGGAGCAGGGACGGCGAGGGCGGCTCGTGAACGACCACGGTGTCCAGCTGCTCCGGGTAACGCACGGCGAGCTCGAGCGCGATCGTCGCGCCGCCGCTGCTTGCGAAGACGTCCGCCTTCCTGTCCGTCAGCTTGGCCAGGAGGCGGTGGACGTCGTCCGCGAAGATCTCCACCATCCGCGAATCGTCGATCGGCTCTTTGATCTTGCTGTGGGACAAGCCGCGCGGGTCGTACGTCACCACGGTGTACCGCTGTGCCAGGGCGTTCTCGATCGCCCGGAAGGTGGTCGCGTCGGCCGGTCCACCCGGCATCATCAAAAGGACGGGGCCGGCTCCGCGCACCTCGTAGTAGAGGGTCGCGCCGGGAACATCCAGGGTTTCCTTCTTGTACGTCGCCGTCGCTGCCATCGTTTGACCTCCAGTCGATTTCTACCAGTGATGACTGGTCCTTGCCCCGGAACTAATCGTGGGGCGGCAGATCAAACGATTGTCAAGGCTGGCAATTGTCAAAGAGTTTGTCTAAACGCCCGCCCAAGCCGGGTATGCTGGCCTCAGCGCTCGGTTTCCTCCCGAGCGACGAAGGCGACCGGTGGTTCTCGAACGCGCCCCTCGCCCGAACCGCCCGTGGTTCGAGTCAGGAGCGTCATGGCAGCCATCGCGATTCCGGTCCCAAAGCCGTCCTCACCGATCGCGCAGCCCTACACCGAGCTCAAGCGGCGCGTGGAAGCCGCCGGGTTGCTGAGAAAGCGCCCGGGCTACTACGTCCTGATGCTGGTGACGAACACAGTTGCCCTCGCCACGACTCTGTGGCTGCTCAGCCTGGTGCACAGCGTCTGGGCCACCGTCCTCGTCGCGGCGCTCCTCGGATTCGTCTCCGGCCAGCTCGGCTTTCAGCTGCACGACTCAGGACACAAGCAGATGTTCCCGAGCCGCCGCGTCAACACGGTGATTGGCATCGTCACCGGGAACGGGCTGCTCGGCATGAGCCATGGATGGTGGGTGGACAAGCACAACCGGCATCACGGCAATCCCAACAACCAGGACCTCGACCCCGACATCGACGTCGGAGTCATCGCCTACTCGGAGGAGCAGGCCCTGGCGAAGACCGGATTCTCGCGCTGGTTGGTAAGCCATCAGGCGGGCCTGTTCTTTCCGCTGCTCTTCGGCCTCGCGTGGGTCATGCATGTCAACAGCGTGAAGTTCCTCATCAATACGAAGGAGAAGCTGCGATGGGTTGAGGTGAGCGCGCTCTGCCTGCACGCCCTCGCGTTCCCGGCGCTGCTGGTCGTCGTGGTCGGCCCGTGGCGCGCCCTGCTAGTGCTCGTAATCCAGAAGTGCGTCGGAGGGTTCTACTTGGCCTCGGTCTTCGCCCCCAACCACAAGGGGATGCCTCAGATCGAGAAGGGCCAGGAGCTCGACTTCCTGCGCTCACAGGTCCTGACCGCGCGCAACGTCAGGTCCAATCCGCTCACCGACCTCCTCTACGGATCGCTCAACTACCAGATCGAGCACCACCTGTTTCCCACCATGCCGCGCTGCAACATCCGCCGCGCCCACAAGATCGTGCGCGCCTACTGCGCCGAGGTCGACGTCCCCTACTACGAGACCTCGATCTACCGCTCGTATCGCGAGATCCTGAGCTTCCTGCACGAGGTCGGCGCCCCCCTGCGGGGAGCGCCTGCCTGACAACTTCCCTGTCCCCTTCACGGGAGAGGGTCAGGGTGAGGGGCGAGAAAGGGTGATTACCTTTTCTCTTCGTCCCCCAACGCCACCTCTCCAACGGTGACCAGCAAGTCCCACGTGTTCCGGAGGGAGATGACCAGCAGGGTCACGATGGCGACCTCGAGCACGACCGTGAAGGCGATGAAGAGTGAAGCGAGCAGGAGGATCCCGGCGCTGATCACGCCCAGATAGCTGAGCGCGCTCAAACCAAAGCGAAGGACCAACCGCGCGCGATCCCGCCGCCGCATCTGCACGGTCGCCTGCGTGGTTCGCGCCGCGGCGACCAGGCTGGGCACGGTGACGATGAGGCTCACGATCCCCACGCCGATGAGCTGCAGCGCGGCAGTGGCCTGGCCCTCGTTGATGACCAGGAACAGGCTCGCGAAAAGCACCGCACCGAAATTGGCCAGCGTCACTCGCGCGAGGCTGCGGACCTCGGAGGCGGCGATCACCACGCGGAGGTGCAGCGAAAGGCCGACGAACAGAAGCCCGACGAGGGTCGCGGCCGCCGTGCCGGCGAGGATGTAGAAGTCGTGGAGGTCGCTCGCGGCCGTGTGGTAGGACATCTAGACCGTGAGGACCGCCTTGCCAGTGGTCTGGCGAGAAGCCACCGCCTGAAGAAGCGAGACCGCCTCTGAAAGTGGAGCTTGCTGCCCGACGTGGGGGCGGATCTTTCCCGCTGAGTAAAGGTCCAAGAGCTTCTCAGTGCACTGTGTGATCAGCTGCGGTGCTCGCTGGCGATACAGGCCCCAGTGCAGGCCGACCACGGAGTAGTTCTTAACAAGGACGTAATTCGTGGCGACTGTGGGTACTCGTCCCGACGTGAAACCGACCACGACGATCCGACCTTCAAACGCTACGCATTTGGTCGATCGATCGAACACGTCACCACCGACCGGGTCATAGACGACGTCCGCGCCTTTGCCTTCGGTCGCCTGCTTGACCGCGGCCACGAAGTCCTCCTCCTCGTAATTGATCGCGAGGTCGGCGCCCATCTCGCGACAGACGGCGACCTTGGCCTCCGAACCTGCTGTCGCGATGACGCGGGCGCCGGCAGCCTTGGCGAGTTGAATCGCCGCGGTTCCAACGCCACCGGCACCGCCGTGAATCAACACCACCTGGCCGGCCTGTAGCTGGGCACGACGGTGGAGTCCGAACCAACCGGTCTGGTAGTTGATGAAGAAAGCGGCGGCTTCGACGAAGGACATCAGATCGGGAATCTTCACCACGGCGTCGGGGTCGGCGTGCGTCACCTCGGTATAGCCACCGCGGTGCATGCCTTCTTGCGAAACGGTGGCGAGCACGCGGTCCCCACGCTTCAGCCCGCTTGCGCGCGGCGCCGCCTCGACCTCGCCGCTCACCTCGGCTCCCGGTACGAAGGGGAGCTCAGGTTTCACCTGGTAGGTGCCGCCAATCTGGAGCAGGTCGAAAAAGTTGACCGCGGCTGCGCGCACACGGATCCGGACGAGTTCGTCGCTTGTTGGAGGCCCCTGCACCTCCTCGAAGCGGAGTTTGTCGGGTGTCCCCAGCTCACGGACAACCCACGCCATCGTCATGTCGGCGGATCGTATAGCAGTCACAGATCCTGGCTAAGCTTCGAGCGCGATGAGCACCGCCAGCCCGCCACGCGTGACCTTCCGCCTCGCGGGCCTGTTGCTGGCTTTCGGGTGCGCGGTCTTTGCCGTCGGCGTTTTGCGGTACGCCTTGCTCCCCAGCGACCTGGGCTTGCCCGCGGACCAATCGAGCTACCAGAACGCGCTGAAAGAAGCCACCAGCCGCACCGCCGAGATGATGCTTGCCGGCCGCGTCATCTTCGTCGGCGACATTCTCGTCGCAGCCGCCGCGCTCGCGTTGCTGTCGCGGCGGCGCTACCTGGGCGTTGATCTCGAGCGGGTCGGATGGGCGCTGGTCTTCGTGAGCTTCCTTCCCGCATTTGTCTTCGACTCGCTAATGGGAAGCGCATTGCCCCACCTGGCGACGGACGCGCCGGGCTCCTTCGCAGCCTTCAAGTCATGGTTTGACTTTCAGTTCGCCGCCGGCAACATCCCGTTCGGCATCGGCGGGGCCCTGGTCTTCTTCGCCGACGCGCGCTCGGCGAGGCCCACTCTGCCGCCTGTCGCAGACTACGTCGCCGTGGCCGTGTGCGGAATCACGCTGATCGGCGGGCTCGGCTATGTGCTTGGGCTGTTCGTCGGCTGGCAGCTCAACGGCCCGCCGCTCCTCCTGGCGGCGATCGCTCTCGGAGCTCTGGGTATTCAGATCGCCCGCCAAGAGCGCGCCGGCTAGTCCTCGTGAAGGCCGTCAACCCATACGGCAGTGGGTGACGCTCCGGTGACGCCGCGGTTATAGAGTCCCGGCGAGAACCTGTAGGTGAGGACATCGCCGATCTCACGCGGAGATTCAATGAGAGCGTCGTTACGTGCATCGCCCGAGGTCGCTCGCTCATCATCCGTCGGTCGCAGTAAGGTCGCACCGACTTATGCCGGTAGATCTCGCGGCGCGGCATTCCAGCCGGACAGCGTGCACCAACGTGTCGACGCACCGCTGATGGCATTGCGCACTTTCGAGCGCCACTTCAGCGCAGCAAAAACCCAGGAAGAGAAGCATCTGAGCGTCCACCGCCAGCGCGAAGCCGCGGCAACCACGAATGCAGACCAGCTGAGCGGAGTCTGGAATCGGCCGGCAGGGCTGTCCTCAAGGCCCACCGACGGGACCAGCCTGAGCATCGGAAGTCGAGCGCTGTTAGGAGACCGACTTGGACCGAGTCTCGATCGCGTTCGCATTCACGATGACGATGGATCGCATCGCCTCGCTGCGATGATCGGGGCTCGTGCGCTCACCCATGGTTCCGACGTCTATGTCGGATCTGGTGAAAGCTCGGACTCCAAACATTACAGGGGCCTGCTGGCACACGAGCTGACACACGTCGCCCAACAGGAGGCTTTCGGGGCCGCAATGGTCCAGCCAAAGCTGAAGCTGACCGGAAAGACCGCGGAAGTCGAGCGGGCCATCGCTCTTCTGAACGGTGGCCTACAGAGTTACCGCGTATCCGTCTCCAAAGGAGAGGTAAAAATCACGCAGAACTTTGTGGAGTTGCCACCGAATGCCCAGCAACAGGCACTCGCCGATCGCCTTACCACCATCATCAACGACTCCAAGGACACCCTGATCAGCATCAGCTCCGGTTCAGCCACCTTGGTGGGCAGCTACGCGTTGGGCGACATCGATATCGCTGACGTGGAGATGGTCGGAGTGAGCGGTTTGATCCACGAGATTGAGGAGCAGTACCAAAAGCAGGTGAAGGGAGCAGCTTACGGATCCGAAACTTCCGGTGCCCACGGTGAAGGAATCGTCGCTGAATCGGAGGTGGCTGGAGCCAAGCGCGGGGCCCAGCATGTGATTTCCGTGACACCAAACGCAGATGGCACGGTGGATCTCGTGGTTGAGATCCCCTACACGTATCCTGGGGGTAAGGTCGTGACCAAGATTCTCACAGTCAAGAAGAACAATGTGGTGTCTTTCACGGATAAGCCATAGCCTGGCGATCACACTCAAACGCCAGTAGCAGGAGAAGAAGCGAAAACAACTTGGCCGGGCCCGAATCCGAGAGTGCGACAGACCAGATCCGGCGTGAGCTAAACACCTTAGCTAACGACGACGTCACGTGGGACGCAAACGCCCTTGGTCTTGCGCCGCGAGTCATGAGCGAGTCGGCTCGTCACCTGCTGGACCAAGGGGAAGCCGCGATCCCGGCATTACTGGATGCGCTCGATGACCCGACGAAGTTTGTCCTGTCTCATGTGCTGTTGACTCTCGCGACGGGCGTTCGTTATGACCTAAACCCCTGGAACGGCCTTGACGTGGACATGCGTGCCGACGGTTCTGCCCGAATAGATCCGTCGCAGCAAACGGCCCTTGCGCGGAGGTGGCGCCGCTGGTTCGCAAGCTCGCCGCGTCCGGCTCAACTAGGTGGCTAGA
>DATNMQ010000118.1:0-6577 GCA_035602465.1 Candidatus Sulfotelmatobacter sp. | reverse complement strand
CCGGGCCCACGATCCGGATCGGGATCGATATAAGCCATTGTGGGTATTATCCCGCGCCTTTTCGAAAGCATGCCGGTGACATAGGGTCGCTATTTACATGTTTTAACGAAAGTTATTTGCGGGGCGCGGGAATTGGCTCGTACCGTGGTCGCTGACCGACCAACCAAAAGCCTCGGAGGAGCCCATCCTGAGAATCTACGAAGCAATTCAAACTGAGACGCAACGCACCACGCTCCGAGTCATGGCCACCCGCGCGGAGGAGGCCAAGCGCAAGCTCAGCCTGTACGCGCTCGACCGCGTCCTTTGGGCGCTCGAAGAGCTGAACCTGGCCGAGCGGACGACAGTGCCCGGCGATGTCGTGGAGCAGCTGCATGCTTTCGGAGTTCCCTACACCCGCGACGTCAAGATCCCGGACCTGATCGAGCTCGTGTTCACGGCCCAGGAGCAGTTCATGAATGTCGAGCCCGAGGAAATCAACCGGGTCCCGACCATCGAAGAGCTCGAGGCTTACTTCGAGCAATCGCGCGTCGCCTGACTTAGCCGTCCCCGGCCGCATCCTATAATGCGGTCACCTTTTGGGGGAGGTGATGCCGGCCAAGCGCCTCGACAATTGAACAGCGCCGACAGGTGGCTCGACGTGAGCTGAAAAGGAAAGCCGGTGTGAATCCGGCGCGAACCCGTCACTGTAACCGGGGAGCCGTGGGCGAGATCCACTGAGGCCAAAAGCCTTGGGAAGGAGCCCAGCGGCGATGATCCGGAGCCAGGAGACCTGCCTGTCGGGGACCACGACCCTCTTCGAGGCTGAGAGGGAGGTGCCAGGCATCTTCTCGATCGGCCTCCAGCACAGATCTGGAGGTACACATGCAACGACGTATCGTGGCGAGTTTCCTCGCCCTACCGCTGCTCTTGCTCGCACCGATGAGCGCATCCGCGCAAACGACCGCGAGCTCCAATGCCCAACGAGCCCTGCAATGGCTGCAGTGCACCCAGCAACAGGCCAACGGCCAGATCGGCACTGGGGGCAACCCCATCGCCCGGTCGTCGGAAGTCGCCGTCGGCCTGGCGGCGGCCGGCCAGCAGGCCTCCGCGATGCACGCGGGGACAACGTCTCTGGCGGACTACCTCAAGACGGCGACGACCACCGAGGTCGGCACCAACGGTGAGCTCCTGCTCGCTCGCGCCTCCGTTGGGGATGCAGGACCGATTGGCACGGTGGCCGCCCAACTGCAGGCGGCAAAGGGCGTCAATGGCGAATACGGTGCCGACATCTATAGTGATGCGCTTGCCATCCTGGGCCTTCGTGCCGCGGGCCAAACCGTACCCGACGATGCGGTCGCCTTCCTGAAGGGGCAGCAGAAGGCCAACGGCGGCTGGAGCGCCGACAACGCGGATCAGTACGGCGAGGATTCGAACACGACCTCGCTGGTGATCCAGGCGTTGGTCAGCACCGGGGTTGCGTCTACTGACCCGACGATCGGCAAGGCGTTCACCTACCTGCAGGGCGTCTTCGGCAATGGCGGCTTCGGCAGCTCACCGGGAGCCGCACCCGATCCAAACTCCGACGAGCTGGCTGTTCAGGCCATTCTGGCGGCGCATCTTCAGTCGGATGCAGCCTGGCAGACCAGGCTCGACGAGGCGCTGTCGTACCTCGCTGGGCAGCAGGTCGCTAGTGGCGCCGATGCGGGCGCCATCTCCAGTCCATACAGCAAGCTGTTCGCCAGTACGTTCGCGCCGGCCGCGTTTCTGCGTCGCGCACTCACGGCTAGGGGTCGTTCCGAAAACGCGATCCCGCTCCTCGCCTGCCCGGCCGCGACCATCGCGACCGCGACGCCACATCCGACGCCCACGACTGCGCCCATCCTCGCGCAGACGGGCCGCGCCATTGATGGGCGACCACTGCTCGGCGGGCTCGCACTTTTCGCCGTCGGCCTCGGTCTCGTCTGGAGACAGCGGAGACGCGCACGCACCCTGTAATTCGATCGGTGATCGGACTGGCGCTGGCCCTTGCCGCCGGGCTCGCGTGGCAGGGGTCGGCGCACGCGCAAACGCATCGTGTCGCGCTTCTGATTCAGCACGGCTCGTCCTGGCCGGGACCGCACGTTTTCTGGAAGTGTGTCGAGTTTGCGCAGGAGGCGATTGGCGGACTCGCCCTGTTGCAGATGGCCGGAGTCAACACCGGCCAGCCGCCCGAGATCTACGACTGGGGCGGGGGCGCATACACCGTATGCCAGCTCGACCGTCAACCTCAGCCGATCCCAGACCGGTGTTTCGGTCCAATGTCGGGGCCTAACTGGTCAGACTGGTCGCAGACCGCGAACGGTTGGGTAGCTCGATCGACGGGCGTCGCCGGGTACACGGTCAGGGATGGCGATGTGGAGGCTTGGACCTACTCCGTCGGGCGAGGGGTGCAGCCGCCGGGGGTCTCGTTCAGCCAGGTGTGTCCCCCGCCGCAAGCGCCGACCGCTACTGCGCCATCGCGGACCACGGCCCCGTCGACGGGCAACGCTTCGAGGGCGTCGCCGTCGGCCGACGCCACATCGACAGCCGCGCCCTCGCCAGCGATGCAGGCACTCGCCCCATCGGTCTCGCCGTCGGCCGGGACGGCGCTCGCCTCGACCGGGCCCACGACAAAATCGCCGCCGCGCGCGCTCGGACCCTGGTTGCTGCTCGTCGGCGCGCTGGCCCTGCTGACCGGATTGGGCGCGTGGAATCTGCGACGGCGCCGGCCGTGACCCGGCATCCCCTCGCATGGTGCGCCTGGGCGACGGCGGCGCTGGCCGCCGCCTTCATCGACCGCAACCCCTTCCTCCAGGCGCTGCTCCTGCTGATCGTCATCAACGTCTTCATTCCCTATCGCGCAGGTCGTCGGATTCGCTTTTGGAAAATTGGGCTCGCGCTCGCGATGGTCCCCATCCTCTTCAGCGTCGCCCTCAGCCGGTTTGGAACGCACGTGCTGTTTACGCTGCCGGCGATCCCGATCATCGGCGGTCGCTGGACCCTTGACGCCGCGGTGTTCGGCGCATCGACCGGCGCGGCGCTGCTGCTGACGGTAGCCATTTTCGCTGTGATCCAGACGACGGTCCGGAGCGCCGACCTGGTCGCCATCTTGCCGCGACCGTTCTACCGCGCCGGCACCACGGTTGCCCTTGCAATCGCTTTTGCCCCAAAGACCGCGGCGTCGCTGCAGTCGATCCGAGAGGCCCGCCAGTTGCGCGGGCAGCGCGCCGGCTGGCGTTCGGCACCGCAGCTGCTGCTCCCACTTCTCCTGACGACCCTCGAGCGAGCGCTGCAGTACGGCGAGTCGCTCGACGCCCGCGGCTTTGGCAGCCGCCGCCGATCCCGCTATCGTCCCGTGCCCTGGGCCATGCCCGACCTCGTGGTAGCAGCTGCCGCGCTGGTCGCCGTCGCCGCCATCGTGCTGACGCCCGCGCAAGCGTACAACCCGTATCTCGGACTACGGCCGACCGCACCGGCCATGGATAGCCTCCTCATTGTTCTCTTGCTCGCGATGCCCGCCGTCACCGCCAGCCTCGTTCGAATGGACCATGCCACTCATCACGCTTGAGGGCGTCACCTACCGTTATCCGGAGGCCGAACGGCCGGCCCTGGTTGACCTCTCGGCCGCCATCGACGCGGGTCAGGTCATCCTGTTGCGCGGCGCCTCAGGTAGCGGGAAGTCGACGCTGCTTCGGTGCCTTAACGGGCTGGTCCCGCACAGCACCGGCGGCGAGTTCAGCGGCCGCGTGATCGCCTGCGGCCTCGACACACGCACGCATGCCCCTCGCGACCTCGGGGCGCACATCGGCTTCGTCTTCCAGCACCCGGACGCTCAGTTCGTTCTCGACGACGTCGAAGCCGAGCTCGCGTTTGGGATGGAGAACCTCGGCCTCTCGCGGCCGCTGATGCGAAAGCGCGTCGAGGAGGTGATCGATCAGGTCGGCATCAACCACCTGCGCCGGCGCCACATCGACACCCTCTCGGGCGGCGAGCGACAGCGGGTCGCGATCGCAGCCGCCCTGGCCGTACACCCGCAGGCGCTGGTGCTCGACGAGCCAACCTCTCAGCTCGATCCGCAGGCCGCCGAAGATGTGCTGCAGGTGGTGATGCGGCTGGTCGCCGAGCTGGGCATGACCACGGTGATCGCGGAGCATCGTGTCGAACGGATCGCGCCCTTCGTCGATCGGATCTGGACGCTCGATGCCGGGGTGCTGAAGGATCAAGCCCCGCGAATCGCGCTCGCCGAGGGTGGCGCGCGACCGCCGGTCGTCGACCTGGCGCTGCGCGCCGGATGGACCCCCATCCCGCTCGGCTTGCGCGATGCGCGCGTTTACGCCCAACGTCTGCCCGACCTCCCACCGCCACCCTCCGCCGCCAGGAGGAAGGGAGACTTTCACGAGGCGGGGTCGGGGCCGGTTATCTGCAAGATCGAGAACATTGAGCATCGATACAACGGCGTCCCGGCCGTGCGAGGCCTGTCGCTCAGTGTGCAGCGTGGCCAGGTCACAGCACTGATGGGGCGCAACGGATCCGGGAAGACCACGCTCCTCAAGCTCGTCGCCGGACTGCTTCGCCCGCAACGCGGCACGGTCCATGCTGATGCCCGCGCCGCCTACGTGCCACAAGATGCCGATGCCCTCCTCTTCGCCGCCACCGTCGAAGACGAATTGCGTGGCCAAACGCCCGAGGTGGCGGCTCCATTTGATGCTTTTTTGCATCGCTATCCACGCGACCTCAGCTCGGGCGAGCGTCAGCAGCTCGCGATCGCCGTCGTGGCAGCGCAGGCGGACCTGCTGCTGCTCGACGAACCGACCCGTGGCCTCGACCCTCTGGTCAAAAAGGCCCTGAGCGCGTTCCTGCGCACGCGCGCTGCAACCGGAGCAGGCATCGTGATCGCGACGCACGACGTCGAATGGGCAGCTCGTACCGCCGACCGCGTTCTCTTGATGGCGGAAGGCGAGATCTATGCCGACGGCCCACCAGGCGCCGTGCTCAGCGACTCACTCGTCTTCGCGACCCAGATCAGCAAGCTCGTCGGCGGCCGCTGGCTACTCGCCGACGAGGTCCCAGTATGAGGCGCTGGGCAGCGGCGCGTGCCGAGGATGGCGTCCTGCTGGCGCTGACCGGCGCCGGTGTCACGCTCTTCCTGGCTCCGCTCCTGCTTGGTTCGCGGTTTCCGCAGCCCATCGTGCTCTTCAGCGCGTTGGTCGCCGTCTCCGCCGTGGTCGCCCTGGCCGTCGCCCTGCAGACGCATCGCCTCTCGACCCGCCTGCTCGCCGTATTGGCCGCCCTGGTCGCGATCGACGCCACGCTTCGCCTCGTGATCGTGATCGGGTTGCTGGGTTTTTCGCCGATCTTCTTCCTGGTCATCGCCGGCGGCTTCGTCATGGGCCCGAGCTTCGGATTCGCGAGTGGCGCGCTGACCCTGCTGCTCTCGGCCGTCCTCACCGCGGGCCTCGGCCCCTGGCTCCCCTACCAGATGCTTGCCGCCGGCTGGGTCGGCATGGGCGCCGGATACGTGGGACGGATCGGTGGACGCAGGTCATCACCGAAGACGATCGCGGCGCTCGCCCTTTATGGCGGTGCCGCGGGCTTTGCCTACGGCATACTCCTCGACCTCTGGGAATGGCCGCTGCTGGTTGCCGCCGGGTCGTCGCCGCTCAGCTGGGCGCCCGGGATCGGGCTCGTGCCCATGGTCCGCAGATTCGGAGCCTTCTACCTCGCGACCTCGCTCGTATATGACAGCTTCCGAGCCGCCGGCAATCTCCTGCTGCTCGCGGTGTTGGGCTCTGCCGTGATTCGGGCGCTGGAGCGGTTCCGCCAACGGTTCCTTACGGTTTGGGCCGTCGCCCCACCGGTGAGGGAGCAGGCCCCGGTTAAGATTTCTCTAGATGTCGGAACTCCCCCCTGAGATCGCGGTCGAGCCCGAGCCGACCGACGCCGATCCGCCGCCAGAAGCCATTCGTCCCGAGCGGCCGCGCATCTGGCCTGAGGAGCCACGCGCCCCGCGCCCGCAGATCAAGCGGCCGATGGAAGAGTGGCTGGCTGAATTCGACGAGCGCGTCAAGCAGGTGGACGCGCGTCCCCGCGAGCAGCCCAGCCGGCGGCGCCGTCCGCGCGGGCTGGCCCGAATCGTCCCCGTCGTGGCACGGCCGGAGCGGCCGAGAGACGCGGCCGGCGCCGATACCGGAAGGCCGTCGGCTCCGGACCAGCAGCGCCGTGGCCGGCGTCGCCGCGGTGGCGGAGGTGGCGGAGGCGGCGATCGATCGGGCCCGGGTGGTCAGCCGCAACAGATCCAGGGCCAGGCTCGACCTCAGCGCGGCACGCCTCGGGGGCGTGGCAACCCCCCACCCCGACCCTCCCCCACAAGCGGGGAGGGAGATGTGTCCACGGGAAACCCGCAACGCCGACCCCCAGGGGGAAACCGCCCACCCCGATCCTCCGGGGAAAACACCCCACCCCGATCCTCCCCGACAAGGGGAGAGGGAGATCGGCCCGGCCAGCCACGCCGGCGGCGGCGAGGCCGGGGGCGAGGACGCGGCCCGCGACCGAACGGTCCGCCGCCGAGTGGCGGCCCGCC
>DATNMQ010000100.1:0-3229 GCA_035602465.1 Candidatus Sulfotelmatobacter sp. | reverse complement strand
GAGCACGACCGCGGCCTTCTTGATCGACGCCAGTTCGCCCTTGGTGGAGGACGGCCCGGCCTCGAAGCACGGGATGTCCCAGTGGCGACGCAGATTGCCGACACGGCCCGCCTCGAAGCGATGGCCGTATACCGTGGTGCGCCCCTGGCGATTGAGGATGCCGGCAATCACGGTGTCTGGATAATGGACGGCCAGCCGGCGGACGAGTGCGATCGTGTCCTCATCGGTGCGTATCGTGGCCGGCCGCGAGCGCGGCAGCGCGAGATCGATCTCGTTGAGCGCGCCGCCCTTCCAGCGCAGCGTGAGGTAGGCTGCAGCCTTGTCGCGCTCGACCTTTATGATGACCTCCTCGAGCAATGCTCGCAGCAGCTCTTTCCTGTCACGCGGCGTGGTCGTTGCCGCGTGCCAGACGGTGGCAAGATCGGGCCCGAGCGCGAGCAGACGGTCGCGCTCCTCTTGGGAGAGCACGCGTGGACGCTCCAGTTCGCGGCGTGCAAGCTCGGCCTTGGCGGCTTCGAGTGCGCTCAAGCTCTCCTCCCACTCGCGCTCCAGGCCGCGAGCGACCAACCGGTTGTCTGGATCGACGGCACGGTAGCGGCGCTCGGCGCGGCTCGCTTTGTAGCTTGCCCGCTCGACGCCGAGACGCCATTGCTTGAGCGAGGTCTCGCGATCTGCTTCGAGCCGCTCGGCAGCGGCGAGCGTGGCAGCGAGCTTTGCCGGCTCGAGGGCGGCGATGAAGGCCCGCGTGACGGCCTCGTCGATCTGAATGCCGCCAATGTTGAGGCAATAGACGCCGCGGCCCTCGACCAGGATCTTGCCGGGGCAATGATACCCCGGTGCGGAACTGCGCCCGCGATAGTGCGTGTGCAAGCGGCGTCCGCAGTGCCCGCAGCTGGCAAGGCTCTGCAGCAGGGCGCTGCCTTCCCTCACGGCGCCGCCCACTTTGTGCGGTCCGGGGCGGGTGTTCTTGGCGATGCGATCCTGGTTGGCCTCATAGGTCTGCCAATCGATGAACCCCGGATGATGGTCCGGGATGAGTACCTGCCACTCGGAGCGCGGCAGTTGTCGCACGCGCTTTGTGCGTGCACCCGCTGCATCCAGCATCGTCTCCTGGCGTGATTTGCCATAGGCGTAGGCGCCGGCATACACGGGATTTGTGAGCACGTGGTGGATGGCGGTGTAGCTGGCCTCGACCCAGCGGATCTCTGCGTTCTGGTGCATCTGCAGAGGGAATGTGAGCCCTTCCGAGCGAAACCATAGCCAGACGCGGCGCGCCGACCCCGTCTCGGCGAAGCGCGCGAAGACGTTGCGGACGGCGGTGACAATGGCCTCGTCGGGGTGGAAGCGGACCTCGCCATCGGCCTCGCCCCAGACAAAGCCGACCGGCAATCCTCGGCGGAGTTCACCGCGTGCTGCCTTGTTGCGAATGCCGCCGTTGAGGCGGGCCCTCAGCACATGAAGTTCGGCCTCGCTCATGGTGCCCTTGAGCCCGAGCAGGAGGCGATCATTGAAGAGGGCTGGATGATAGATGCCATCTGCATCGCCGATCAGCGTGTCGGTGAGGCCGCCGAGGTCGATGAGGCGGTGCCAATCGGCGTTGTTGCGCGCCAGGCGCGAGACCTCGAGTCCGAGCACGAGGCCGACGTGGGCGAGTGCGACTTCGGCGGTGAGGCGGGCGAAGCCCGATCTCGCAACAAAGCCGGAACCGGAGAGCCCGAGATCCTCATCGATGACGATGATGCGATCATTGGGCCAGCCAAGTTCACGGGCTTTGGCGGCAAGCGCATACTGTCGATCGGTCGACTCGCGATTGTGCTCGACCTGGGCGGCGCTCGACTGGCGCAGGTAGACGATGGCCTGGCGGGACAGATGGCTGGCCGTGATCTTGGCGCGTTCATTCATCGCTTGCCTCCCTCGTCGACCTGGCCGAGATCATGCGGGCGATGAGACGTGAGAGGATCTCGAGCGCCGCGATGCGCGAGGCTTCGTCGAGCTGCTCCCACGTCGTCGCCGACGGGGCTGCTGGAAAAGGGTTCGGTGGAAGATCGGGGCGGTCGAGAAAGGCCAGGTTCAGTTGCATGGCTGCTCTCCTTGCACTGCACCGACTCGACGGGTCGGTCGTAGAGAGCGTCAATGATCTTGCGCAGGTGGAGCAAATCGCCGAGCCGGCCGAGATCGTGGGCACCACCAGCATCGTCCGCCGGCGTTCGCCTTGCCTGCTCGGCGTTCCAATCGGTCCAGTTGGCCGGAATCAGCGAGCGGCTACCGTCTGGCAAGACCACGAGAACGAGGAGGACGCCGCGCCGCCGGATGCTGCTGATCACGGCCAGCGACTGGCCTTCGAAGGCGTGGCTCTCGCGGGTGATGGTCAGCGAATCTGGAATATCACGGTGATGGGTAGTCTGTGGCCGCTTCCTTCGACCGGGTCAACCACGACCTCCTGATGGGGCTCATTGCCAAGAGGGTAGCTGACAAGCGCATCCTGAAGCTGATCCGCAGTTTTCTGACTGCGGGTGTGATGGAGGGAGGGCTGGTCAGCCCGACGGAGGAAGGCACGCCGCAGGGTGGGCCGCTCTCGCCGCTGTTGTCGAACCTGATGCTGGATGTGCTGGACAAGGAACTGGAGAAACGCGGTCACCGCTTCGTGCGCTACGCCGACGACTGCAACATCTATGTGCGCAGTCAACGTGCGGGAGAACGGGTGATGGCCGGCATCGAACGGTTCCTTGCGAAGCGCCTCAGGCTGAAGGTCAACAAGGCCAAGAGCGCGGTCGCCAAACCGAGCGTTCGCAAGTTCCTGGGCTTCAGCTACACGAGTGGACGAGAGCCGCGGCGGCGCATCGCGCCGCAGGCGATCGCCCGCTTCAAGGCAAAAGTCCGGGCAGTTACGCGACGAACGTGCGGTCGCACCCTCGTGCAGATTGCCAAGGAACTGTCAGCTTACCTGATCGGGTGGCGCGGCTACTTCGGCTTCTGTCAAACCCCGTCGGTGTTGCGTAGGCTTGACGAGTGGCTCAGGCGGCGGTTGCGCGCCATCGCCTGGAAGCAGTGGAAGACTGGACCGGCTCGCTTTGCCGAGCTGCGACGCTGCGGCGTCGGCCGGGATCTGGCAGCGCAAACTGCCGGAAGCCCGCATGGCCCTTGGCGGCTCGCAGCCAGTCCCGCCCTCCACACCGCCATGCCAATCGCCTTCTTCAGATCACTCGGCCTGCGCTCCCTCGCAAGTCCC
>DATNMQ010000084.1:0-16583 GCA_035602465.1 Candidatus Sulfotelmatobacter sp. | reverse complement strand
TCGTCGATCCACGCGCGGTCCAGCTCCAGGGGTGGCAGGTCCGGCTCCGGAAAGTATCGGTAGTCCTCGGCGAACTCCTTGCTGCGCTGCGAGAACGTCCGCTGCTCGGCCTCCGACCACCCGCGCGTCTCCTGGACGACCGTACCGCCCGACTCGAGAACCTGGCTCTGGCGGTCGACCTCATAGAGGATCGCGCGATGCAGGGCGCGGAAGGAGTTGATGTTCTTGAGCTCGGTCTTCACGCCGAGCTCGGGCGAGCCGGCCCGGCGGAGGGAGATGTTCGGCTCCGCTCGCAGCTGGCCCTTTTCCATGTCCGCCTCTGACGCGCCGATGGTCCGCAGCAGGGTGCGCAGCTCGATCGCGTAGTCGCGCGCCTCGTCGGCCGAATGCAGGTCCGGCTCGCTGACGATCTCCATCAGCGGCACGCCGGCGCGGTTGAGGTCGACGTACGACTCCCACGCCTTGTGCAGCTTATCGCCGGCGTGGACGAGCTTTCCCGTGTCCTCCTCGAGGTGCACGCGGCGGATGCGCACGCGATGGCCGCCCACCTCGAGGTGGCCGTCCTTGCTCATCGGCAGGTCGTACTGGCTGATCTGGTAGCCCTTCGGAAGGTCGGGATACATGTAGTTCTTGCGGTCGAACTTCGTGTGCCGCGGGATCTCGCAGCTAAGGGCCAGCGCGGTCTTCAAGCACGCCTCGACCGCCGCCTTGTTGATAACTGGCAGGACGCCGGGCATGCCGAGACAGATCTCGCAGACGTGCGAGTTCGGCGGATCGTTGACCTCGCCGACTGCGCAGCCGCAGAACATCTTGGTCCGCGTCTTCGGCTGGACGTGCACCTCCATGCCGATGACGACCTCCCATGAGCTAGGCAACGTCGGCCACCTCGGCCTTCATGCCGCTCGCCTCCTCATATGCACGGGCGACGCGGAACACGACGTTCTCGCCCCACTGCGGGCCCAGGATCTGCAGTCCGACAGGCAGGGCATCCGATGTCCCGCATGGAACGCTGATCCCTGGCAGCCCGGCGAGGTTGCCGCCAAGCGTCAGCACGTCGCAGAGGTACATCGAAAGAGGGTCCTGCGTTTTGGAGCCGATCGGGAACGCGACTGTCGGCGAGGTCGCGCTGACGATGACGTCACATTTCTTGAAGGCCTCGTCGAAGTCGCGCTTGATCAACGTGCGTACCTTCTGCGCTTTCAGGTAGTAGGCGTCGTAGTAGCCGGTCGACAGCGCGTAGGTGCCGAGCATCACGCGGCGGCGCACCTCAGTCCCGAAACCCTTGCGCCGCGTCTGCAGATATTGCTCGGTGATGTTCGGTGCGTCGACCTCCGACATGCCATACCTGACGCCGTCGAACCGCGCCAGGTTCGACGAGCACTCGGCCGGCGCGATGATGTAGTAGGCCGCAAGCCCGTAGTCCGTATGCGGAAGCGATACGTCGACGAGCTCCGCGCCCGCCTTCTGCAGGATGAACAGCGCCGCGTCGATGGCCGCCTTCACGCCAGGCTCCATGCCCTTGACCTCGTAATACTCGCGGGGCACGCCCAGCCGCATCCCCTTCACATCCGCGCTGTAGTTGTTGAGCACGTCGAGCCCGGCGCGGTCGGCGGAGGTCGAGTCGAGCGGGTCTCGCCCCGCCATGAGCGAAAGCGTGACCGCCGCGTCGTCGACGCTTCGCGTGAGCGGACCGATCTGATCAAGGCTCGAGGCGAACGCGATGAGCCCGTAACGGCTCACCCGCCCGTAGGTCGGCTTCATGCCCACCACGCCGCACAGTGCAGCGGGCTGACGGATCGACCCGCCCGTGTCCGTGCCCAGGGCGACGATCGCCTCGCCGGCGGCCACCGCGGCCGCGCTGCCGCCTGAGCTCCCGCCCGGCACACGAGTGAGATCCCATGGGTTGTGCGTGGGGAAATAACCGGAGTTCTCGGTCGAGCTGCCCATCGCGAACTCGTCGCAGTTGGTCACGCCGATCATCACCGCGCCCGCGTCGAACAGCCGGTCCACGGCCGTGCCCGTATACGGCGGTTTGAAGCCGCGCAGGATCTTCGATCCGGCGGTCGTCTCGACACCTCGCACGCAGAGCACGTCCTTGACCGCGAGCGGGATGCCGGCCAGCGGGGGCGCGTCGCCCTGGCGCAGCCTTCGGTCGGCCTCGTCGGCCTGTTTCTCCCACACCTCGGGGGTGAATCGCAAAAAGGCCTTGACCTTGTGATCGACCTGCTCGATGCGCGCCACGTGCGCCGTGACCAGCTCCGCGGCTGTGAAAGAGCCGAGCCTCAGGTGTCGCGCGGCTTCTTTGATCGTCAGCCCGGTGAGGTCTGTGAGATCGTTCACGCCTCGTCCTGGATCGACGGCACGCGGAAGAACCCTTCGACCGCGGCCGGGGCGTTGGCCAGCGCTTCTGCCTGGTCGAGGCAAGGCCTCGGCTCGTCATCGCGGAGGGTGGCCGCCACCTCGACCACCTGCGCCGTCGGCGGGATCGCATCGGTGTCGACCTGCTGCAGGCGGTCGATGTGCTCGAGGATGCCGCTCAGCTGCTCGGCGTAGAACTCCTCGTCCCCGGGCTCGAGGCCGATGCGCGCGAGCATGGCGACATGACGGACTTCGTCCTTGGAGAGTGGCACACGTTCAGCTTAGTTTCTTGTCGACCTTCGCCTTAGGAAGGCGACGATCAGCATCGCCGCGCCGACCAGCGCGCCCGCAATCCCCACGACGATCGATCCGGCGCCCATGACGATAAGGGCGGTCCGCAACCGGCCGATGGCCGAAGGCTCGGTCAGAAAGCTGAGTACGAACCAGCCCCACACAAGAAGGATGAGCGCGACAGTGAGCAGCGTCCACCAAACCCAGCGCGCGATCCTCATCGCGGGAGCAGCGCTTTGAATTGTTCCTCGTCGAGAATGGCCAGCTTCAGCTTGTGCGCCCGCTCGAGCTTGGAGCCGGCGCCCGGACCCGCCACCACATAGTCGGTCTTCGCGCTCACGCTCCCGACCGCCTTACCGCCCAGCTTGCGGACCAACGCCTCCGCGTCCGGGCGGCTCATCGTCTCCATCGTTCCCGTGAAGACGAAGGTCTTGCCCGTGAACGGCCCCTCGCCGACGGCTTCGACCGCCTGGGGCTCGATGCCCGCGGCGAGCATCCTCTCCACCAGCTCGCCGCCAGGGCCCTGGAAGTACGTGTGCACCTCTCTGGCCATGTTCGGGCCGATGCCCTCCACCTTGAGGAGGTCCTCCTCGCTCGCTGCGCGAAGGTGGTCGATGGTTCCGAACTCGCCTGCGAGAACCTCCGCGGTCGACTCCCCGACCTGCGGGATGCCGAGCGCGAAGAGAAACCGGCCCAGCGGCGGACGGCGGCTCTCCGCGATGCGATCGATCAGGTTCTGCGCGGACTTGTCGGCAAAGCCTTCGAGCTCCATCGCCCGCTCTTTGGTCAGCTTGTAAAGGTCGCTTGGGTCCTTGACCCACCCGCGCTCCATGAGCTGGTTGAGGGTCGCGTACCCAAGGCCCTCGATGTTCAGCCCGCCGCGGCTCGCGAACAGCCGCAGCCGTTCGAGTCCCTGTGCCGGGCAGAACTTGTTCGTGCAGCGGTACGCGACATAAGGCTCCTCTTTGACGACGTCTCCCCCACACACCGGGCACTTGGTCGGCATCTTCCAGCCGGGTTTGGGATCCTTGACGCTCACGATCTCCGGAATGACGTCGCCGGCCCGGTGGATCACGACACGCGCACCGACGTACACGCCCTTCTCGTTGACCTGGGCCTCGTTGTGCATCGTCACGTTGCGGACCGTGACACCGCCCACGATCACAGGTTTGAGGTGCGCGACCGGGGTCAGCACGCCTGTGCGTCCGACGTAACAGACGATGTCCTCGACCACTGTCTCGGCTTGCTCCGGCGCGTACTTGAATGCGATCGCCCACCGCGGCGAGCGGGCGACGAAACCAAGCTCCTGCTGCTGTGCGAAGTCGTCGACCTTGATCACGACACCGTCGATTTCGTGGGGCAGCTCGTGACGCCGGCGCTGCCATTCCGCGTGGTACTCGATCACCTCGTCGATGGTGCGCAGCCGGCGCCGGTGCTTGTTGACGCGGAAGCCCATCTTCTCGAGCGTCCCCAGCACGTCCCACTGGGAGCGGCTCGGCCCCGCCGGGTCCAGCATGTACATGAAGGTCTGCAGGTCGCGGGCCGCGGTCACGTTCGGGTCGATCTGGCGGACGCTGCCCGCGGCGGTGTTCCGCGGGTTGACGTAAAGCGGCCGCCCCGCCGCCTCCATCTCGCGGTTGAGCTTCTCGAACGAGGCGAGTGGAAAGTACACCTCCCCTCTCACCTCGAACTCCTGCGGAAGCCCCGGGGCGGGGGTGATGGCCATCGGCACGCTTCGGATGGTTCGGAGATTGGCCGTGACGTCCTCACCGACGATTCCCGTGCCGCGTGTGGCCGCACGCGTGAAGCGCCCCTTCGTGTACGTGAGGCTGATCGCAAGGCCGTCGATCTTCAGCTCGGCCGTGTACACGACGTCGTCACCGATCGCGGCCCGCACGCGCTTGTCGAAGGCACGGATCTCGGCCTCGTCGAACGCGTTTTGCAAGCTCAGCATCGGGGAGCGGTGGCGCACCTTGGCGAACTGGTCCGAGGCCTCGCCACCGACACGCTGGGTCGGCGAGTCAGGCGTGAGAAGGTCGGGACGCTCCTCTTCAATCCTGCGAAGCTCCAGGAACAGCGCGTCGTACTCGGCGTCCGAGACCTCGGGCTGATCGAGCACGTAGTACGCGTGCTCATGGCGCCGGATCTCGTCCCGCAGTTCCTCGATCCTCGCCGCGGGGTCGACTGTCTTCTTTCGCTTCGTCATTTGGTGAGCGGGGCGAGCATCCCGCTGAGAATTTTCATCCCGACCTTGTCGAACTTGATCACCAGCTCCTCATCGGTGCGCGTGAGAGTGCTCTTGACGACGGTCCCGGCGCCGAAGGCTGGATGCATGACCCGGTCGCCGCTCGCGAATCGCTGCACCGGTGGCGCCGCGGGCGCCGCCTCGACCTGCCGCTCGATGTACCGCTCCTTGTAACCCTGGCGAGGAGGCGCGATGGGGGCGCTCCCGCGCGCCGCCGCCAGCAGGGATTGCGGGATGTCGGTGAGAAACCGGCTCGGAAACGCGGGCTGCGAGCGTCCATAGAGGTGGCGGCGGAATGCACAGCTCAGGTAGAGACGGTCCTTGGCCCGCGTCATGCCCACGTAGCAGAGGCGCCTCTCCTCCGCCATCTCGGTCCCCGCGCCTGTGAGCGATGGGTTCTCGTCGCGCTCGTCCAGCGCCCGCTGGTGCGGAAGGAGGCCCTCCTCCATGCCGACCATGAACACGACCGGGAACTCCAGGCCCTTGACCATGTGGAGCGTGATGAGCGTGGCGCCCTCACCGTTCTCGTCGTACGCGTCGACGTCGGAGACGAGGGCGACCTCGGCCAGCAGGTCCTCGAGGCCCTGGGTGGGGTCGCGGTCGTCGAAGCTCTCCGCGAGGCCGCGCAGCTCGTTGAGGTTCTCCATGCGCGCCTCGCCCTGCGGCGTCCCGTCGAGGTAGTGCTGGCGGAGGCCCATCACCTCGACGACGTGGTCGAGCAGCTCGCTGGGGCGCAGCACGCCGATGGTCGAGCGGACCGACTCGATCTGGGCGCGAAATCCTTGCAGCGGCGCGACCGCGGTCTTGGGCACGCCCGGCACGCGGGCCGGGTCGGCAAGTATCGCGAGGATGTCCGACTGGTCTAGAAGTGCGCCCTGCGCGCGCCCGGCGCTTTCGCGTGCGAAAGCGTTGACCGCGTCGACGGTCACGTTGCCGATCTTGCGGGACGGCACCGAGACGATGCGCGCGAAGCTCAGCGCATCCTGCGGGTTGAAGCAGAAGCGCAGGTACGCGACGACGTCCTTCACCTCGCGCCGCTCCCAGAAGCGGATGCCGCCGACCAGACGGTACGGGACGCGCCGGCGGGCCAGCACGTCCTCGAATGCTCGGGATTGCGCGTTGGTGCGGTACAGGACGGCGAAGTCCGAGTACCCGCGGCTCTCCGTCTTGCGCAGTCGCTCGATCTCGTCGGCGACGAACTCCGCCTCCTCGACCTCGTTGTAGGCCTGGGTGGCGACGACCTTCTGCCCTCCCGCCCGATCCGTCCACAAGCGCTTGGGGGCGCGCTCCGGGTTGCTCCGGATCACGTTGTACGCGACATCGAGGATCGCCTGGCTCGAGCGATAGTTCTGCTCGAGGTGGACGACCTTTGCGTCCGGATAGTCCTTGCGGAAATCCAGGATGTTGCGGACGTCGGCGCCGCGGAAGCGGTAGATCGACTGGTCGTCGTCCCCGACGACCGCCACGTTGCGGTGCTCTGACGCGAGCAGGTTGACCAGGACGTACTGCGCGTGGTTGGTGTCCTGGTACTCGTCGACGAGCACGTGACGGAAGCGGTCGCGCCATTTCGCGAGCGCCTCGGCGTCGGTCCTGTACAGCTCGACCAGCTTCATGATCAGGTCGTCGAAATCCAGGCCACCGGAGCGGCGGAGCACCTCCTGGTACGAGTCGTAGACGCGGCGCAGGATCTCGTCCTGGTAGCTGCGGTTCGGGATGTCTTCGGGCCGCTTGAGCTCGCTCTTCGCCTGGGAGATGGCATTGCTCAACGCACCGATCGGGTAGCGCTTGGGGTCGAGACGCAGCTCGTCCATGACGCGTTTGAGCGCAGCCCGCGTGTCGTCCTCGTCGAAGATGGCAAAGCTCGAGACGATGCCGATCCGCTGCGCTTCACGGCGCAGGATCTTCACCGCGGTCGAGTGAAAGGTGCCGACCCACATCTTGTCCGCGCCTTCGCCGACGAGCGATTCCACCCGGCTGCGCATCTCGCGCGCGGCCTTGTTCGTGAAGGTCACGGCGAGCAGGCGGTCGGGCCAGACGCGGCGCGACGCGATGAGGTAGGCGATCCGGGCGGTCAGCACGCGGGTCTTGCCGCTGCCTGCCCCAGCGAAGATCAGGAGTGGTCCGTCACCGTGCGTCACCGCCTCCTGCTGGGGCGGGTTCAGGCGCGCCAGGAGCGCGTCGATCTGGGATTGAGAGGACTCTGCCGCAACCACGAGGGATCGAGTTTACCCACCCCTTCCGTGCCCCATGCCCCTCACCCTGACCCTGCGGGCAGAGCCCGTTAAGGACGCGCGAAGGCGCGCCAACTGATTGCTCCCCTGAAGGGGAGAGGGAAAGCCGCAGACCCCTTAAGGGGAGAGGGAATTTGGGGTAAGCGTCGTTATGCTCCGTATGGCTTTGGCACCCGAAGTTGATCTCGGCATGCGCGATCACCTGCTCTACGAGCTCGCACGCGATCTCAGCTCCTCCCTCGAGCTGAACGTCGTCCTCCGCAAGGTCATGGACCGCGTCATCACGTTGATGAAGGCCTCGCGCGGGTTCATCGTGCTGGTCGACCCTCGGGACGGCACCCTGTCGGTCCAGGAGTCGAGCGGCGAGGCCGACCCCGAGAAGACCCGCCAGTTCCTCGGGTCACGCACGGTCATCGAGCACGTGGTCACGTCGGGCGACGCGGTCGTCTCGACCGACGCCAGCCTCGACGACCGATTCAAGGGTCAGCAGTCGGTGATCATGCAGAACCTGCGGTCGATCATCGCCGTACCGCTGATGACCAAGGGCATGGTGATCGGCGCGGTTTACGTGGACAGCCCGTTTCGCGCCGCGATCTTCGAAGAGAAGGACAAGGAGTTCCTCCAGGCGATTGCCGACCTGGCCGCGATCGCCATCGACAACGCGCGCCAGTACGAGCGCTCGGACTTCATGCGCCGCCTGTTCGAGGCGCATGTCAACAAGCAGGTCACCGACTACGTCCTCGCCCGCTCAGGGCGGACGATCAAGTTCCTCGACGGCGAGCGCCGGATGGTCACCATGCTCAACTCGGACATCGCCGGATTCTCGGCCCTCTCACAGCGGATGGACCCGCAGGAGCTCCTGCGCTTCCTCAACGAATACTTCGCGCGGATGATCCACGTCGTGCTGACCCACGGCGGCAACATCGACAAGTTCCAGGGTGACGGGATGCTGGTCGTCTTCGGGGCTCCCAACCCGATGGAGGACCACGCCCTGCAGGCCCTCAAGGCAGCGCACGAGATGATTCGGGAGATCGACCGCTTCAACCGCGACCTGATTGAGGCCAACCTTCCCCCGATCTCAGTCGGCATCGGTCTGGACACTGGCGAGGTCATCGCGGGCCACGTGGGGTCGCGCGACCGCATGGAGTTCACGCTGATCGGCGTGCCCGTGAACAACAGCGCCTACCTGTCGAAGGTGCGGCCGGCCCGGGTCTTGATGTCAGAGGCGACGCGGGCGTTCCTGCCCAGCGATTTCAGCGTCGCCGACTACGAACCGATGCACCTGAAAGGAGCGCTGCGCCCCCAACCAATCTTCGAACTGAAAGTAGTTGTCACCGCGGACTAGGTTTCCGTCTAACCAACATTGCCCTGGCGGCCGGGTTCATCCCGGCCGCGACTATGTCTCCATCGCCTCCCAAACGCAGCCCGTGGAAGGCTGCTAAAGAAGGGCCGAACCGTATACCGGAATGGGGGCAGCGCCTGGGCCGAAGCCGCACGCGCGATGAGGGAAAACCATCAGGGTTTTCCCTCATACGTCAGCCTTGACAGACCCAGCGGCCGGGGCCGTAGTGGGAGTACAGCCAGGCTGCGGCGAAGGAGTTGGCGCGCGGGTCGAACCGAGACTGGCTGGCGTAGGGCGTGCCCGACCAGGTGCTCGCCAGGAACTGGAACAGGCCCGAGGCTCCGCTGTCTGAGTTCACCGAGTTCGGGTGATAGCGCGACTCACACCACGCGACGTTCATCGCCCACTGCACCGCGGCCGGTCCAAGCGGGCTGAAGGCGTCGGTGATGTCCTTGGCGATCTCGGGTGGCGGTGGCGGATGGTTGCTCCGGGCGGCGATCGCGGCCGCCTCGGCCTGCGCGGCCGCCAGAGCTTCCTGCTGCGCCGCGTAGGCGGCCAGTCCCTGCTTCAACTGCTCCGTCCACGATTGGGCTTGCGCAGCCTGGGCCGCCTGGATCCGCTGGTCGCGGGTCTGCTGCACGACCGAGTCGCGGTCGTACGCGCTGAGCTGGGTCACGGCGACCGAAGCCGTCTGCTGCGCAGGCGGAGCCATGCGCGGCAGGATCACCGAGGCCAGGATCACGACCCACACCAGGACCGCCCGAAACAGCGGGAGCAACCCCTTATTCCGCTCCTTCCTTGGACTCGCCCTACCCCTGGGGCGGTGTCAGGCCTGAGCTCGGAGCGTGACGTGGGAAAGACGTGCTCAGGAACCGGGAAGCCGCCACCTTAACACACGGTCGGCAACCTTCCGTAGCCGTACGCCCCGGTACCGAAAATCAGGCTGAGCGCACGCTCCGACCCTGTCGTCACCCCAGTAGGCGACCAGGCCGGCGCCATGATCAGAACAGGTGGGTCAGCTTATTTCGGAGCAGCTTGCGCCCGGGCTGCTCGATATACGGCGGAAGCATCTGCTTCATGGTCTGGAAGGCGAGCTCGGTCAGCGCGGTCGGGTCTGCCCTGTCGGTCGGGATTGGCTTCCCAATGCCGACCTTGATCCGCTTGCGGAGCCACAGGTCCTGCGTGCCCGAGAGCGTGACCGGCACGACCGGAACGTGGGCCTTGATCGCGAAGTGGGCGAAGCCCTTGTGGAACGGGCACAGCTCGCCCTCCGCGGGGCCGTAGCGTCCTTCGGGGAAGATCGCCACCGCCCCACCGATCTCGAGGCAGTGATCGACGTGGTGGTAAAGCGTCTTGTCGCCGTGGCGGTCTCGGACGACCGGGACGTAGCCGCCGGTCGTCCGCACCACCCACCACTGGAACTTGCGTGTGACCAGGATCGTCGGGTCGGCGAGGAAGTGCAGCCTGGGCTCGGCTGGAAAAAGAAGGAGGAGGGTGAACTCGTCCAGCCAGTTCAGATGATTGGCGATGACGATGTAGTTGTGGCCGCGCGGGATGTTCTCGCGGCCGGTGACTTCGAACCGAAAGAGCGAGTGCAGGAGGGGCGCAGCGAATAGGCGGACCAAGCGATACGGGAGATTGGCTTTGGCGCTCACCGGGAGCAGGTCGGCGGCCGGTAATGCCTCGCTCGCTGTGGACACCGTCGCGGGCAGTCTAAGCGCCCGCCGTGAGGTGCGGGAGCCGCGGTGTCGCGGCTCCCGAATCAGCCTTGGTCTAGCCGGAGATCAGAACAGAAATAGAGACTCTTCGCTCTCAGAGTGCGTTTCCGTGGGCGTCCCCTTGACCTTCTTGGGATGGCCGGAGTCGGACTTGGTCTTGGTCGGGTCGGACTCGGTCTTGGTCGGGTCGGTCTTGGTCTTGGTCGGGTCGGAACCATCGCCCGATTGATGGCCGCCCGATTGGTCCTGGCCGCCTCCCCTCTTGTCGCCACCACCGCCTGTGGGCGCGGACGTGGGCGTGGCTGTGGGCGTGGGCTTGGACGTCGGCGTGGACGTGGGCGTAGAGGTTGGCGTAGACGTGGGGGTGGACGTGGGTGTGGACGTGGGCGTGGGCGTGGACGTTCCGATGGTGGCCGAGACGTCCTGCGTGAATGTCCCCGGATCGGGCAAGAACGCCTCCGGCAGGAGCAGGCCTCCCGTCGTCCCGACGTGGTAGCCCATCACGTTGCCCGAGACGGCACTTGCGCCGCAGTCGGTCCGGCCCACTGACCTCAGGCCGAGCACGTCTGCGCCCTGGACGGGAATCGGACTGGTCAGGTTGAAGGTGTTCAGACCCGGTTTCAGCGGTACCGGAGTGGTCGCCGCGACCAGGGTGAAGGTTCCAGTCGTGGTGGTCGGCCTCCATACGAGCAGCCCGGCCGGACCGGCGTTGAGGATGGCCGTCGTGCTCCAGGAGGTGATTAGACCGCCTCCGGCGGGGACGGCGTAGCTGACGCCGGCAGATGACAGCTGGACGGTGTCCAGGTTGAGGCACCCCACCCCAGCGGTGGCGGTCGCCGAGCCGATCACGGTAGCGGTAGCGGCACTAGCCTGGATCGAGGTCATCGCAAGGATGCCCACGGCGAGGGCTGCTCCCATGACCCCGGCGCGAGCGGAGGGACGGAAGATGACCTTCCGAGTGGCGTCCATGGTCGTGACTCCTCGGGGCGCCACCGGGATGTAAGGATCGAATGAACGGAGGGGCCCCTGTCAACTAAATCGTCGGAGGGGCGTCAACCTTGCTCATTTGAGCGTGAATTCGAATTTCGGGTGACGCGAACCAGTAGGCGGCGAATCCCGAGCAACCAGTGATTGAGTGCACCGAGCCCGGGACGAGTCCGCCGCCCATCTCGACCCGTTGACCCTCAATCGCCACCCGTTTTCCGGCAGCGTCATAGACGGCGATCGGCCAACCCCCCGCCGAGAAGCCGTACGGCCAAGACAGTGCCATGGCATCGGCACGCGCTCCTCCCAGGCCAAAGGTGATCCGAGCATCGCCCAGCCACAGGCAAGCAGTGCCGTCGATGTTGGCCCGCCCTTGGAGCACGCCGCCGGTAAGGGCCGAGAAATACGCCTGAGCCGGACGGGGTGCGACCGCGATGCGGTACTGGGGCCACCCCTCCCCCATCAACCCGGCGGCGACGGTCACGACCAGCAGCGCCCCCACCCCGATGGCAGGCAGGCCGCCACGCATACCTCTATTCGTACCGCAGGGCGGTCACGGGGTCAAGGCGGCTTGCCCGGATGGCCGGGAAGAACCCGCTCAGAGCGCTGAACAAGGTCGCCAGCGCCAGCGCCCCGAGGATGAGCCACCACGTGAGGCGAAAGACGGAGAGATCGAGCGGGATGCCCTGGCCCGCGGCGATGTTGTTGACGATCACGTTGCCGACCACGGCGACAAGCGCCGCCACCAGCAGACCCACAGTCCCGCCAACGAGGCCGATCATGCCCGCCTCCGACAGGAACATGCCGCGCACGTCGGCCGAGCGCGCGCCCAGCGCCTTCATGATCCCGATCTCGCGCGTGCGTTCGAGCACCGCGGTGTACATCGTGTTGGCGATGCCGAGACAGGCGACGATCAACGCCACAGCGGCCAGGCCGGACAAACCGATCTCGAGGATCGTGATGAACTGGCTGAAGCCCTTGAGAAAGTCGCTGCTGGTCGTGGCCTGGTAGCCGAGATCCTTGACCTCCTTGGCGACCTTGTCGACAGTCCCAGACGAGTCCGCGACTAGGGTGATGCTTTGGAACTCGTCGGCCGTCCAGCTGTTGGCCTTTGCCATCCGCTCCCAGTACGTGGTCGCCGTCGTGTACGGGACGGCCATGAAGTAGGCGCCGCCGGACCCGATGTTGCCTGCGTTGGAGAGCACGGCGACGATCGTCAGGTCGATAGGCAGAGAATTCGCAGCGGACTGCTGCCCAGTGCCCGGGATGAAGAAGCCTGGGTAGAGTCCGCTGAAGGTGACCTTGTGGCCGATCGCGGTCGAGGCGGTGTAGCCAAGCTTCGTCGCCGTGTCTCCGCTGATGAGCACCTCGTTCGCGCTGTCCGACGTCGGGAACCCCCCGGCGGCGAGGAACTTGGCCAGGGCCTTCGGTGTTTCGGACAACGGGGTGAACGAGGTCAGGTATGAGTTCGAAAGAGCAGTTGGACCGCCGGTCAGCGTGCCCTCGATCTGAAGGTTTCCGTACGCGTCCTTAACGTTCGGCAGCGCCGCCAGCTTCGCGAGGGAGGCGGCGTCGAGGGGCTTGTGCTTGGTCGGGTCGACCGGGCCGAACGTGCCATCGCCGACCGAGACCTGGTCGAGCTGCCCCGTTATGGCAAAGGCGTTGGTCAGCGAGTCCTGGATGCCGCTGGCGAACGACACGATGATGGCCATCGCCGCGATCCCGATCGCGACCCCGGCGGAGCTGAGCGACGTGCGCAGCTTGCGGCGGGTCACGCTCAAGGCGCCCATGCGCAGGGATTCGAGCCAGGCGAGCCTCCGCACCGGAGTCTTGGGAGGTTCGGTCTGCGTCGGAGTGCTCGGGCCGCCCGGGTCTTCGACGATGTTGCCGTTGCGCATCCGCACGATGCGATCCGCGACGGCCGCGACGTCGGGGTCGTGCGTGACCATGACGACAGTCGCGCCGAGGCCGTGCATCTCTTTGATGAGCTCGAGCACGCCCTGGCCGGCTTCCTCGTCGAGGTTGCCCGTCGGCTCGTCGGCCAGCAGAAGGCCAGGCCGGTTGGCCAGCGCGCGAGCGACGGAAACGCGCTGCTGCTCGCCACCTGAGAGCCTCGTCGGGCGAAAGTTCACGCGATCCTTTAGGCCGACCGTTTCCAGCAAGCGCCGGCTGCGGTCGCGCCGCTGCGCCGGCGATATGCCACCCAGCGTCATGGGCAGGGCGACGTTGTCCAGCGCGCTCATGGTCGTGATCAGGTTGAAGCTCTGGAAGATCGTGCCCACGTGCTGCAAGCGGTAGTCGGCCAGCTGGCGGTCGCGCATCTCGTTGAGCTTCCGACCTCCGGCGAGCACGGTTCCCTGCGTCGCACGGTCGAGGCCACCGATCAAGGACAGCAGCGTGGACTTGCCACATCCCGAGGGGCCCATGACGGCGACGAACTCGCCGGGCGCGACCTTGAGCGAGATGCCGCGCAGGGCGGTGACGGCGACCTCGCCCATGCGGTGCACGCGGACCACGTTGGTGAGCTCGAGGCCTACCGGCTCGCCGAGCAGGTCGCTCGTGAGCGGCGCGGGAGGCGTCGGCGCGGAAGGCGGCTCTTTCTCGATGGCTGCCATCTGGCTGGGGAAGTCTACTGACCCGAGATACAGCATCGGCTTCATTGACAAATCGCAAGGCAAAAAAATCAAGGTGGTGCCGGCGCGGGGACTCGAACCCCGGACCATCGGTTTAAAAGACCGCTGCTCTAACCAAGCTGAGCTACGCCGGCTGCTAACGAATTGTCTCCAATCTGAGCGGTACCGAGACTGAACTCGGCTCCCTGTGCTGTATGTTCCGCGCCCTGATGAGCGTCCAGCAGACCGGATGGTCGCCTGACGGCAGTTGGTTCTGGGACGGTGCGCGATGGAACGACTCGATCTCCGAGGACGGCCAGTGGCGGTTCGACGGCACGAGCTGGCAGCCGTTCCAGGGTCAGCGCACGGCGATGCCGGTGCAGCCCCTCAACCCGCCGCCTCCAGCGGTCCAGCCACAGTCGCCGGTACCGGCCGCGGCCGCCGCGGCTGGAGCAGACCCGTTGAATGCGATGCCTTCATGGGTCGCCCCATCCGAGATCGAGCGCCTTCAGCAGGAGAAGATCGAGCAGCAGATGGCGGCCGTGGCGCCGCCGGCGCCTCCTCCGCCACCTGACCGCGACTGGCGACGGGTCGGCGAATTCATGAAGTACAGCAAGTCGTCGGGACCTGCGTTCTGGCGCGTCGGCTGGACGAGTGTCGGCATCTACGTCCTACTCCTGTGGCTCTGCAGCCCGATCGCGCTCGTCTACGTCTGGCTGACCGGATGGCGCACTTACACCAAGATCTACAGGACCGCCATCGCGCTTTTCTTCGTCTCGGCGCTGGTGAGGTACGTCGCGAGCCACTACACCGCGTAAGCAGCCTTTAAGCCCGACTCAACGGCGGGGCCGCCAGGCGGCGCAGGCTTAGGGCGCCCGGCTGTAGCCTTCTGCCGGTGCGCAGGCTTGCCGGCTGGACCGCGGCCGTGGTCGTGCTCGTCGGATGCACGCCGAACAGCAACCCGCCTCCTGTGGTGGAGCCGCTGGCCGTGGACCAGACCCTCAGCTTCCCGATCGCCCAGGACGTCGCCGACTTCGACCCTGCGCTGATCTCCAGCGCCGCCGACGTCGACATCCTGCGCAACGTCTTCTCGGGTCTCTACCGGTACGACCAACAGCTGCGCGTCGTGCCCGAGCTCGCCGTCGGCCAGCCGGTCATCTCGGCGGACGGCCTCACCTATACGTTCCACCTCCGCCAGGACGGCAAGTTCTCGAACGGCGACCCGATCACCGCCGCTGATTTCATCTACAGCTGGGACCGCGCCGTGGCCAAGCAGGGCGACTACGCGGGCCTGTTCGGGGTCATCGCGGGCTACCAGGACGTCGCCTCGGGCAAGACGGCGCAGATGAGCGGCCTCGCCAAAGTCGACGACTTCACGCTCAACGTGACGCTGAGCAAGCGGGCCGGCCACTTCTCGAGCCTCGTCGCGCTGTGGCCGTTCTGGGTCGTCGACCAGAAGGTCATCGCAGCCGCCGGCGAAGACGCGTGGTCGCTGAAGCCAGACACGCTCATCGGCAGCGGGCCGTTCCGCATAATGGCGCGGGCGCCGGGTCAGTCGATGGACTTCGAGCCGGTGCCGGCATGGTTCGGCGGCAAGCCAGGCGCCATCACGCATGTGCACGTGGAGGTGCTGGCTGACCCCGCCGCGCAGGTTGCGCAATACGAGTCAGGCGTTTTCAGCCTGCTCGGTTACGGCCGGCAGCCGCTTGGGCCGGCCGCGGCGACCAAGTACACGTCCGACCCGAAGCTCAAGTCTCAGCTCACCATCGTGCCGATCGGCGTGACGTACTGGGTCGGCTTCAACCTGAAAGCCGGACCGTTCGCGGGAATCGACCCTGGACTCGCCGGACGCCACGCGTTCAGCACGGCGATCGATCGCGCCGCGCTCGTCGACGCGCTGTGCAACCAGAAGACGACATGCGTCGAAGCGACAGGCGGACTGATCAGCAAAGGGCTGAAGGGCTATCTCGGCGATGGCTCCGACAAGAACGTCAAATTCGATGCGGCGGCGGCAAAGGCCGAGTACCAGGCCTGGGACCCGAACGGGACCAAGGTCAGCGGCCTCACCTATACCTATGACACCAATCCCTTCAACAAGTCGGTCTGCGACAACCTCGTCGCGCAGTGGAAGAAGAACCTCGGCGTCACCGTCACCTGCGTTGAGATGGACCGCAAAACTTTCTTCGACCTTCGTAACGGCGCCTGCGCCTATCCGGCGTTCAGGCAGAGCTGGGCGGCCGATTACGACCACCCCCAGGACTGGTTTGACTACCTCTTCGTCACCGGGGCGAGCTCATCGGGATCGTGCTATTCGAATCCGAGCTTCGACAAGGTCGTCGCCGCCGCGGACGCGACGCCGTTGAGCTCGAGCCTCCCCGACTACAAGGTGGCGGGCGACCTGCTGGTCAACGACTCGATTTACGCGGGCCTGCTGTACGGCGTGCAGCAGTACCTCGTGCATCCCTACATGAGGGGCGTTGGCGGAAACGCGCTCTACGACTTCGACTGGAGACTAGCCAAGATCGTGAAGCACTAAGCGATTGGTGCGGTCGTTCCTAAGACGGTGGGGTCCATCGTCGTGGCGAAGGGGCCGTCCGGGTTGTCGATGAGCCACACGTGGAGCATCTGCGGTGTCCTCGTGACGCTGCTCCCCTTGGGGCATGAACCGCTCTTGCCTCCATTGTCGAAAAAGCCCGAGTGGGTGAACGCCACCGCGATTCCCGTGACGTCGTCGAAGCAGATGTTGGCGTGCTGATGCCAGACGGTCAGCGACCCTCCGACCTGGGGTCCGTCCTCGCTTCG
>DATNMQ010000061.1:0-8073 GCA_035602465.1 Candidatus Sulfotelmatobacter sp. | reverse complement strand
CCGGGTTCGGAACTACCCGCCCAGCGTGCGGGAGATCGGAGAAGCCGTGGGCCTCAGCTCGAGCTCGACCGTGCACAACCACCTGAACCAGCTCGAGCGCCGTGGCCTGATCAAGCGCGACCCCAGCAAGTCGCGCACCGTCCAGCTTGTCCAGGACCAGGCCGCTGACCAGCGGCGCCGCAACGCCGTGTCGGTGCCGATCGTCGGCCACGTCGCGGCGGGCGCCCCCATCCTCGCCGAGCAGAACATCGAGGACTACGTGCTCCTCTCGCCGGAGCTGGCCAAGGATGGCTACTTCCTCCTCCGCGTGCGTGGCGACAGCATGATCAACGCCGGCATCCTGGACGGCGACCTCGTGCTCGTCCGGCCGCAGCACGAGGCAACGAACGGATCGATCGTCGTGGCGCTTGTCGACGGCGACGCCACCGTCAAGCGCTTCGAGCGCTCCAACGGGCATGTCAAGCTCATCGCCGAGAACCCGGCCTACGAGCCGATCGTGACCAACAACGTCAGCTTGGTCGGCCTCGTGAGAGGTGTGATCCGGATCTTCGGCTAGCCCCCTCGCGGGCGCACGGCGCTCTTCTGGTCAAAGGCGGCGAACCGTCGGGCAGTGTGTCGTGGCGCCCATCCCCAGACGCGCGTGCCTTCCTCCACGTACTCGGTCCGGTCCACGCCCCCCACCTTGCGCAGCTCGGCAAGGACCCCCTCATTGCCGTAGGGCACAAGGATGTCGACCGGGACCGCGTCGCCGCGGCTGGCGCGCTCGATCGCGCCGACCAGCTCGTTGATGCCGGTCCGATTGATCGCCGAGATCGGCACCGCACCCGGATAACGGCCGGACAGAGCCGTGATGGCGCGGCGCCGCGACGCGGGCCCTAGCAGGTCGACCTTGTTCAGCGCGACGACTCGTGGCTTGGTCGCCGCATCCAGGTCAGCCAGGACCTCCTCGACGGTCGCGGCCTGCTCCTCCGCGGCCGGCGAGCTGAGATCTAGAACCTGCACGATCACGTCGGCCTCGGTCACCTCTTCCAGGGTCGCCCGGAACGCTGCCACCAGGTCCGTGGGCAGCTTCTGGATGAAGCCGACCGTGTCGGTCAGGAGGAAGTCGCGACCAGCGGGCAGCTCCATCTTCCGCGTCGTCGGATCGAGCGTCGCGAACAACTTCTGCTCGGCGCGAACGCCGGCGCCGGTGAGCACGTTCAGCAACGTCGACTTGCCGGCGTTGGTGTAGCCCACGATCGCGGCGGTCACGAGCTCGGCCCGGCGCCGGCCCGCCCTCTGCTCGTGTCGCTGCGATCGGACGTGTTCGATCTCGAGGTCCAGATCGCGGATCCGCTTGCGGATTCGCCGGCGCTCCACCTCGATCTGCTGCTCGCCGAATCCACCGCGCGCCCCCACTCCCCCGCGCCGCCCGCCGACCTGACGGTCGTACGCATATGCGCCGATGAGGCGCGGCAGCAGGTGATGCAGTCGCGCCGCCTCCACCTGCAGGCGTCCTTCATGGGTGCGAGCGTGCTGGGCAAAAATCTCGAGGATGATCTCGGTGCGATCGAGGACGCGCACTTTGAGGTCAAGCTCGAGGTTGCGCTGCTGACGCGGGCTCAGGTCCTCGTTGCAGATGACCAGGTCGAAAGCGCCCTCGATCATCATTTCGCGCAGAGCCTCGACCTTGCCCATGCCGATGAAATGGGCCGGGTCGATCGCCGCTCTCCGCTGGACATCCGTGCCGACCACCTCTGCTCCGGCCGTCCGCGTCAGGTCGACCAGTTCGTCCATCTGGTCGCGCACCGCCTCTACGGTGTTGCCCGGGAGCAAGACACCGACGAGATACGCGCGCTCGCGCGGGCTCCTGGTCGTGATCAGAGTTTGAGCTTCCTCATTCGGGCCATCGCCTCTTCGAGCCGCGCATCGGGAGCCGTGACCGAAAGCCTGAAGTAGCCCTCGCCATGCGCGCCAAATCCCACTCCCGGCGTGACGTTCACGCCCACCTGATCCAGGACATGGCTCGCAAAACCGATCGAGTCATACCCTTTGGGAACCGGCGCCCACACATAGAAGGTGGCACGAGGCGGCTTGATGTTCCAGCCGAGGCTGTTCAGCGTATCGGCCACGAGCTTGTGGCGGCGGGCATAGACCGAGCAGGCGGCTCGCGTCTCCTCCTCCCCACCGTTCATCGCCTCGATCGCGGCCCACTGCACGGCCTGGAAGATGCCGGAGTCGATGTTGGTCTTGAGCTGGCCGATGAGGTTGACCAGGTCCGCGCGGCCACATACCCAACCGATCCGCCAGCCCGTCATGTTGTACGTCTTCGACAGGGAATGAAATTCAAGACCGATCTCTTTCGCGCCCTCGATCTCGAAAAGCGTCAGCGGCCGGTATCCGTCGAACGCGATCTCCGAATACGGCGCGTCGTGACACAGGACGATGTCGTAGCGCCTGCAGAACTCGACCGCGCGCTCGAGAAACGCCCGGTCGGCCGTGGCGGCGGTTGGATTGTTCGGATAGTTGAGCCACATCAGCCGCGCGCGACGGGCCACGCCCTCGGGTATCGCATCGAGGTCCGGCAGCCAGTGGTTCTCGGCCTTGAGCGGCATCACGAAAGGCTCAGCGCCCGCCATGATCGCGCCCGTCACGTACACGGTGTAGCCAGGGTTTGGCGCGAGGACCACCTCGCCCGGATCCACGAGGGCAAGCGGCGCGTGGCTGATGCCATCTTTCGAGCCGAGCGTGGGCAGGATCTCCGTGCTCGGGTCGAGCTCGACCCGTGCGCGCTCCGCGTACCAGCGTGCGATCGCCTCGCGGAGCTCTGCGAGCCCGAAGTACGACGGATAGCGGTGGTTCGCGGGATCGGCGGCGCTCTCCTGGAGCACGCTGACGATGCGTCCCGGGGTCGGCAGGTCCGGGTCACCGATCCCGAGCGAGATCACGTCGATGCCCGCCCGCTTCTTCTCCTGGACCTTGCGGTCGATCTCGGCGAAGAGGTAGGGCGGGATCTGGTCGAGCCGCCGGGCGCCGGCGCGCGTCTTGCTCAAGCCGCCTCTCTCACGTAACTGAGAATACCCGGCAGAGGATCAGGTTCGATCTCGAACCATCGCACGCGAGGGTCGCGACGCCACCAGCGGAGTTGGCGCCGCGCATAACGGCGATTCGACCGCGCCATCGCCCCAGGTAGCTCATCGATCGTGAGCTCACCGCGAATGTGGGCCAGCGCTTCGGCGTATCCGATTCCGGTCATGACCGCAGCCGTCGGTGGCACGCCGGCATCGAGTGCCTCCTGCGTCTCGGCGACCACGCCGCGTTCGACCTGCTCGCGGCTGCGCGCCTCGAGGCGGCTGTCGATGACCCCGATGTCCGCCGTCAGCCCGATCCTCAGCGCCTGCCACAGCGGCGGGTTGCGGGTGCGCAGCCTTCGCAAGGGTGGCCCAGCCGCCTCGAGGATCTCGATTGCGCGGATGAGGCGCACCGGGTTGCGCAGGTCGACCCCAGGATCGGGATCGAGCGCGAGCAATCTGCTGCGCAGCGCTTCGAGGTCGAGCTGCTGCAGCCCTGCGCGCAGTGTGGGGTTCGGTGCGATGCCCGTCAGGCTGAAGCCATCGGCCAGAGCGTCGACGTACAACATGGTCCCGCCTTCGACGATTGGAAGCCTGCCCCGGGCGGCGATTGCTTCGATCGCGTGTCGCGCACCCTGCACATACTCGGCTGCGTTGAAGTCTGTCGCTGGGTCGACGAAATCGATCATGTGGTAGCGCACCGCACGCCGCTGTTCGGGGCTCGGCTTGTTGGTGGCGATGTCGAGGCGCTGGTAGACCTGTCGCGAGTCGGCGACGACGATCTCCCCATCGAGCTGTTGGGCAAGCTCGAATGCGACTTGCGATTTGCCGATCCCCGTCGGGCCGACGACGACCGGGACTCTGGTCAGTAGTTTCTGCGGAAGTGGCGTGTCAGCTCCTGCCATTCGACGAGCAGTCGCGTCGGACGGCCATGCGGACACGTGATGGATTCCTCGGCGCTCTCGAGGTCGGACAGAAGGCGCCGCTGCTCGGCGATGTCGAGCACATCGCCGAACTTCACCGCCGAATGACAGGCCAAGGCCGCGGCAGCCTTTTCGATCGCGCCATCGCCGCGGCTCTCGGCGAGCGCGGCAAGCGTCTCTTGGATCGCCGCCGTCGCCCGAGCTGAGGGCAGCTCCACCGGAACCGCCGTGATGCGGAGGCTGCGGGGCCCGAACTCCTCGTACTCGAGACCCATGTTCGCCAGGTCGGCGCGGTGGTCGGCCGCGGCGGCGATGAGCGCCGGCTCGACGTCGACCGCCTGCGGGATGAGGAGAGGCTGGCTGGCACCGCGACCTGAGCGAAGGCGGTCGAGCAGGCGGTTGTAGAGCACGCGCTCATGCGCCGCGTGCTGGTCCACCAGGACAAGCCCATGGGGCCCTTCGGCGACGAGGTAACCCGGTCCGACCTGGCCGATGGGCCTCAGAACCGGCGCTGCGGCGTGGCCATTCGTCTCGGCCGCTTCCACCGCCACTCGCCCCTCGTGGAGCGTGAGCTGAGGACCTGCCGGAGTCGCCACTGCGAACGCGCCCGGCGACGTTTCGGCCGGCCGGTAGCGGAACGGATCGCTTCCGTCGAGTGCTGACCGCACCGCGCGCTGAAGCGCGGCGAAGACCGCTCCCTCGTCTCGGAAGCGCACCTCCTTCTTGGCCGGATGCACGTTTACGTCCACCAGTTCGGGGTCGATGCCGATGTCGATCACCGCGACCGGGTGACGCCCACGCTCGAGGCGACCCTGGTAGCACTCCTCGAGCGCATAGACCAGCGAGCGGGCGCTGATGGGCCGGCCGTTGACCGCGAGCACCATGCCGTCGCGGCTGCCCCGGCTGAGGCGAGGCTGGCTGACCAATCCTGTGACCAATGGCATGCCGATCATCTCCAGCATTTCCGCGGCCACCGGCTGGCCGTACACCGCGGCCAGTGCTCGCCGTCGATCGCCGTCGCCGCTGCTGCTCACCGCGGCGCGGCTGTCGATCGTCAGGTGGAAGCGGACATGCGGGTGTAGCAGTGCGAAGGCGCTGACGATCTCTTTGATCGCCGCGACCTCCGTGGCGTCGCTTTTCAGGAACTTCAACCTGGCCGGCACGTTTGCGAAGAGGTCTCTGACCTCAATGGCAACCCCGGGCAGCAGCGGCCCAGCGCCCTGGTCCTGCACCTCGCCCGCGCGCACGCGCAGCACGGCCCCACCGCTGGAGCATTCGACATCGGCGACGGCCGCGATGCTCGCGAGCGCCTCGCCGCGGAAGCCAAAGCTCTGGATAGCCGCCAGGTCGGAGAGCGCCGATAGCTTGCTCGTCGTGTGCCTGACGAAAGCCAGCACGAGCTGCTCCGCCGGTATGCCGGCGCCGTCGTCGCTGACGCGAAGCGAGGTCTTCCCCGCTCCCCGAACGTCGATGCTGATGCGCCGCGCACCCGCGTCGAGCGCGTTCTCCACGAGCTCCTTGACCACGGACGCGGGGCGTTCGATGACCTCGCCCGCGGCGATCGCATCGGCAACCTCCGGCGGAAGCATCTGGATCATGGGGACAGCTTCGCCCGGAGCTGGTACAGCTTCTGCAGCGCTTCGAGCGGGCTCAACGCGGACGGGTCGATCTCTTCGAGCTCCTTGCGCACCGGGTCTGGCGCAAGCTCGATCGGCAGGCCGAGCTGTACCTCCGGCGGCTCCAGCGGGCGCTGGCGCTCCAGGTCGCCCAGGATCTGGCGCGCACGCCCGATCACGCCGGCCGGAAGCCCCGCCACCGCCGCCACGTGGATGCCGTACGAGCGGTCCGCCCCGCCGGGTACGACCCGGTGCAGGAAGCGAACGGAGTCGCCCTCCTCGAGCACCTCGACGCGCTCGTTGCGGACGCGCGGCAGTCTTTCGGCCAGCGCGGTCAGCTCGTGATAGTGCGTGGCGAACAGCGTGCGACAGCCAAGCTTCGGGGAGTCGTGCAGGTGCTCGACCACCGCCTGCGCGATCGAGACCCCGTCGTAGGTCGAAGTCCCCCTCCCCACCTCGTCGAGGATCACCAGAGATGATCGCGTGGCGTGGTTGAGGATATAGGCGGTCTCGGTCATCTCGACCATGAACGTCGACATGCCCGCGCTGATGTCGTCGTGCGCGCCCACGCGGGTGAAGACCCTGTCGGCGAGTCCGACGACCGCGCGCTCCGCGGGTACGAAGCTGCCGCACTGAGCGAGCAGGACGATGACCGCCGCCTGCCGCAGGAACGTCGACTTGCCGGCCATGTTGGGACCGGTGAGGATGACGATCTGCGCGCCCTCGGGGTCCAGCTCGAGGTCGTTCGACACGAACACACCCGGGGGCAAGCCCACCTCGACCAGAGGATGCCGCCCGCCTGTGATGCTCAATCGGAACCCGGCGTTCACCTCCGGGCGTCTCCAATCGCGCTCCGCCGCGGCCACCGCAAGACTGAGGATCGCATCGATCATTCCGATCGCCTGTGCGCTGTCCCTCACAGCCGGCGCGGCCTCGGCCACCTTCGCGCCGAGGTCTTGCAGGATCTCCAGCTCGCGCGCGGCGATTCGATCCTGCGCGGTGAGGACGACCGCTTCCTTCTCCTTGAGCTCCGGGGTCACGTAGCGCTCCGCGCCTGTGAGAGTCTGCTTGCGCACGTAGTCGTCGGGCAGCCGCGCCGTGTTGGCGTGGGAAACCTCGATGTAATAGCCGAAGACCTTGTTGAAGCCGACCTTCAGCGATTTGATCCCGGTGCGGCGGCGCTCCGCAGACTCGAGGTTCGCGATCCACTCGCGCGCGCCTTTCGAGGCATCGAGGATCGCGTCGAGGTCAGGGTCGTAGCCCGGCCGAATGACACCACCGCCGCGGAAGGGTGGCGGCGGGTCATCCACGAGGGCACGGCTCAGGACGTCGACGAGCTCGGGCGCGCCGGTGACCTGACCGGCCAGCTCTCGCGTCACCAGGGCTTCGCATGCGCCCAGGACGTCCTGGACCGCCGGGAGGGCCTCCAGCGAGAGGCGCAGCCCGACGAGCTCCCGAGCGCTGGCGTGACCCTGCGCGGCGCGGGCGACCAATCTCTCCAGGTCCCCGACCGGTCTCAGCGCGCCTTGGAGGCGATCGCGGAGCGTCGCCGCCGTGACCAGCTCGTCCACGGCGGCGAGGCGCAGCTCGATCGACTCGGCGTCCCGCAGCGGCGCTCCCATCCAATTGCGAAGCTGCCGCGCGCCGATCGCGGTGGAGGTGCGGTCGACGAGCTGGACGAGCGCCGGAAGCTCCAGGTTCCGCACCGTCGCGGCGTCGAGGGGCATGGTGGCGTCGGGTGAGTATGTGCGGACGCTGAACGTGCCAGGCGCGACCCGCGTCTGGTTCTGCTTCAGGTAATCCAGAATCACACCGGCCGCTCCAACCGCGAGCGGCGCATCACCCGCGCCGACCGATTCCGAAAAGGCGATTCCGAGCATGTCGCGCAGGCGCTGCCGCCCGCGCACAGGATCGAAGCGGTACTCCTCCACTTCGGGAGTCGTCAGAAGCTCCGCTGGAGCGAGACGTTCGAGCTCGGCTTGAAGCCGATCCTTGGGCAGCTGGCAGAGCAGCAGCTCGCCGGTCGAGACCTCGCATGCGGCGATGCCCGCCTCTGTGCCTTTCGTCCACGCCGCCACGAGGTAGTTCGGCTTGGCCGGTTCCAGGTACGCGTCTTCGACCACCGTGCCTGGAGTCAGGACTCTCGTCACGTCGCGGCGCACGATCTTGTTCTTGCTCGCCGCCTCGACCTGGTCGCAGATGACGACCTTGTGGCCGGCACGCAGCAGCTTGCCGACGTAGGACTGCCACGCGTGGTGCGGCACGCCGCACATCGGGGCGCGCCCAGTCTTGCCGAGCGGCCTGGAGGTCAGCTGCACCCCCATGATCGGCGCGGCGATCTTCGCGTCGTCGAAGAAGATCTCGTAGAAGTCGCCAAGCCTGAAGAGCAGGATCCCGTCTGGGTGTTTCTCTTTCGCCTCCCGGTACTGGCGCATGACCGGTGTGATTTGTGAAATTGCGCCCTGCGCGCGCCCGGCGAGTATC
>DATNMQ010000058.1:0-5675 GCA_035602465.1 Candidatus Sulfotelmatobacter sp. | reverse complement strand
CGACCCCGACGAGCTGAATCGCCTCCTCAACGCGCTGCCTCGCGCCACGCAGCAGGACAAACGGGACCGCGCGCTGGTCCAGTTTCTCGTGAGCACCGGATGCCGCATCTCCGAGACGCTCGCGCTCGACCGCACCGACTTTCCCCGCTCGGGCAACCGGCTCGTCGTCACCGGCAAGGGATCCAAACAGCGAAGCGTCTACCTCACCACGGATGCGCGCGCGGCGATGGAGGAGTACCTCACGGAGCGCGAGGACGCCTGCCTTGCGATGTTCATCAATTTCGATCGCGCCGCAAGCGACGACCGGGCACGACGGCTGACCTCGGCGGGCGCGCGCTACATTGTCAAAAAGATTCGGCAGCAGCTCGGCGCGTGGTCGTTCAAGTCCCCCCACGTGGCCCGTCACACGGCCGCGACAACCCTCCTCGAGGTGACCGGCGGTGACGTGCGGCTGGTCCAGGAGGTGCTCGGACACGCCAACCTCAACACGCTGCAGGGCTACACGAAGATCGTCGACAGCCGAAAGCAGGAGGCCTACCGGCTCTACCAGCAGTTCCTGGACGACAAAAAGAAGGCATAGTATTTCGCGAGTGGTTGAGCTCAAGCAGGCAAAACTGTTTCAAGGTCTGCCCGACTCCGAGGTGCGGTCGATCGAGAAGCAGATGAAGACCGTCAAGCACCCGGTCGGCCACGAGATCGTCGTCCGGGGCGAGGGCGGCGTCGGGTTCATGGTCATCCTCGACGGGACGGTCAGTGTGAAGACCGTGCAGGGTGTGACGAGAAAGCTCGGTCCGGGTGATTCGTTCGGCGAGATGGCCCTGCTCGACCACGAGGGCCGCAGCGCCACCATCACGGCCGACACCGAGGTGACGCTGGCGACCATCCCCGAGTGGAACTTCAAGCCGTTCCTCAAGGAGCACCCAGAGGTGGCCTACCACCTGCTGCAGACCCTGAGCCGGCGGATCCGCCAGGCCGAAGCCGAGGTATAGAAAAGGCCGCTAGGTCGGACGCCTCAGGTAGGGAATTTGAAACGGGCGCTCAGGCGAAATCGGTCCTGAAGTGGGGAATTTCAGACCGGCGAGAACTGGGGATTTTCAGACTGGCGTTGACAAGTGTAGTAGTTCATGTAGTAATCCAAGCGACATTGGTGGCTCAAACCGGCTGGAAATCGGCCCGCGAGTCCTCGAAATGAGCTCATAACGTCGAAAACGTGCTCGGTGGACGAAACCGCGCAGATTTCGGGACCGTGAGGCCCCGGGGTCCCCGGGCCCCCGACCAACCCTTCCGGGATACGAATGCGAACCATCCACTATCGGGACTCCAACGCGAGCTCGAAGATGTCACGATTCCGGCGCAGAGCGTGCGAGCGACTTAGGCTGTGTCGAGTGAGGGCATGAACGCGAAGACCGAGGGCCCACCGCGCCGGCTGTTGCACAACCCTTGGATCGTCCTCGTCCTCTCCCTGCTGACGCTGGGCGCCTTCAGCGTCTACTGGCACTACGCCGCCAATCAACGCCTTCGCTCCTGGGGCGAGGAGGTGAGGCCGGCGCTGAGTGCGCTGGCGATCTCATGGGGCGCCCTGATCTTCATCCCCTGGCTGCTCAGCTGCGCGACCACCGCCGGCCGGGTGGCCCACGCGGCCAGAACGCGCGGCCTCAGCGAGCCCAACATAGGGGTGGCGTTACTCCTGCTTCCGGTCTGGGGTTACGCGGCATACCTGCAGAGGTACATCAACCGCATCGCCGCGGCGCCCGTTTAGCGCGTCTTTCTGAAGCCGCCGAACGCCGCACCCAGTACGAGCGCGAAGGTACCCGACACGAGAAGGATCAGAATGATCGCCAGCCAGTAGGCGCCCACCGTGGCGGCCAGCCCGTAGGCCTGGTTGGTGCGGTCACGCTCGTCCTGGAAGCGCTGGTAGAGTTCGTCGAAATTAACCATTGACTGCTCGTCGGCTCGTTTGAGGACCAGGTCCATGCGGAGGTCCGTGACCTGCCACTCCGCGTCGTAACGCGTCAGCCAGGAGCCGGCGGGGACCGCGACAGTCTGCCCGACCTGTTCCCTCTCCACAGCCGTCAGGGTGGATGCATACCGCAGCTCGAGCCGACTTTGAGGCGAAGGCTCTTCGCCATTCGAAGCCGGCCGCACGGTGGTCTCGGGGTAGGTGGCCGACGCCGGCCGGTAGGGCGTGATAACCAGAAGGTGCATCGGAAGCGTCCCCTGGTGGGAGGCCCCCGCGATGGCGAGCGGATAGACCGGGTCGGGCGTGGTGAACGTGAAGCGGACGGCGATCGCGCCGCTTGCCGGCGCGGCAGTGGTTGTGCGGGCGGCGACGAGCACCCAGTGCCGGGAGAGATAGCCCTGGATCGACTCGCGCTGAGTGTCGTGGAAGCCGAAGTGGTGGGCCTGCATCCACGTTGCCACCTCCCCAGCGTCGGTTGCGCCGAGAGTGACGAACTCGAGGTTGCCAATCGTGGTGCGCCCCAACTCGAAAACTCCGCTCGAAGGGGCTGCCGCGCCTGAAAAACCAAAACCCAGATGAGGTTGATAGTCCGATTCAAGCGGCGGGGTCGTGATTCTGAAGCCCTCGATGAGGCCCTGGACCGAGGCCTGCGATATCTGCGGCGCCGCCGGTAGGGGCATCAGCCAGGCGAACGGACCCGAAGGGGCCGCGTATGAGACGACCACGGCCAAGTCCTCACGGGCGCCGTCATAGCTGAGCAAGGCAGACATGCCCTGCATGTCGGCAGTTCCGTCGGGGGAGACCATGCCTCCACATGCAAGCGCGGCCGTACCCGGCGCAGTAAGCGCGATGGCGATGAGGCTGGCCATCACAATCGTCCATCTGCTCACGACGCTGAAGCGTAGAGCTCCGCGCGAGCCACGGTCTTCACAACCGCGACGCTCCTGTCACAGACCGATCTGGTTACTACACGAGTGCAAACCGTGCAAGACAAAGAAAAAGGCCGGAATCGTATTCGAAACCGGCCTTAGAGGCTTACTCAAGTAGCCGAAAAGTCTATTCGTCCTCGATCTGGTTGTACATGAGGCTGTCCTGGATCTCGTAAAGAGCGTCCATCGCCTCCATCACGGATGCGGGCTTGGCCTGCGCCAGCACGGTCACTTCCGGCGACTCCTCGATCACTTTGTTGATGGCGACCGAGAGCACCGGCGGCATCTGCCGCTGGTCGGCCAGGTTCAACATCTCGAGCTCGTTGAGGAGCTTGTCGATGTAGTGCATCTTGTTCCGGCGGGCGTACTTGGCACGCTGAATCCGCCGCTCGCGCGCGGTCATGTGCTCGATCGCCCGGGAAGCCTGCTTGATCATTGGCATGTACCTCTATCTCCTCGGGTACAAGTTTACGGGGCCTCCGGATTTTGTCAAGGTAGACCTGTAATAAATCGTTTTAGCCCGTGCTAGTATCCCGAGAGCGACCGGATGTGCCCCCCATGATCGCCGGCCGTTCGACCCGCATGGAAGTCCTCGAGCTGCTGCGGCGCAAGGGCCGATCCAGCGCGGAATCGATCGCCAACGACCTCGGCGTGACGCCCAACGCCGTCCGCCAGCACCTCACCAACCTCGAGCGCGACGGGCTCGTGGTCAGCCAGCCCGAGCGGAGCGGCCGCGGCCGCCCGTCCCTGCTCTTCGCCCTGACCGAACGGGCCGACTCCGTCTTCCCCAAGCGCTACGGCCAGCTCGCGACGATGGTCCTCCAGGAGGTCCAGGAGATGGGCGGGCCAGAAGCCCTCGACGAGGTCTTCTCGCGGGTCGCGGCACGGCACGCGGCGGCCATCGCGCGGGACCTCGAGGGACTCGCCTTCGACGACAAGATGAAGCGGGTCGTCGCCTGGATCGGCCGGGCCGGCACGCTGGCCGAACAGACGGAAACGGCCGAGGGCGTCAAGGTGACCATCCACAACTGCCCTTTCCGCAACACCGCCCTGAAATTTCCTCAGGTTTGCACCATCACGCCGCAGCTGATCTCGCGGCTCACAGGCGCCGCCGTTTCGCAGGCGGAGTCCATCCACCGCCGCGACCCTTTCTGCTCCTTTGTCGTCCAGCGACCTTCCATCGCTGACCAGTAAGCAGGTCAAGGATGTAGACGCGCTCATCGAGGAGCGCTTCGGCATCCCGGTCGACTGGCTGATGGAGGCCGCGGGCTGGCAGATCGCCAGGTTCGTCGGTCAGCGAGCTGCGGTGGTCTGCGGTGTCGGCAACAACGCGGGCGATGGGCTGGCGGCCGCGCGGCACCTTCACCGGTGGGGCCGGCTCGCCACCGTGTGCTGTGTAGACACAAGCCGGCTGCGCGGACCGGCGGCAAGGGAACTTGAGGCGCTGGGCAAGGTAGGGGTCGTGGTCGCGAGCGACCTCCAGCTCGGCGACGCCGAGGTGGTCGTCGACGCCATCTTCGGCACCGGGCTCGCCCGCGCTCCGGAGGGAAAGTTCGCCGAGTGGATCGAGGCGATCAACGCTTCGGGAAAGCCGGTCGTCTCCGTCGACGTGCCGTCCGGGCTCGACGCCGACACCGGAGTGGCCTACGCTCCCTGTATTCGAGCCAACGTGACCATCACGCTCGGTCTTCCTAAACCAGGCCTTTTGGACCTCAAGGGGCGCGTCCTCGTCGCCGACATCGGGGTTCCATTCGAGGCGTACGCGGCGGTCGGAGTCGCCGTGCCGGCGGATCTCTTTGCCAAAGAGACTCTCGTCAAGCTATGACCCGCGAGGTGGTCTGGGACCACGGCGTATCGCTGCCCGGCCACCGCCTCTGGCTCGATCCGCTCGTGGTGCGCAGCTTCGCTTTCATCTCGCACGCGCACACCGACCACGCGCGGCGCCACAAGGAGGCGCTGCTTACGCCGCAGACCCTTGCCCTGATCCCGGAGGCGCGGCGTCCACGCGGCTGGCGGATGCTCGGCTACGGGGAGCCGATGCGCCGCGGCTCCGCGACGGTGACGCTCCATTCCGCGGGACACATGCTCGGCTCGGCGCAGCTTCACTTCGAGCACGACGGGGCCTCGCTGCTCTACACGGGCGACGTCAAGCTCCGCCAGCCGGGCGGGGTGCCGCCGACACCGGTGCCCAAGGCCGACGTCCTGATCATCGAGAGCACCTACGGCCGCCCACATTTCCGGTTCGGCGACCCCGACTCGACGGTGGAGATGATCGCGAGGTGGTGCCGGCGCGCCCTGGACAGCCGGGTCACCCCGGTCCTGCTGTGCCACGCCCTGGGCAAGACCGAGGAGGTGATGCTCGCGCTGGCGCAGTACGGCTTCGCCTTCGCGCTCGAGAAGCGGTGCGCGCCTTGCGCCCGCGACTACGCCGCGGCCGGGAGCACGCTGCCCGACTGGGTCGAGCTCGACGGTGACCCGATCGGGGAGCGGGTCGTCATCGCGCCGCCCGCGGGCAAGGACGAGGTCCGCCGGCTGGGCCGATATCGGACCGCGCTCATCTCAGGCTGGGCGAAGGACGCCGAGTTCGCGCGCCTCTTCGGCGCCGACGCGGCGTTCGACCTTTCCGACCACTGCGACTTCGACGAGCTGATGGAGGTCGTCGAGCGCTCTGGGGCGGACCAGGTCTATACGGTGCACGGCTACACCGAGGACTTCGCCAGGTACCTCCGCAAGCGCGGCGTGCGCGCCTGGGCCCTCGAGGCGAACGAACAGCTCGCGCTGGCGCT
>DATNMQ010000052.1:0-1865 GCA_035602465.1 Candidatus Sulfotelmatobacter sp. | reverse complement strand
AAGAGGCTTTCAGACTGGAACTTGATCTGCTTCCAACGCACTGCACGTTCCCGACGCGACTGTCATAACCTCCATGAGTCACGCGGGAACCCTGCAATCGTTCCGGCTACGATACATAAAAGAAGACTTAATGGGAGCCGCCAACCGAGGCGACCTTTCACCTTGCGGCTAATCGAACTCACGCCGATCCTTTGCGCCAAACGACATGGCAGGGCAGATGTAATCCATCGCCCGGCACAACTAATGTGAATTTCGCACGGATGCCGATTTGGCTGGAGACTTCTAGCGCGGCTCCGGTAGTCGACAAGTCGCGGACCGTGCAATCAATAGCGCTGCCACCGAACTCAATCTTTGCGGCTTTGAAGACGCGGTAGCGAGGTGCGATCCGAGTTTCGACCATTCAATCGAGATACGCCAAATTCCTAATCTTACTGAGTCAGAAAAGTGTCTGATTCAAAAGGTCGCGGGCGAGGTCCTGTGAGAATCAGTTAGCGGTTGAGATTCAGGCATCGGCAACGGGAGCTGATATGGATCTCCGGACATCAGACGGCAGTGAATCGCGATTTTCGGCTTTTGTCGAGGGACTTGTGAGCGTGATCGGACATGCGGACCGGGCCCGGCCGTTGTTTGATTATTGCATCGGCTTAATCATGCCGGGGGAGCGTAAAAGCGTTGAGCCGATGGCAGCGGTGACGGCACCTGATCGGACGGCGGCGCAGCATCAGTCGCTGCTGCACTTCGTCGGCCAATCGCCTTGGTCTGACGAGGGTGTTTTGGCCAAAGTGGGTGAGATGGTACTGCCGGCGATAGAGCGCCATGGACCGATCGAAGCGTGGATCATCGATGACACCGGTTTTCCCAAGAAGGGAGCGCATTCGGTCGGTGTGGCGCGTCAATATTGCGGGCAGCTCGGCAAGCAGGATAACTGCCAAGTCGCGGTGTCCCTGTCGCTTGCCAATCACCACGCCAGTCTGCCGGCGATGTATCGTCTCTATCTGCCGCAGGAATGGGCGGCAGATAAGAAACGTCGGCGCAAAGCGGGCGTGCCCAAGGAGATCAGCTTTAAGACCAAGCCGGAGATCGCGCTTGAGCAGATCGAAGCGGCCTGCAGAGCCGGGCTTGCTCGCGGCGTGGTGCTGATGGATGCCGGATATGGCTGCAACACGGACCTGCGGACCAGCATCAGCGCGTTGGGGTTGACCTATGTGGCCGGTATCTTGCCAAACACCACGGTGTGGACATCCGACACGGCGCCGCTGCCGCCGAAAAAATGGTCGGGCAAAGGGCGACCACCAAAGCTGCTGCGCCGCGACCACAAGCATCAACCGATTTCGGTCAAGGAGCTTGCTCTTTGCCTTCCTAAGCGGGTCTGGCGCACGATCAAGTGGCGAGAGGGTGCGGCCGAGCGGCTATCGTCGCGCTTCGCTCGCGCGCGCGTTTGCGTCGCGCATCGAGATTACCAGCTCACCGAAAGCCGACCGGAAGAATGGCTTTTGATCGAATGGCCAGAAGGTGAGGACGAGCCGACCAAATACTGGCTTTCAACGTTGCCGGAAACGATCACTTTCGGAAGGCTAGTCGATCTAACCAAGCTGCGATGGCGCATCGAGCGCGATTATCAGGATCTCAAACAAGAGGTCGGGCTCGGGCATTTCGAAGGGCGAGGTTGGCGTGGCTTCCACCATCACGCTACGCTGTGCATCGCGGCCTACGGATTCCTGGTCTCCGAGAGGGAGACGATTCCCCCCTCGGGATCTCGTTCCACCAGGCCGTTCAAGAAACTTGCGGTTTCCAACGGTTACCGACCCAGAGGCTCCGCCACTGCGACCCGAACGTCACATCCCGAACTCGATTGCGACGATGCG
>DATNMQ010000040.1:0-1300 GCA_035602465.1 Candidatus Sulfotelmatobacter sp. | reverse complement strand
TGAGCGGCCCGAGACATAGGTGACATTTCGTACCGGACACATGGGTTACACTTTTCGCTTTTTTGCAAGCGGGAGGTGTGGATGCCGTGGAAAGCGAGTTCGGTTATGGAAGAACGCCTTCGCTTTGTCGCCCGCCTGCTGGACGGGGAGGCCATGACGGACGTCTGCCGGGATTTCGGCGTGTCGCGCAAGACCGGCTACAAGATTTTCGATCGCTACAAGGAGCACGGGCTGGCAGCACTGAGCGACCGCTCAAGGCGGCCGGTGCGCTATGCCAATCAGCTGCCGGTTCAGATTGAGAGCCTGATTGTCCGGCTCAAGGCCGAGAAACCGCACTGGGGAGCCCGCAAGATCCGCGAGCTCCTGGTCCGGCGGCTCGACGGGGATGTCAGGGTTCCGGCCAAAAGCACCATCCATGCGGTTCTCGATCGTCATGATCTGGTCAAGCGCGGCGGCGGGCCGCGCCATCGCGCGCGCGGCACGCCGCTGTCCGAGGGCGCCGGACCGAATGATCTGTGGTGCGCCGACTTCAAGGGCGAGTTCAAGCTAGGCAACGGACGGTACTGCTATCGGCTGACCGTCACCGACCATGCCTCGCGCTTCCTGCTGCTGTGCGAAGCGCTCGATTCAACCCGCGAAGACACCGCCTGCACGGCCTTCGAACGGCTGTTCCGCGAACGGGGCCTGCCGCTTGCCATTCGCTCCGACAACGGCGTGCCCTTCGCCAGTCCCAATGCCTTGTTCAATCTCTCAAAGCTCTCGGTCTGGTGGCTCCGGCTCGGCATCGCGATCGAGCGCATCAAGCCGGGCCATCCCCAGCAGAATGGCCGCCACGAGCGCATGCACCTCACCCTCAAAAAGGAAGCTACCCGGCCACCGGGCTTCAACAGTCTGCAGCAGCAGGACCGCTTCGATGCCTTCGTCCGCGAGTTCAATGCCGAACGGCCGCATCAGGCACTCGATATGAAGTGCCCCGCCGAACTCTACCTCGCCTCAACACGCCGTTATGACGGCCTGCCGGAACTGACCTATCCGTTCCATGACCGCGACGTTCTCGTCACCGCCTGCGGACGCCTCTGCCTGCATCGCAAGAGGATCAACATCTCCACCGTGCTGGCTGGTCAGAGACTCGGCATCAAGGAGGTCGACGACGGCATTTGGCTTGTCAGCTTCATGCACTATGATCTCGGATACTTCGACCTAGAGCAGAAAACCTTGCAACCACTCGACAACCCGTTCGGCACGAGGTTGTCACCCATGTCATAGGTACGTGGTGTTACCTATGTGTCCGGGCCGGACA
>DATNMQ010000107.1:0-2304 GCA_035602465.1 Candidatus Sulfotelmatobacter sp. | reverse complement strand
GCACGCCGAGGATCTTCCCGAACGGCGTCCGTTCAGCAACTTCAGATTGCTGCGCCAGCACTGAGGTGCTTCCGCGAACGGCTCAGTTTCTCTTGCCCAGTCGTCGCGGTTTGATGGGCGGGCATCCCCAGCAGACCACCTTGTACTGCTCGGGGTTCTTTCCGGTCGGTCCTCCCTCATTGGCGATGAACACGATGAAAAAACGGTAACCGTAATCGCGCAACGCGACCTTGCGGCGCCGTAGTAAATCGGTCCGCTTGCCTGTTGCACGTCTATTGCCGCCTGCGCCGGAATGGAGTGCGTCGTTATCGGCGCGCTGCCTCACGGACAACCTTCGTTCTAAGCCGCCGCTGAAGGCTGCTTCGCTTGCGCGGGCCGACAAAATGTTACGTCGCCCGACTCTCGAGGAGGTCGATGAGGTGCCGGCTGTCATCTCCGCCAGACAGGTGGATGTTCAATCGAGCTCTCGAACCAGACCGCTGGCGGCGTGCCCGAGGAATTCCGGCCACCGACCGCGGTGCATTCACGCGGCGCCGGTCGCCCAGGAGCAGGGCACGCCGATCTCGATGATCTCCTTCGTCACTCCCTCCGCGAACCTCGACACGAATATGAACGCACTGAGGGATCCGTTGGAGGGTCGACTATTGGGGGCTCTTCCGACTTAACAGGGGCGTAGTTGCCTGGTCCTGAGCGGCACTCGCCGTGACTGGCGGGTGCAGGCCCACCGTACCCGGCGGCGTTGGTTGTCGGGGTTGCGGAAGCCGAACGCGATGCGGCCGACGTGTTTGACGATGCGGTTGTAGCCTTCGCTGCGGGCGTTGGACAGGCCGGTCGTGATCGCGAGAATCATTGGTGCCTGCCAGGTTTCGATCGTTTCGGCGAGGTCGTGGATCTCGGGCACCGTGGTGGCGGCACAGAACGCGTAGAACCGGTGCAGGGCGGCGCAGATGTCGTAGCGCATGCCGCCGGTGGCGGTGCACGCTAGCACCTCCCGTAGCAGCTCCTTGGCGATCCAGGCGGCCAGGATGTCGCCGTTAGGGTCGGCGGCGTCCAGCGCGGCCACCAGGCGGGCGCGCTGGGTGTCGGTGAGCCGTTCGGCGGCGCGCAGCAGCCGACGCCGGTTGAGCCACTCCGGGTCGGCCTTGCGGCCGCGCCGGCCCCGCGACTCCCAGGTGATGCGCCGCCGCACGGCCTCGACCGCCTGGTTGGCTCGTTTGACCAGGTGAAACCGGTCTACGATCAGCTGCGCGTGCGGCAGCGCGTCGCGGGCGGCCTTGGCGTAGGTGGTCGACATGTCGATCGCCACGTGCGTGATCGCGGCGCGCCACGCCGGGTCGTGTTCGGCGAGCCAGTCCGACACAGGTTTGGCCGAGCGGCCGTTGAGCTGCACCAACAATCCGCCGGTGCCGGTGATGTCGACCAGCCCTGTGTCGAACCGGTCGATCCAGATTCGTTTCCCGGTGTCCGGGCAGGTCTCGTATTTCGCTTTCCCCCTTCGGGTCTCGTCGATCCCGAGCACCGCCACCGGCTCCGGTTCGGTCTCGAGCACCGGGTCGGCGGTCGCCGCGACCGCGTCGTGGCAGGTGTTCCAGGAGCAGCCGTAGGCCTCGGCGACCGCCACAACCGGCCGCAGGTCGTCGAGCACCGCGCGCGCCATCTCCGACTTCGCCCGCGTGGTCATCCGCGCCCTCGCCGGAACCGTCGGTGTCGCCTCGGTGAACGACTTCCGCTCGCACGACATGTTGGTACACAACCACTTCCGCTTCCGCCACACGATCTGCGGCCGGTCCGAGCCGATCTTGACATCGCGCGGGCGGGTGGTGACCCAGCCCCGCGAGCGGGACGACCGCGTCCGGCATTCGGGACACCTGCCGACCCACTCGGCGGCGGTACCGACTCCGACCACGCGGGCGCCGTCGTCGCCCACATGCACCGTGTCGACGACGATTCCTTCGAGACCGAGCAGCAATGTACTACCGTTGGACAAGCTCGCGCCTTTCTCGTGACCTGGATGCGTGAGAACACCCAGTTCACAAGGGCGCGAGCCCTTAATCAGTCACCGACACGCACACATTCGGTCACACCAGACCCCCACTAACTCGGAAGAGCCGACCAAGTCGGCAGCCGGCCTCCGCACGGTGCCGCTTCCTCGGTTCGCCGTCGCCATGCTGCGAGACCGCCGCGCGCTGCCATATCTCGGACAGCAGGCGGTGATCTTCCCGTCGACGGCGGGCACCCTCCGAGACCCGAACAACTTCGGCAAGGAGTGGCGCAACGCCCGCGAGGAGCTCGGCGTCCCCGAGG
>DATNMQ010000155.1:0-15940 GCA_035602465.1 Candidatus Sulfotelmatobacter sp. | reverse complement strand
CGTGCGCGGTGAGGTTGCGCAGGTCCTTGATCGAGAACTGCTTCGCGTAGCCGATCCAGTGCTCCTCGTCGATGTGGTCTCGCTTCTCGCCCACCTGCTCGCTCAAGTGACATATCACCGAGGCAGCCTGGTAGCCGATCTGGCCTGAGCTCAACGCATCGGCCACGCGGGGCAGGGACTGGAGCTGCTCGCCGACGCAGAGATGGTCGGCGGCCGAGGTCCGCGACATCTTGCAGTCGATCGAGACGAGCGTTACCGCGCTGCAGCCGTCGAGCAGGTGGTCGCCCCGCTTCCGAGACGCATGGACAACTCGGCAGAGCTTTCCCGTGAGACGATCGATTACAGCGGCAAGGCGCCCTGGATCGACGAAATCGTCTTCAGCCTCGAGGTCGAAAACGCGGACCGCAGCTTCCAGCCGTTCGAGCTCGTCCGACATGAGAATATTGTACCAAACAGGCGTTCGTTGTCAATAGAATTCACACGCAAATCCATTCACCCGAGCACCGAACCCTAGCAACCAAGGCCACCCAGCCACCCTCTTCCCAGTTCCTTTCTTCCGCGCCCCTCACCCTGACCCTCTCCCCTTCGGGGAGAGGGAAAAGCCCGGGGCTAGTCCAGGGCTCTTTCTACGAGGGTGATGTCCATCCAGCGGTCGAATTTGTGGGCCGCGTTGTGGATCGTGCCGACGACCGAGAACCCATGCTTCGTGTACAGGGCCAGGCCGGCGCGGTTGTCCTTCGCGATGCTGGCCACGATCGTCAGGTAGCCGAGGCCCCGCGCTTCGCGGATCATCTCGGTCAGAAGCGCTGTGCCGAGGCCACGTCCGTGATGGACCGGATCCACGTAGACCAGGCTCTCGACGACGTCAAAGCCGCGCTGCTTCCAGGGGAGCAGGCGTGCCCAGCCAATCACGCCCGTCTCGTCGACCGCGACCACGAGCTTCGAGCGCCGGCCGTGCATCTCCCACCACTCCTGCGCTTCCTCGGCGTCGAGCGGCTCGGAATCGATGGTCGCGAAGGTCTGGTTGATGGCCCAGTTGTAGATGCCGAGGATCGCCTTGAGGTCGTCCTGGGTGGCCGGCCGGATCGCGGGTTCGGCGGTCTTGGTCTTGCCCGTCAGCGCTGACTTGCCGTCGGCGCTGTCAGAACGCGCGCGCTTTTTGGCCTTCGCCATCCAAACATTCTGATACCTTCCCGCCGGTGAGGCCGGAGATCAGGACGCCCCTTCCAGGGCCTAAGGCCGCGGCATTGATCGCCCGCGACGCCAGGGCCATGTCTCCCAGCTTCACCCGCGCCTATCCCTTCGTGATGCAAGAGGGCAAGGGCTGCTGGGTGACCGACGTCGACGGCAATCGGTTCCTCGATTTCACGGCGGGCATCGCAGTCGTCACCACGGGCCACTCGCATCCCAAGGTGGTGGCCGCGATCGAGGAGCAGGCGAGGCGATTCCTGCACATGTCTGGCACCGATTTCTACTACAGCTCCGAGATCGAGCTTGCGGAACGGCTGGAGGCCAAGATCCTGCCCGGCACCCCCGCAAAAGTGTTCTTCACCAACTCGGGCGCGGAGGCAATCGAAGGCGCCATGAAGCTCGCGCGCTTCGCGACGGGGCGGCCGAGCTACATCGCCTTCCTCGGAGCCTTCCACGGCCGCACCTTCGGAGCGCTGTCGCTCACCGCATCGAAGGCAAGCCAGCGCCGGCGGTTCGCACCTCTTCTTTCCTCTGTGTTCCACGCTCCATTCCCGACCGCGTCCCGAGGCATCACGACCGACCAGTCGCTGGACCGGATCGAGGAGCTGTTCAGCACCGTCGCGCCACCTGAGTCGGTGGCCGCGGTTTTCGTCGAGCCGATCCAGGGCGAGGGCGGTTACCTGGTGCCGCCCGATGACTTCCTGCCCCGGCTGCGCGAGCTGACCAAGAAGCACGGCATCCTGCTGGTCGCGGACGAGGTGCAGTCCGGGATGGGACGCACAGGCCATCTGCTGGCGATCGAGCACTGGGGCGTCGAGCCGGACATCGTGTGTCTCGCGAAAGGCATCGCATCGGGATTGCCGCTCGGCGCCTTCATCGCGCGGGCCGAGCAGATGAGCTGGCCCCCGGGCTCGCACGGCAGCACGTTCGGCGGCAACCCGGTGGCGTGCGCCGCCGGCCTGGCCACCCTCGATCTGCTCGACGACGGCCTGATGGAGAACGCGTCCATGGTGGGCGCGGTCCTGCAGGACGGCCTGCGCGAGATCGCGGCGACGCACAAGGACGTGACCGACGTCCGTGGCATGGGCTTGATGCTCGCCATCGAGCTCAGGACCCCGGAGCTGGCCGCGAAGCTGGTTCAGTCGGCTTTCGAGCGGGGCCTTCTTCTGCTGACGGCCGGGAGCAGGGCGGTCCGGATCAGCCCGGCTCTGGTGCTCAATCCCGAAGAGGCCGCGACCGGGCTGGAGATCATCGCCTCGGCACTCGACTAAGAGGCTCGGCCGCAAGGCCGTCGGCGGATCTTCGGCGCCCATGCGGCCCATCTCCGGGTTCAGCTCCTGCGCTGCTCGCTCACGCATCTAGCGATGCGCTCGCTGCGCTGCTCGTCGCTTCACCCGGATCTGGACCACCTGGATCACCGAATATCTCGCCGAGGTCTTCCGGCCGCGCCTCTAGGTCATCGCGTCGGCGATCGGCTGCATCGCCGTCGCCGCGGCCCGATCGTCACCGGCAACCGTCTTGTACGCCTTGGCCCGCTGGTCGTCGATGACCTTCACGATCGCTCCGGCCTCCTCGGTGACCAGGTTCGCCGGCACGTGCGCAGCTGAAGAGAGCTGCGCGACGAAGGTGTCGGTCAGGCCCTTCTTCGAGGCGGCGTCGTTGTGGTCGGCGTACGCCGCCACCGCGAGCACCTCCTGCGCCCAGACCTTGCCGACGTTCCCGTCCTTGAGCGCCGAGCCGATCGCGTTTGCATTGGCGGAGAGCGCGGCAAACGCCTGCTGCCTCTCGGCGGCGCGCCCATTGATGGCGGCGTCGGTCGCCATCGTGGCGAGGTAGGCGTGCTCCTGCAGCAGGCCGTTTACCGTCACCCGCCGAGCCACTGAGGGGAGTGACGGATCGCCTGGAAACTTGTCCGGAAATTTCTGGGCGATTCGCGTCGCCATGAGATCTCCGACGTCCAGCACGCTCGAGTACGCGAGGTGCAGGTCGGCGTACATCGCGGTGACGTTCTGCGCGAACTCGTCGTCGACCACCTTCTTGACCGCCGTCACCTGGTTGCGCAGCGGAGACACGAATCGCGTCGGGTCGACAAAGGCCACCAGGGATGCCATGTACTCAGCGAGGAGTATCGATTCCTTGTCCAGGGCTGACGTCGCCGCGTCAGCTTTGTCCTGGCTGTGCGTCACCACTCCGTTCGCGTAGTCGACGAAGCTTGCGTTCTCCGCGGTCCAGTGGGCTCGAAACTCGTCCGCGGCGGTGTTGCCGAACGCCCGGCGCATCAGGTTCGCGAGGTCGTCGGCATTGGCCCCCAGCGCGATCGCGTAGCTCGAGTACTGATCGGAGTGATTGACCGCCGCGGCGGACACCTTCGCGATGAGGATGATGTTCTCGCCGAGCAGCAGGTCCATGCGTGTGCGCAGGTCTGCGGCCTGCGGGCTCGGCGACGGCGATGGCGGAGGCGAGGCCTGGGTCGAGCACGAGAGCAAGAGCAGTGCAACGACGCCGAAGCGAATCAGCCTCAAGCCGCCGCGATCTTACCGCCCGGGTAGCATGTCTCGGTCTTGCCTGAGTGGCTGCTCGTCGACGGCTCGAGCATGTTCTTTCGCGCGTTCTACGCGATACCGCAAACGATGCGCGGGCCGGATGGAAAGCCCAACAACGGGGTGCGCGGCACGCTGGACACGCTCGCGCGCTACGTCACCGACAGGCGGCCGAAACACCTTGCCTTCACGACAGACGAGGACTGGCGCCCTGACTGGCGCGTCGAGCTCGTGCCCAGCTACAAGGAGCATCGAACCGGAGAGCCGATCCCGCCGGCGCTGATCCCGCAGGTGCCGGTGATCCTCGATTCCCTCACCGCGGTCGGTGTGGACGTCGTCGGGCTCGAAGGCTACGAGGCGGAGGACATCATCGCCTCGCTGGCTGCGAAGGTGAGCCCGCCGATCGAGATCGCGAGCGGTGACCGCGACCTGTTCAGCCTGGTCCGCGACAGGGAGGTCATCGTGCTGTACCCGCAGAAGGGCGGCATGGTGGAGGTCGACGAGACTGAGGTCGCGCGGCGTTACGGGATTCCAGGGCGCTCGTATGCGGACTACGCGATCCTGCGCGGCGACCCGTCCGACGGGCTGCCTGGGATCGCGGGTGTAGGCGACAAGAAGGCGGCGGGGCTGGTGGCCCGCTACAAGTCGGTCCCGGCGATGCTCAAGGCGGGCATCTTCCGCGCCTCCGACGCGGCTTACCTCGAGAAGGCGATGCGCGTCGTCCCGCCGGTCGCCGATCTGCCGATCGCTGTGCCGCCGGGCCGGCGCGATCGCTATCCGGAGGACCCGAAGCGGGTCGAGGAGCTCGGGCAGAAGCACGGGATCGCTAACAATCTCGAGCGACTGATCAAAGCCTTGAACTCGGTGCCGGCCCTTACAAAGGCCTGATCTTCGTTCGACAGCCGTCTGACAGCGCGGGGCGATCGTGTCTTGCGAAATGACTCTGACCTGGATCCGGCTCCGGCGCCGGCGCGCTAAGGGCTACATGATTGGGAGACGTGGAAGTCGGGCTGTGCGCGTCATGCAAGCACTCCAAGGTCGTCAAGGGCGCCCGGAACGATTTCTGGATGTGCCAGAGGTCGCTGACCGACCGGTCTTTTCCGCGCTACCCGCGCCTCCCGATCCTGCAGTGCCGCGGCTACGAGCCTAAGCAGCAGCCACCCGCATGAGCTCCGCCGGCTGACCCTGGGCGGGGAACCTGGCGGCGACGCTTGCCGACCCCATCGAGATCTCGGCGATCGATCCCGCGTCGTTGACGGCGTAGAGGTTCTGACCGTCGGGGCTCAGGCCCAGGCTCGCGATGTGCCACTCGGTGAGCGCCTGGGACCGGACCTGGAGGGTCGCGGTGTCGATCCACACCACGCCCCCCGCGCCGCCCACGACCAGCGTCTTTCCGTCCGGACTGACGACGGCGGCGTTCGCGCCCGACTCCTGTGCGTGGACCGTCAGGCTTGAGAGTGCGGACGACCCACTCAGGCTGATGTGGGCGGTCCTCTTCACCTCGGGCTGCTGGGTGTCGATCACGGCCACTGTGCCCGTCGAGATGTTGGCAGCGTACAGGCTCTTGCCGTCGGGACTCAGCGCGATCGACCAATGGAACTGGTTTAGATCCGAGGCGAATCCCGTACCAGGCAGGTCGACGCAGAACGCGAAGGCCCCGTCGAGGCCCAGGGCATGTATGAAGGGGCCGTCGTGCTGGCGGACATACATGCTGAGGAGCCAGTGACCCTCGACCCCGGCGACACCTGAGAGGCGCTGGCCGACCATGGCCTGGTTGCCGTCGGCCTTGTCCACCACGATATTTGCGTCGAGCCGCCCGGCGCCGACGTCGTACAGCCGGACGTAATACTCGGTCCCGTTCAAGTACTGGATCAGATACAGGCGCTGCCCGTCGTTGCTCAGGGCGTCGAATGCGAAGTACCCGACGAGGTCGACCTGGTGCTTGATCTTCAGCGTCGACGTGTCGACGACCAGCAGGTGGGTCGCGGTCGGAGACGCGCCGGCGGACCTGTCGAAGGACTCGAGGACCAGCCAGCTCCCGTCCGGCGACAGGCCGCCGGGCAAGCCCGTGTACGTGGCGGGGGGAAGCTGGTAGGACCCTGGCAGGAGCAGCGTGCCCTGCGTCGTCCCGGTCAGCGGATTGGTGTCGACCAGGGAGGTGGCGATAACCGAATACAGGTGCTTCCAGTCACTCGACGGGGTGCCGACGGGAAGCGTGCGTTCCATGGTGCCGGACCTCGAGTCGATCACGGCGATGAAGGATCCCCGCTGCGTCGTGTTCGCCGCCTCGTAGAGCTTGTAATCGCCGGCGATCTTCGCCTGCGGTTGCGCCGTCGCGCAGCCGGCTATGAACAGCAGAGCAACCATCGTGCCAAGTGCCCGCATGCTTCTCACCTCGCCGCCTATACACCGCCCGGGGTGTCGGGGTTCCGTCAGCCGAGCGAGGTCGCGATCTGGAGCGCCTGCTCCTTGGTCATGTCGCCCTCGATGCGCACGATCGTGCCGTTGTTGTCGAAGACCAGGGTGTTCGTGGCCAGGCGCAGGGTCTCCATGCGAAAGTCGCCGCTCGCGTCCTGGAATGCGAAGTCGTGCGGCTTGCCCGACAGCCAGAAACCGGGGTGACCGTTGACGGTGACGTTGTCCAGGTGGGCATCAGGCCCCAGGACCTTGAAGAAGAAGCTCTCGTCGACTTTTCCGCGAGCTTCCGTGACGAGCACCGACACCCCGGTCTGCCCTGAGACCTTGATGTCCGAACGCGATGCATAGACCAGTGTCACCTCGCCGCCGGATGGACCGACCGGCGGCATCTGGAGGTAGATCGCGTCGGGGGCGCCAAGCGACGACGGCACAGTGATCTTCCACGACAGCTGGGCCTGCGCATCTTTGAGTGTCGTGGGTGTGCCCAGGCCGAGCTGGCTACCCAGGGAACCCGACGGAAGCGGCGACGGCGTTGGAGGGTGCTCCACCCTCTGGATCGTGGTGTGGAGGTTGATCCAGCCCGCGATTGCGTTGCGGGTCGGGGTGTAGGCGAGCAGCAGGGCGGCGATCAGGAACACGGCGGCGGCGGCCAGGGCCCAGCGGTTATGCGCCAGGGGGAGCCCCCTCCGGCGCTGCGCGCCACCTCCCCACACGGTGGGGAGGAGATTTGGCCCCCTCTGCTGGGATTCGCTCGGCACCTCCCCATGAAAGGGGAGGAGATGTGGTGTTGGCGGCCATTCGACTGCCGCGCCGAGTGCGGACAGTTGCTCTTCGAGGTCAGGCATTTGCCGCCTCCTGGAACTGGGGGCGGAGTCGGGCCAGGGCTCGGGAGAGCCGCGACTTGACCGTTCCTTCCGGGACGTTGAGGGCCGCGGCGGTCTCCTCGCTGCTCAGCTCGAGGAAGTAGCGGCAGGCGATGACGGTCCTGTCGTCCCCGCTCAACGCGTTGACCATGGCGAGGAGCCGCCTTCGTTCATCCGTGGCGAGGGCGACCGCCTCGGCGGATGGGGCCGCATCCGCCGGGCGGAAGCCTTCCGCCAACCGAAGCTCGAGGTGCTGCCGGCGGCCGGACGACCGCACACGGTTGCGAGCCTCGTTGGCGACGATCCGCAGCAGCCACGGCCGGAACTGGGCGTCCGGCCGGAAACGGTCGAGCGCGCGAAATGCCTTGACGAACGCCTCCTGCGCGGCGTCCTCCGCGTCCGGTGCCGAACCGGTCACGACGTAGGCGGTGCGGAACGCGACCTGCTGGTATCTCTGCACGATCTCCTCATAGGCGGCCGAATCGCCGCGCACCGCGCGCGCGATCAGCACGGAATCGTCCGCTGGCCGGCCCTCCATCGGAATGCATCATGTACACCGACGACCGCATCATGGTTCCCTGCAACCCAGCGGGCCGGGGATGTGTTTAGGAGGCTGATGGAGGGAACCGAACGAGTCTTCGAGCGGCTGGTCCGGGATCATCAGGACCGCATCTACGCTCTGGGGTTCGCGCTGACCGGCAACCGACACGACGCGGAGGAGGTCGCACAGGACACGTTCATGCGGGCGTTCCGCGCCCTCTGCACGTACCCCCCGGACCGCGTCAGGGAGCTGAAGCAGAAGGCGTGGCTGCACCGCATCGCGGTCAACGTCGTGCGCAACCGGATGCGCGGTGTGCGGCCGCGCCTCGTCGAGCTGAACGGCAGCGAGCCCTCCCACGCGTCGGGCCCTGAGGAGGACGTGCTGATGCGGGCGGAGATCGACGAGCTCGCGGCCCGCGTGGCGAGCCTGCCCCTCCGCTATCGAGAGGCGGTCGTGCTGCGTCACGTGCACGAGCTGTCCTATGCGGAAGCGGCCGAAGCGCTGGGCCAGCCGGTGGGGACGGTGAAAGCGAATGTCCACCGTGGACTGAAAATGCTGAGAGGAGAGAACCATGACAACGGCGACGCTTGAGCTGAGACGGCTGGGCGATGTGCGCGCGCCGGCCGGTTTTGCCGACCGCGTTCTCGCGCAGGCCGGGATGGCCGATTCGTACTCGGTTTTCGACACGGTGCTGGGTCCTGTCTATGTGGCCTGGAACAGGCTCGGTGTTTCCGCCGCGATGCGAAGCAAGTCGGCGGCGGAGTTCGAGGGCTGGTTTCGCAAGGAGATCGGGCGGCAGCTCGTGCGCGTGGCTCCGCCACAAGACCTCGCGGCCAAGATCGAGGACCAGCTCGAGGGCAACAAGCGGATGCGCTTCGACCTCCGCGGGCTCACACCCTTCAGCCAGGCTGTCCTTCGCAAGACCCTGGACATTCCGCGCGGCCAGGTGCGGCCCTATGGATGGATCGCGCGCGAGATCGGACACCCTGCAGCGGTGCGCGCCGTGGGCACGGCGCTGGCCAACAATCCGATCCCCTATTTCATCCCGTGCCATCGCGTGATCCGCACCGACGGAGTGATCGGGAACTATGGCGGTGGGGGACCCGAGGCGAAGCGCGACATCCTGACGCTCGAAGGCGTGCAGCTGAAACGCCTGCAGGAGCTGGCTCGTGCCGGCCTGCGGTATGAGGGCGTGCGCACGACGAAGGTGTTCTGCTTTCCCACTTGCTACCACGGCCGGCATGCGCGCGAGGAGAACTTCGTCTACTTCCACGACGAGGCCGAGGCGCGCGCCGCGGGCTACCGGCCGTGCAAGGACTGCCGGCCGGCCGCGGTCGCCTAGTCGCTGAGCGGCCCGACGCTCGCCGTGAGCGGCGAGCCGCGCTGGTACAGGCGGTGCGCTCGGGACAGGCCGCCGTCGAAGTTGATCGCCTTGCCTCCGTGATAGACCTCGGGCCTGGAGCTGCGATGCGGCCGGTGGCCGAACACAACACGGCTCGAGTGGGTCAGCTCCAGCCAGCGCTCCAATCGCAACAGTTGGTTCTCGAAGATGTTGCGGCTGCTCAACAAATCCCAAAGCAGCGACTCGCCGCCGCCGTGCAGGAGGTCGTGCACCCTGTGGTTGACCGCGGCGACCAGGTCCTCCTCGGCGATGCTGACGAGGTCGAGGTAGGCGTCGTTGCCGCAGTGCTGGACGAGCGTGCGGTCCGGGAGCTTCAGAAGGGCAGGGCGGGAGCGCATCCAGTCCTGGAGTGGCTCATCGCGTGTGAGCTCCTCCAGGTCGTGGAGCTGGCCGCCGATGCTGATCCAGAACCCGACCCGCGCCGGATCGCGCAGCGCCCAGAGCATCGCGACCTCGTGGTTGCCGAGGAGGACGTCGGTGTTCGCGCGGTCGCGCGCGTAGCGGAGCGCGCCCACACCGAACGCCCCGTAGTCGACAAGGTCGCCCAGGAAGATGGTGTGCCAGCTGTCCGCCGGGTAGGGCTTGAGTGCGGCGAAGAGGCGCTCGAGGTCGCCGTGGACGTCGCCGACAATGAGGACGGGCAGGTCGCCCGAAGCCGTCGCGCTCAAGAGAATCGATGCTAGTCGTGGCGCGGGGGTCGCCATCGGGGGGTTGGGTAGAATGCCTAGGCGGCACAGGGGCGTAGCTCAGCCTGGTCAGAGCATCGGTCTCCAAAACCGAGGGCCGAGGGTTCGAATCCTTCCGCCCCTGCCAAGTTCTTAGTACAAACGCGGCGTCCTGGCCGTGCGGCCGAGTCGATGGTCAGCCTAATCGTGAATCGGGAATAATCTAGACATAGTTGCATTTGCAACTATCGCCGGTATGGTGGCGGAAGGGGAAGAGACGAAGGTGGCGATCCTGGGCGCCGGCCACGTGGGCCGCGTCATCGCCAGACTCGCGGCCGACGCGGGATATAGGGTCGACGTTGCGACCGCGCATGACCCGGAGGAGATCTCGCTCACCCTTGATGTCATGGCGCCGGGCGCCAACGCTCGCCGCCCGGCCGAAGCGGTCGCGGACGCAAACCTGGTCATTCTGGCGATACCGCTTCACCGTTTCGCCGCGCTGGATCCTGCCCTCCTCGCGGGCAAAGTCGTGATCGACATGATGAATTACTGGCCCGAGGTGAACGGCACGCTGGCCCAGTTCGAGCGCGGCGACATCGGGAGCAGCGAGCGGGTCGCCGCCAGGCTTTCCAGTTCGCGCGTCGTCAAAACGCTCAACCACCTCGGGTATCACCAACTGGACGAGGAGGCTGCCCCCGCCGGAGATCCTGGGCGCCGGGCGCTCGGCATCGCCGGCGACGACCCCGCCGCGCTGGACCTGGTACGCGCATTCGTCGACCGCATCGGCTTCGATCCCGTCCTGGTCGGCGGACTCGCCGCCGGTCGCCGCCTGCAGCCGGATGGGCCCGTTTTTGGCATTCCTATGAGGCGCGCCGACTTCGAGCGTGCCATGGAGTTGATTCCCGCATGAGCGAACGGCCCTTTCCGTTGACCTTCGGCCTCGACACCTTCGGCGATCTGACTTCAGACAATGGCCGGCCGTCGACCCATGCCCAGACCATCCGCGACGTGGTCCAACAGGGCGTGTTGGCCGAGCAGGTGGGGCTGGACTTCTTCGGCGTCGGCGAGCACCACACAGACGACTTCCCGATGCCGGCGGCCGACGTTGCGCTGGCCGCGATCGCCGCGCGCACGTCGCGCATCCACGTTGGCTCGGCGGTGACCGTCCTAAGCTCGGACGACCCGGTCAGGGTGTTCCAGCGCTTCTCAACCCTGAACGCCATCTCCAACGGCAGGGCGGAGGTCGTGCTCGGACGCGGCTCGAGCATCGAGTCCTTTCCACTCTTCGGCTATGACCTCGCCGACTACGAGGAGCTGTTCGAGGAAAAGACCGACCTGTTCGCCGAGATCATGAAGGGCGGTCCGGTGAGCTGGAGCGGAAGGATGCGGCCTGCGCTCGAAAACCAGGACATCGTTCCTCACCTGGACGCGCCGCTGCCGGTCTGGATCGGCGTCGGCGGCAGCCCGCATTCGGTGCTGCGCGCCGCCCGGCACGGCTTCAACCTGATGCTGGCCATCATCGGTGGGCAGCCCGCCCGTTTCGCTCCCTTCTCGCAGCTCTTCATGCAGGCGCTAGCCAAACTCGGCAAACCGAGACTGCCCATCGGCGTGCATTCGCCCGGCCACGTGGCGGAGACGGACGAGCAGGCGCGAGATGAATTCTGGCCCGCGTATCGCGACATCATCGCCAAGCTCGGCCCTTCACGCGGATTTCCACCTCCGACTTTCGAATTCTATGAACGCGAGGTGGGGCCCCGCGGAGCGCTGTACGTGGGCTCGCCCGAGACCGTCGCGGTGAAGATCGCGAGAAACCTGCCAATCCTCAATGCGAACCGATTCGACCTGAAGCATGGGATGCCCGGCATGTCGCAGGAGTCTCTGCTAAGGAGCATCGAGCTCTTCGGGACAGAGGCAGTCCCCAGGGCAAAGGAGCTGCTGGCGACCGCGACCTCGATGCCGGTCGGCTGACCCTATCCGAAGGTCGCGTCGACGTGCACTTTGTTCAGCATGCGCGTGAGTGCGGCGAGCTCTCTGTCGTCCAGGCGCGAAACGAATAGTTCGTTGACAGCCCGGAGGTGAGCCGCAGCAAGCTTCTCGAGGCGCTTGACCCCGTCGTCAGTCAGTGCGACCAGAACGCCGCGACCATCTTGGTCCGGCGCGATGCGGCATAGCAGGCCCTCAGCCTCGAGCTTGTCCACCCGTCGCGTCATGCCTGACCGGGAGCTGTAGGCGCGCTCGGCCAGCTCCGTCATGCGCAGAAAACCACCCGCATCGCCGAGTTGGCCGAGGACGTCGAAGTCGTTGAGGCCAGATCCAGTCCTGGCGCGGAGGTCGGAATCGAGGCGACGCATCAGCGTCGCGTGGGCCCTCAGGAATGCCCTCCATGCCTGCAGACCGGAGGCTCGCGGAATCCCCTTGCGGACGAGCTCAGCGAGTGCGGCCGCTGTGTCGCGCGACGTCGGGTCTTGCTTTCGCAACTACGCCAAACCGCCGATTTTGGAACTCGACGGTCCCTGCATATGCAATGAACTAGAACTCCACAAGGTACTTGCGAGTGCAAGTTTATGGCGAGAGGTGACCAGCTGTCCTGGTCTGTCCGTCGCACAGCCTCGCCGATGACTTTCCGGGTCATCGCCAGTCTCAGTTAGTGATCCCGGTAGATTCAGGTCGGACGGTCGGCTTCGGGTCGCACCGGAACGGTCCGACAGGAGGTAATTGAGATGCCCGAGCACAAGATCGGAACCCGCGAGGAATGGCAGGCAGCCCGAGACCACCTCGCCAAGCTCGAGTCCGAGCAGGCGGAGCGGAACGAGGAGATCACGAGAACGCGGCGCGATCTGCCCTGGGTCCGGGTCGAGAAGGAGTACGAGTTCGACACCGAGGACGGCAAGAAGACACTCGCCGAGCTTTTCGACGGCCGCTCGCAACTGCTCGCCTACAACATCATGTTCGGCCCCGACTACACGATCGGCGCGTGCCCCGGCTGCACCGGCTTGGCCGACGGGCTCGACGGCTCGCTCGTCCACCTGAGCCACCGCGACGTGACGCTGATCTGTTTTTCGCGGGCGCCGATAGGACGGCTGACGGCTTACAAGCGGCGGATGGGTTGGCAGTTTCCATACGTGTCCACTTACAACACCGACTTCGCCTTCGACTACGGGCTCGCGCTGACCGCGGAGCAGGCGCAGCAGATCCCCGAGGTCCAGGAGATGATCGCCAACCCGCCTGGCTGGCTCCAGGAGTGGTCGGGCCAGGTCGGGGCTGAGCTGAAGGACGGTCTGCGCGAGAACCCAAGCTGGATCGCCTTCGCGCGCGAGAACGGCACCGTCTACCACACATACACGGTGTCGGCACCTGACCCGTTCGTCGCGCCCTACTACAACTTCCTGCTCGAGCGAACGCCGAAACCGCAGGCCGCCGAGCCGCGCACGTGGCGGAAGGACGAATACCCGGACTGAGACCGACGCGATGACGCATCGCCATCCGTCAGGTCGATAGGTTTGAGCTCTATCTCGTCGCCAACGGCGGGTATTGCCGCGCGCACTCTCGTTCCCCAAGTAGGGGAAATCAGGTCCTTGTGGACTCAGGAGGCGCGCCATGAGCAAGCGGTTGACGACTCGGTGGTACATCGGAGCGTGGATCGTGGCGCTGATCGCAACGATCTTCATGCTCACGTTGATGAGAGGTTCGGGGGGCGAAGTAACGGCCGGCGTGGTCGTGGCCCGGCTGGTCGCCTTCGCTGCGGGGCTCGTCATGTTCGTGATGTGGATCGGCGCACTGATCAAGCTCGGGCAGCAGCAAGCCTGGGGCTGGTTTGCCTTCGTCCTACTCATCTACCTACTGACTGTGGGCGTGCTCGGTATCGTCGCGATGGTCGTCTACGCGATCGCCGGGCCGGATGACACCGAGGTCGTGATGAGGCCGACGGCGACTTAGAGCTCGGGTTTTCAACCCTCCGGCAGCTGGCCGGCTCCTGCAGGGGCCCGGCCAGCTTCTTTTCACGCCTTTGTAAAATCGAGCGACCCACTAGACTCGCTTGCTGGAGTCGGGGGGTGTCGGGCTCCGGGATGGGCCGCTAGCTCAACTGGCAGAGCGCCGTGCTGATAACGCGGAGGTAGGTGGTTCGAGTCCACCGCGGCCCACCAATGCAGTGCTTGGCGCTCGGCACTCTCGCTGCAGCCTCACGTCAGCCAAGAATCCCGACCGGCACTCCGGGAAAACCACTGACCTTTCGCACCCCGGAAGAATTCGAATATATGTAGATGCCCACCGCCATCGCAGGAGAAGCAGAACGAGGCTGGGGACCGCCATCAATGACGGAAAGCCATGTTCCGGTCTCGTCGGATACGACCGGTCCCTCGAATCCACCACCCGGGTTCAGCTTGTCGATTGGCACAGCGAAAAGGCGCTCGGTCTGCCCACGCTGAGTAACCCTCAACAATGTCGATTGGTCGGCACTGTTCAGCTTGAGCACCGGTAACCCGTCAGCGCCAATACCCAGCAAAACGATTCCTGGCTCCCGATACCATGTTTCCTCGTTACCGGTAGTCAGATCTATTCGCAACAATTGGTCGGGCCTGCTATCTGCCAGCCCCATCAAACAGGTATCAGCGGGGGGACTGCTCGTGTCGCCGGGCGGATAGTGCGGCGATGAGCAAATTACCGTCCAGCCAGCTCCCCCGCTAATCACCCACTTGCCACGCTGGTCGCTAACCTTGCTGACCTTGCCCGTCGCAGCGTCCAATCGCCAGAGCGAGCCCCAGCACCCGTTAGCTTCGTTGCCGCAGCGTGTGAGCCAGATGGCCTGCCCACTGAATCCCGTGATGACGAATGGAGGCGTGCCATTGGTGGTGTACACGACCTGGTCAGACCCGGTGCGGACATCGACTACGTGGAAGCGCACTTCCTTTGGAGGCTGGTCGCCGGTCGCATTTGGGTCCCCGCGCAGCAGCTCTCTGTACGCGTACCAGAGGCCGTCGTCTGAAACCTGATGTCGTGCCACCGGCAGCCAGCGAGCTGCCAGTCCATCGTAAGTGGTCTGGCCAAGGTCACCCTCGCCGAATCCGAAGAGGTAGGGCTGAACGGTCGTCCTGGTCAAGGGGTACGGTTCGCCGGAGTAATCCCGCACCATGTCAGCCCCAGCGCTTCTATGGAATGCTCCGCCTGGAAAGTGCAGGAAGCCACCCACTAGCTGTTGGTTGTTGCCCTGGGCGTCGTAGAGGCCGTATTGGAAGACAGGGAGGTCGCCTGTGAGTCCTGCCGGGCTTGGGGCAATAGTCGCCGACAACGACGACTGTGCCGCGCGCGGGGAAGGGCTGCTGCACGCCACAACCGCTAACGCGAGTGCCAGAACCAGCCTCCTCATGCGGTCTACAACGCGGTCATAGACCGCCCGTTACGACAGCGCCAGGCGGCTTCGACCAGCGGTACTTTCAGACCACATAACACCCGGCCCTGCGCTTGGCCTCCCACTCTCGGAAGCACAGCTCTCAGGGCGAAGTACCGCGGAGGTAGGTGGTTCGAGTCCACCGCGGCCCATCAGATTCCACGATCCGAAACGGAACCGCGCGATCGCATGTTTCTCAAACTCGGCGCGGTCCCTTCAGGGCCCTTAACGACCGCAGTTGTAGGCCCGGAGCGTGACAGTCACAATCCAAATTCATGGACTCGACTGGCCGGTACCCTCGCGCTGTTGACGAATCGCTTGTAGGTGCCTATCCGGCGTTGGCGAGGGCTGGCGGCGGGTACGTCTGGGATGCGGTACTTGAGTACAGAGTCTGGTGCCACCCACTCGCGGGTGCGCCACACGTCGAGGAGGATAACGATTACTTCCGCGCATTCTCGACTTACGAAGACGCACGGGCCTTCGCGGAGCGCACTGAGGGAGCTGAGGAGCCGCTGGCCCTCGTCCTTCAAGAGGAGTACATCGACGAACTGGCGCCGCAGCAATATGTGCACGTCCGGAAGCGCCGCATTACTGAGTGGCCAATCGACTTCCTCAATAGACCACGCCGGACACCACGCACGATTCCGGACTTCCTCGCGTCGAACGCCCCGAACCGGCTTGACATTCTGCGCGGCCTTGCTTGAACGACTACAACGGCCGACCTGCTTCAGGCCACATAACATCGCGTCTCACGCTTAGGCCTATCACTTTTGAAGCACAGCGCTCAGGGCGAATTACCGCGGAGGTAGGTGGTTCGAGTCCACCGCGGCCACCAGTGAGCAGAATCCTGTACAGTTTGGTCGTGGCTAAGGTCTTGCCGTTCACTCAGGCACGCACCCACCTGACCGAACTTCTCGACGAGGTCGAGCGCGTG
>DATNMQ010000149.1:0-86439 GCA_035602465.1 Candidatus Sulfotelmatobacter sp. | reverse complement strand
TTCCTCACCCCGAACGGACAACCGGCGGCATCGGTTGCGTGCAGGGAGCGCAGGATCTCGCCGAGGGTCTGTGCGACACGAGCCGGTTCCCATCCGACCGATTTGTCATGAATCGGGACCCCGACCACCTCGCGCGTGAGCAGCCAGTCGTCGCCGACTTCGTAGAAGAAGCCCAGCACCTCGGGCACCGGCCAGCGGCCGGCAAGCCATCGCAGGCGATCCCACTCAGCGCCCAGCTCCGCGGCCCGCTTCACAAAGATCGTGCCGTTATCGCCTGTCAGCCGCCAGACGGTGCCGGCCCAGCTCATCCAGGCGAATTCCTCGCGAAACGACGTCGAGCCGAGGGCGCGCTGCGCCGCCTCGCGCACGGCTGCCGGAAGGGGTAGGGATGAGCTCATAGGTAGCATCTGCAGTAAAGCTTGATCACGCTTCCCGATTCCGCCGAGGCCTTCAAGGATGCGACCTGGGACGACGTCCTCCCCTACTACGAAGAGCTCGAGGCAAGGCCGGTCGATCGCTCCACCGTGGAATCATGGCTGGCCGACTGGTCGCGGTTCGAGTCGCTGCTGTCGGAGGCGGGCGCGCTCGCGCATTTCGCGTACGCGACGAACACCGCGGATCCCGCGCGGGAGCAGGCGGAGCTGAGGTTCGGCACGCAGATCGCGCCGAATGCCCGCGAGCACCGGACCAGGCTGCAGGCCCGGATGGTCGAGCTCGATTACGTCAGGCCAGGCCTCGAAACGACCGTGCAGCGATTTCGCAATCAGATGGAGCTCTTCAACGAGGCAAACGTGCCCCTGTTCTCGCAGCTGGCGAAGCTTTCGACCGATTGGTCGAAGGTCATCGGCGCGATGACGGTCGAGTGGGAAGGCGGCGAGAAGACCCCGCAGCAGATGCTGCCGTACCTCGAGGACAACGACCGCAGCGTGCGCGAGCGCGCGTTCCGGCTCATGTTCAAGCCGTACATCGATCAGCGCGACACCCTGGCCGACCTTTTCGACCGCATGTACGACCTGCGGCAGCAGGTCGCGCGGAACGCAGGCTTCGACAACTTCCGCGATTACACACACCGGGAGAAGAACCGCTTCGACTACACGCCCGACGACTGCGTCCGCTTTCACGAAGCGGTGGAGCGGGCGGTGAAGCCGGCCGTCAAAAGGATCATGGACCGCCGGCGTGATCACCTTGGTTTGCCTGAGCTGCGTCCGTGGGACCTGTGGGTCGACCCGAAGAACCGTTCCGCTCTCAGGCCGTTCGCGCAGATAGGCGACTTCGTTGGCCAAGCTGCCGCCATATTCGGCAACGTCGAGCCGGACTTTCGGAATTACTTCTCCCGGATGGTGGATGCGAACCTGCTCGACCTAGACAACCGCAAGGGCAAAGCCCCGGGCGGTTACTGCCAGACGCTCGCCTTTCGCAAGATGCCGCTGATCTTCATGAACGCGGTTGGCATCGACGACGACGTGAGGACCTTGCTCCACGAGTCAGGCCATGCGTTTCACTCCTTCGAGGCGGCTGCGCTGCCGCTGCTCTTCCAGCGCTACCCAGGCTCTGAGATGGCGGAGGTTGCGTCGATGTCGATGGAGCTGCTGTCATCGCCGTATCTCGAGCGCGAGCACGGCGGTTACTACACCGACCCGGAGGCGCAGCGCTCGCGCCGAGCCCTGCTCGAGGACATCGTGATCTTCTTCACGCACTGCGCGTCCGTCGACGCCTTCCAGCAGTGGATGTACACGACGCCGGAAGGGCGCGACGCCGGCGCCCGCGACAGGAAGTGGCTGGAGCTGCGCCGCCGCTTCGAAGGCGATTCGGTGGACTGGAGCGGGCTCGACGCTCTGCGCATCGCGCGCTGGTACTACCAGCCTCACTTCTTCGACGTGCCGTTCTATTACATCGAGTACGGCATCGCGCAGCTCGGCGCGCTGCAGGTCTGGCGCAACAGCCTGCGCGATCGCGCAGCGGCGGTGCATCAGTACCGCGAGGCGCTCGCGCTGGGCGCGACGAAGCCGCTGCCCGAGCTCTTCCGGGCGGCAGGCGCGCGCCTCATCTTCGACGCCGACGGCATGGCCGAGCTCATCTCACTCGTCGAGGAGCAGCTCACGACCGTAGACGCCTGAATGGCGTCTGGGGTCAGTGGCCTAGTTGTTGACGATGTCGCGCAGCGGCCGGTGCGGGCCGAAACGCGGCGCGGCGATTCCCATTACCGTGATCAGGCGGATCACACGGCCGCGGTGCCCGCGATAAGGCTCGAGCAACTCGAGCATGCGCTCATCGGTCGAGCGCGGAGTGCCGTCAAACAGGTAACCGACCGAATGGGGTAGGTGGTAATCACCGATTGGAACCGCGTCCGCATCTCCCAGCGCAACCATCGCAACCTTCGCCGCGGTCCACGGTCCGACCCCGGGAAACGCCCGCATCCTCGAATAGGCGCTGGGCAGGTCCATCGTGATGATCTCCTCCAGCCTCTTCGCGCTGCGCGCGGCGCGGATGATGACATCAGCCCGGCGCCTCTCGATCCCAAAGCGGTGAAACGCCCAATAAGGGGTCCGCGACAGAACCTCGGGAGACGGCGGCAGTGTCAGCTGCCCCGGGCCAGGAGCCGGCTCGCCGAGGGCATAGACCAATCGCCGGTATGAATCCCGCGCTTCGACGGTGGTGACCAGCTGGCCGAGCACCGCGGGTACCATGGCTTCGAAGACCGCATGGCTCCGCGACATCCTCAGGCCGGGAGTCTGCCGGTGCGCGCGGGCGATCAGGGGATGAGATGGGTTGAAGCCGCTGTCGTCATCCTGGGCGCCACACAGCACGGGCGCATGCGCGACCGACCATTCACCGCCCGGGCCCCACGCTTCAACCTCGATGTACCCGTCGCGAGACTTCAGCATCATGGTCGTCGGGCCGAGCGGCGTTCGGGTCGCGCGCAGGATCGCGCCATTTTCGTGACGCAGCCAAGGGCCCGCTCCCAGCGGCCCCAGCGTCAGGCCGAGGTCGAGCGCGCGGCCTGGCTCGAATCGACCCTTGGCGTCCGCCACAGAGCCTGAGGTTAGCTGGTGAGCGGCACCGTGAACGTGAAGGTGCTGCCCACGCCAACGCCCGAGTCGACGGTCAGGTCGCCGTCATGCATGAGGGCGATCTCTCGGGAGAGCCAGAGCCCAAGCCCCGTGCCCTGCACGTGCATCGAGGACTCGATGCGGCCGAATCGGGTGAACAGCTTCGCCTGGTCATCTCGCGCGATGCCGGTGCCGTGGTCGGTCACAGTGACAAAGGCGCGATCCCCGTCACGCCGGACGTCGACGTCGATGTCGGTGCCGTTGGGTGAATATTTCGCGGCGTTGCTGAGCAGGTTGCGCACCACGATCTGAAAGCGATCGGGATCGACGTCGGCCTCGATCGGTTGCACCGGCATGTCGACCTTCAGCTCGTGACCGCTCAACAGCATCCTCACGCCGTCGATCGCCGAATCGGTCAGCTCGACGATGTCGGTCCTTTGGCGCTTGAGGGCAAGGCGGCCCTCTTCGAGCCGCGATGCTTCGATCATCTGCTCGATCATCCAGTTCACCTCGTCCGATTTCGAGATGAGGAGTGGCAGCACCGACCGCGCTTTGGGGGCAAGCTCGCCGAGGGCGCCGCTGTCGAGCATCGTCAGGTATCCCTTGATCACAGTCATCGGGCCCCGCAACTCGTGTGAGGCGATGTTCAGGAAGTCCGTCTTGGCGCGTTCCAGCGCGGCCACCTGTGTGTGGAGGGTTACGCGATCCATGCCTGCGCTGATGCTCGTCGCGTACTGGCGCAGCCGGCTGAGCTCGTCGTCGCCGAAAAGTGGTGTCAGCCGGCCCGTGACGATGATCATTGCTCCGCGGCCTTCTCGTAGGTCGAGGGGCACGACCAGGTTTCGGCCGTCGCGCCGTGGCTCGAGTCCGTGGCCGTCAGCCGCCTCCTCCAAGAATTGAGACTTCTCACCCAGTGAACGTGCGTCCTCGAAGCTGATGCCGCGCGCCGCGAGCACCTGGTGGCCCGAGTCCAGGACGAATGCAGCTTCCGCCCCGACGAGCCTCTCCCCCCAGCCAAGCGCGCGGTCGGCAAGCGTTGCGCGGTCGGGGCTGTACATCAACAGCTCGTGCAGGGCGTGCCTGAACTCGTCCTCCTCCGGCTGGCGCCAGATTCGCCGCAGCCAAACCGGTGGGAAGAAGGCCACATAGAGAATCGGGACGACCGCAAGCACCGCGAGGTCGAACAGGACAGTGAACAGGCCGTTGAGCGTCCCCGCGAGCGTCCCGACGACGATGACGATCAAGAGACCCGCGTAGCCGATGCTGATCGCTCGCAGCCGCGCCTTCTCGACCGCCGGCCTGCCCCGCGCGGCCATCCAGAAGGTAACTAGCGGCTCGAGGATGCAGAACGCCCACAGACCCACGATCGCCGCCAGGACCAGCGTCTGCAGCTGCGTGTGAGGGCCGTCTGGACTCGCGGGCAGCTGAAGGGCGATGGCGAGGAGGCCGACGATCACGAGGGCCACGGTCAGAGCGCGCCTCGTGACGGTCGCGAACGGGATGAACGAGTCCCGGAACATGAGGAGCCCATAGCCGGAGGCCAGGAACAGCGCGGCGGCGACATCCGTGACGGCCTGTGACCCGGCACCCACGCCGGTGAGAGTGGGCGACAGCAAGATCAGGACGGCAAGCGAGCCCAGGGCCAGCGTCAGGTACCCGCGGCGGAGGTCCGGCTGGAGCAGCCAGCTCACGACGGTCCTGATCGCCAGGATCGCAAAGGCGATCTCGATGGCGAGCGACAGGGCCAGGAGGAATCCGGGCATTGACGGCAGAATAGCCTACCTGACGATTTTTCAAAGACACTGGATCTGGCGATGTGGTGGGTTACCCGACGAATCGACGGCGAGCTTCAGTTGCCCGGCGTCAGCTCTATCCCGTTCGGATCGGTTGCCGGCTCGCTCAGCCGGCGAATCTCAAACCCCCGCAAGCCGCGGACGTCGGGCGGGACCGGTTGGGCGTCGCGCCCCTCGAGAAGGTTGATGCCGAGGTGGTGGTGGTATCCGTCCCAGCTCATGAACCGCATGATGCCCCCGAGCTCGGCCATGACCTCCATGCCCAACCCTTCGTAAAAGGCCTGGCTGGCATCGAGGTCGGAAACGTTCAGGTGCATGTGGCCGAGCACCGTCGTCGAGGGTAACTTCTGCTCCGGTTTGTTGGCGATTCGCAAAAGGCGCTCGAAATCGAGATGGTCCGTCCCGATGTTGAGTCGCCCGCCCGGGTACTGCCACTCGCTCCGCGGCCTGTCGGCGTACACCTCGATGCCATTGCCTTCCGGGTCGTCGAAATACAGCGCCTGGCTCACGTAATGGTCCGCTGTGCCGGTCAGTGGAAGCCTCTCCTCCAGGCTTCGCTGGAGGAATCCTCCAAGTGTCTGCTCGTCGGGCAGCAGGATGGCAAAGTGGTAGAGGCCGGCAGTGTGGCGGGGCCGCTGCTTGCCTCCAGGTAGGTTCATCAGCTTCAAGATTGGTGACCCGTCGACGCCCATCACGGCGCCGCCCGCATGCCCGCCGACCCTGGTCAGGCCGAACCATTCGTAGAAGGCGATCTCCCGGTCGAGGTCGAGAACCTTCAGCTCGAGACTGCCCAGCGGCCAGTCAGGGTCACGTTTCAGTACCAGTAGGTTGGGCCTTCCGATCGCGATGAGGACGGCGGTTCGACCTCGACACCCTTGGGGCCTGCGAGTCTCCGCACCTCAGACTCCACGCGCGCGATGAATGAGTCGTAGTCCTCGTCAGACTCGGCGCCGACCGGCGCGCCGAATGTCACCGTGACATGGCCGGGCCTGGGGACGCGGCGGAAGCGAGGCATCACCTCGTACATGCCGTCCACGTACGCCGGCACTATGGGCACCCCGACATCCATGGCGAGGATCGCCGCGCCCTTCCGGAAGGTGCCGATCGCGCCCGTCACGGTCAGGCGGCCTTCCGGAAAGATGATCACCGACCAGTTCTTTTTGAGGAGCTCCTTGAGGTAGTCGAGGTGCGCCCTAGCGCCACCTCCTCGCGGGATTGGAAACGCGTCGACGGTCACCTGGGCGAGCCGAGCTTCCCATTTGCGCTTGAAGATCGAGTCCGCCGCGGCCACCACCACGGAGCGGTGCCTGTAACGGGACGGGAGCGCCTCGGCCATCACCACCGCGTCGAGCGCGCTGACGTGGTTGGAAACGAAAACCGCGGGGCCGTTGAGCGAGCGAAGCTGCTCGCGATCGCGAACCGCGAGATGGCAGAAGTTGGACAAGGCGGGAAACAAAAGCGTGGACTGGAGGGCCGCACGCATGCGACGCATGGCCCTCGTCCGGGCCCACAAAGCGGTGTCCACCGCGCCCGCGTCCAAGTTCGCATGAGTGTATGCGTGCCGGCGTCGTGAGGTTGGAACTCAATTTGATACCCCGCTGAGACTGACTACGACAGGCGGGTTCGAAGACTATTCACTCGACATGCGGAAGAAGTGGTGGATTGCGGGCGGCATCGGCGCGGCGGTGCTCGTCGGATTGGTGGGATCCTTCGTCTGGATCGCCCTGTGGGTGGGTGACAACATCAGCGCGCCGGGACCAGGAGCCACCGGAAGCGGCCCCTGCGGATCGGCTGATGCGGTGAACATGCAGTTGGTCTATGCCGCCGGACGCACCGTCCAGGCATGCACGCGTGACAGGCCCGCCTGCCCGAATCAGACTTTCACTGCAACCGCCAACGGAGCCACGACCAGCGTGTCGAGGTTCTCGATGAGGAACCAGCTCAGGAGCTCGTCCCGCCGTTACATCTTTTCGATTGGACTCGACCGCGCTCTTCCCGCGGACGCGGCCGCTCAAACGATCCAGCTCAGCGGCTTCGTTGACCTCCCGGGGATGCCCGGGGCGGGCTCCTCCGGCACTGGGCCGGGCGCGGCAAATATTCAGATCACACCACGCGATCCCGACGGGGAATCGTTCACGGCGGTCTCGGGATCGCTTTGGATCGCCTCGATGGGCGGGATGGCCCACGGAACGATCGACGGCAGCTTCAGCACCGGATCCACCCGATCGGACCGCCCGGCGCCGAGCTCGACCACTGAGTCGCCGGTGAGCATCACCGGGACCTTCGCGTGCAGCAGGTAGGTCACGGCGTGAGACGAACGGGGTGGCTCGCCCGTGGTCTTCCTGTCATCTGGGTGGTCGCGGTTGCCCTGATGTTGATCGCCGCGGTCAACCTGGACTTTGTCTTCGTCCTGTTCAGCGCCCACCCACAGGCCGGACGACCCGACACGGGGTTGGTCAACTTTGTGGTTCAGATGGTGATCAGCGCGGTCCCATTCGTGGGCACTGCGGCATTGATCACAACAATCGGTCGCAGGAGCGCCGGCATGTTGGCCCTGATCACGGGGATCGCGTTGCCATTTCTGTTCTTTTTCGGCGCCGTGATGGGCTTCGCCGCTTCGGCGGTGGAGCTGCCCGTCAATTCCCCGTCTGCCGTTGCCCTGACGATCTACCAGTTCACGTGGCTTGCCGCGGTCATCGCCGACGGGCTGACGCTGGTTGCGGCTTTGCTGGCGCGGAGGGCTGCGTAGAGGACCGGCCGGGGCACGCCGCCCCGGCCGGGTAGCGGATCAAGCCGTCGTGGTGACGGCGATCCTGGACTTCGTGTCGGTCGGAACCGCGGTTGCCGTGAGAACCACTTTAAGCGCGTGGGTCTTGGCCGCCTCGCCGAAAACGTCGTATGCCTGCATCGCTTCATCCATCGAGAAGTGGTGCGTGGCCAGCACTGTTGGGTCGAGCCGGCCGCCCTCGATCAGCGAGAGCAGCTGTGGGATGGTCCGCGTGTCGACCAGGCCGGTCGTGATGGTGACGTTCCTGATCCAGAGCTTCTCCAGATGCAGGGTTGCGGGCTTGCCGTGCACGCCCACGTTGGCGAGGGTGCCGCCGGGCCGGATCAGCTCCGCCGCGAGCTCGAAGGTTGCCGGGGTTCCGACAGCTTCGACGGCCACGTCGGCCCCGAGTCCGCCGGTCAGCTCGAAGACCTTCTTGACCGCGTCTTCGCGGCCGTTGTTGATGGTGACGTCAGCGCCGAACTCCTTGGCCTTGGCGAGCCTTCCGTCGTCGAGGTCGATCACGACGATCCGAGCCGGGGTATACAGCTTGGCGGTCATCACGGCGGACAGACCGATCGGGCCTGCGCCGACGATGGCCACGGTGTCGCCCGGTCGAACGCCACCGTTCTGGACGCCCACCTCGAACGAGGTCGGAAGTATGTCGGAAAGGAAAAGGACCTGCTCGTCAGTGAGTCCAGATGGAACCTTGTAGAGCGAGTTGTCCGCGAACGGAACGCGCGCGTATTCCGCCTGCAGCCCGTTGATCAGGTGGCCGAAGATCCAGCCGCCTCCACCGGTGCACTGGCCGTAGCGGGCCTCCTTGCAGAACCGGCAGCTGCCGCACGAGCTGATGCAAGAGACCAGCACGTGGTCTCCGATCTGAAACTTGGTGACCGCTGAACCGGTCTCGACGATTGTGCCGACGGCCTCATGGCCGAGGATCGTGCCTGGCTTACAAGCCGGTACGTCGCCCTTGAGGATGTGGAGGTCGGTGCCGCAAATCGTCGAGGTGTCGATCTTCACGATGGCGTCGGTCGGTACCTGGATGGTCGGGTTCGGGACCGTGTCCCACGATCGCTTGCCGGGGCCGTGATAAACGAGCGCTTTCATTGTCAATACCTTCTTGAAATCAGAATGGACGGAATCGTCGATTCGCTGAGTTCAAGCTTGTTCTTGGCGACAACTGGGCTCGAGGGCCGATGGACCCGGTCGATTCAGGCCTATTGGGCTCTGCCTGTCAGTCGTCCTGTTCCGCTTGAGGATCCGGCCGGCTCCCCGACGACAGGCGACGCATCATCCAAATGATGGCCAGGGCCAGCAGGACTGGTGTCGCCAAGAACGCGGCGAGCAAGATCGTGCCGGCAAGAGCACCGGCGACTGGATCGGCGCGTCTCGGAAGCATCCCGGCTCTACGTCAGGCCACTGCCTGCGGCATCGGGGGCTTTCATCCCCCTCATGATGCACCTTCTACCCGCGTCCCTACACCGCGGCTGCGGCGGCCAGAGCCTCGACGGCGGCGATGTTCGGGATCAGCTCTGGCGAGAACCCGTGACGCTCCTGCAGATAAGCCGGGCTGTTGTACGAAATCCAGATGACTCCCTCGCCATCCTCTCGAACCAGGATCTTCAGAGGGAGGTCGATCGCGACGCTGGGAGCGTCAAGCATCAGCGGCGTGCCGGCCTTGGGGCTTCCGAAGACCAGCAGCTTGGTCGGCGGCATTTTCATTCCGACCTTCTGCGCCTCACCGCAGTGATCGACCATCGCGAAAAGAGTGATTCCCCTGGAACGAAGGATCTCCCTCAGCCTGTCGACCGTCTCATCGACCGAATGATTGCTCCGCCTTTCGATGATTCCCGAAGCCATGTCTACCAGTCGCCTGCCTGGCGCAGCGCTGACGGCCTGGCGTCGGGGTCATAGACGATCCGGTAGATGGGCTCTGCCCACACCTTGTTTGCGCGCGAGAGGTGCACCCGGGGATGCGGCCTCACGCGCCCCGGCGGCCGTTGGCCGCGTTGACCGCCGGCGTGCCAACCCTCCAGGTCCATTGCGACCTTCCGGAACGTCGCCACCGCCTCGGCGGGATCCAGCAAATCTCGATCGTCTCCGTCGGCGCGGCCGAGGTGCTCGCGCCACAGCTGAAGTCGCAGGTCACGCGCGAACTTGCGAGCTCCGTCGCCGAGGCCGGCGGGATCGATCGGGTCGCGAGAGTCGCGTGTGGCGTCCACCACCGCGCAAGCGATCTCGGAGTCGTGGCTCCACGACCGTCGATTGAAGTTGTCAGATCCGACAGAAGCCCAGACGTCGTCGATCACGCTGATCTTGGCGTGGACATAAACAGGAACGCCGGCCAGGTTCTCGATGTCGTAGATCGCGACCCGGTCGCCCGCCGCATCGAGCAGGACCTGCACCGCCTGCTCTCGCCCCACCTGGTTTGGTCGCAGGGTCAGTGTTCCCGCCTGATCGAAGAATCTCGGTACGACCGCGATCAGGTGCAGGGATGGATTGGCCACAAGGGCGGCGGCAAAGATCTTCGCCACCTCGGTCGACCATAGAAACTGATCCTCGATGTATATGAGGCGGCGGGCTCTGGCGATCGCCTTGCGAAATCCGCGTGCGACGCTTCGCTCACCCTGGGGAGCGAAGGGATAGCCGCCGCGACGGCGCGCGTAAGTGCGAAGTACCTGGACCGCGTGGGTACCGCACGGCGCGGGGTCGTCCGCCATTGGCGGCAAGGCGCTTGCCTTGCGATGCGTGTGCCGCAGCAGGTCATGCAGGATCCCGACGGGATCGCGGCTGAGCCGGCCTCGGTCATCCCAGCGTTCGCGAAAGCAGAATTCCAGGTCCCCGACGGCGGGACCCTGGACCGCGAGCTGGGCGTCATGCCAGGGAGGGGTTTGCCCATACGCCGGCGCCATGGCCTGGCGCTGTCGGTCGCCGTGATGATCGGCATCGTCCCGCCGGCTGTGACAGAGATCGATACCTCCGACGAAGGCAACGTCGTGTTCGGCACCGCCGGCGTGGCGGACGACGACAAGCTTCTGGTGGTGGGAGCCGCCCACTCGCACGCGCTGGTCGAGCAGGACCTCGCCACCCGCCGCGTTCACCTGTATGCCCAAGTGGCGGTTTTCCTTGGCGCTGAAACCGAGTCTGTCCAGGTGAGAGCGCCAGAGCAATCCTCTGACCATCACGCCGCGCCGGGCGGCCGCAGCGATGACCTCCCCGATCTCTGAATCCGGATCATCGCTTAGAAGCTGGTCCGGGTCGCCGCGCCAGTCCGTGAAATACAGCTGGTCGCCCGCGCCCAGCTCGCGAATCGCCTCCAAGAGCCTGCGGAAGTAGACGGCTCCATGGACCAGGGTTTCGACCCGGTTTCCGATGCTCCAGGCCAACCGGTCTGGACGCCGCCGGTCGAGCGCGGTGAAGTCATTGCCGCGTTCCACACCAGTGAGAAACCAGACCTCCAGGTCCTCGCCAGGCGCCTGCCCGGATTGCACCGCATGAACGATAGCCAACACCCGTGTTACTGCGATTGTTTCCTCCCTGGGTCCACCCTCAATCGTGGGGATGAGTGCCGGTGAGAACGGAATGAGTCGCACGTCGATACGACCGCAACTCGACGTCCGAGCCTCGAAGGAGCGATTTGACTGAGATGGCAACTGCGCAATCGGGCCGTAACGCCGTCAAGCGGGCGGCCGCCAACCCTCTGCTCGAACTTTTGGAGCGGCTTGGATATCTGGTCCGTGGCGCCCTCTACGCCGTGATGGGACTGCTCGCCTTAGGTCTAACGCTCGGGATCGGCGCCGGCCAGACCACCGACTTGTCGGGAAGCCTGGTGTTCCTGATCAACAATCCGTTCGGGAAGCTCGTCCTGATCGTCACGGCGGTCGGCCTTGCGGCGTACTCGTTGTGGGGTTTCACCAGGGCGATCTACGACCCACTGCACCGTGGCAGAGGCCCCGGCGGCTACATGGCCAGACTTGGCTTCGTCACGAGCGCGGTCTCCTACGCCGCCATTGTTTTCTTCGCCCTCCGGATCCTATTAGGGTCCGGCGGAGCTGCCGCCGACAGCACGCAGAAGTCGATAGCTGAGATCCTCACCCACCCGGGTGGCGGGCCGTTGACGGTCATCATCGGCCTCGTCGCGATCCTGATCGGCCTCGGCCAATTCCTCGAGGCCTATCGGGCCACGTTCAAAGAGGACCTGAAGGGCGCCGAGATGACCGCCACGGAAAGGAACGCAGCGATTGGTCTCGGCCGTTTCGGGATGTTCGCCCGAGGCGTGATCTTCCTGGTCATCGGTTGGTTTCTCGTCCAGGCCGGCATTCACCACGACGCGGGCCAAGTGCAAGGCTTCGGAAGCGCGTTCCAATTCTTGTTGGGCCAACCCTTCGGACGCGTCCTGTTGGGCATCATCGCGCTTGGGTTCGTGGCGCTAGGCCTCCACTCGTTCGCCTGCGCGCGTTGGATCCGGTTGATGGGCAGCTCAGCTTGAGATGAGCACAACCACTGCCACGCCGCAGACCAGCACCAAGCGCGCAACCAGCTTGGTGATCTTGAGCTCCAAGGCAGGCTCCATGACCCCGGAGATTGAAGCCAAGATTCGCAAAGCGTTCGCCGGCAGCGCCGTCGTCGAGTTCGACCCAAAGATGGATATGGAGAAGCTGGTGTCGCCCAATGCGATGATCGTGGTGGCGGGTGGCGACGGAACCATCGGTTGGGTCGTTCGCAAGCTCGTCGACACCAAGCACCCCCTCGGCATTCTCTCGATGGGAACCTTCAACAACTTCGCGAAGTCGCTGAAGCTGCCGACGACCGTCGACGCCGCCATTCGTGTGGTCAAGACCGGGAAACCGCATCCGATCACGCTGGGCCGCCTGAATGGAAAGGTTTTCCTGGAGGCGGCCGCCATCGGTCTTTTCGGTGAGACCATCGCCGCCGGCGAGTCGGCCAAAGACCGAGCCTTCGGAGCCTTCGCCGACGACCTCAAGCACGTGATGGAGGCGAGGCCGTTCAAATATGAGCTCACAGGGGACATCAGGGGCAGCGGTTCCTGCATGTCCCTCGTCTTCACCAACACCAACTCGATCGGCTCGCAGATGCCCGTCAGCGACAAGACTCCCGAGGACCCCTACCTGGAGCTTTCCGTGCACGCAGGCAGAAGCCGCACGGACATCGTCAAGCGCGTGCTTGCCCGGGTCGTGCTCTCCAAGCACGGTGAGGGAGGCCTGGGCCAGGTGTTCAAGTTTCGCAAATTGGAAGTGGCCACCAAGCCGAAGGTCCGCATCTACGCGGACAACGCCCAGCTTGGCCGCACCCCGGCCACCATCACCGCCGAGCTGAGCGCGCTGCAAGTGATCCTGGCCCGATGAGCGCGCTGCCCAAGGACACGTCGGCACCTCTCGCCGAACCGAAGCAGGCGGCAGCGGAGGTCCTGGCGGGGCGACCAGGATCCACTGCCAGGCGCTGGCTCGGGCCCACCGCCCTCGTCGTCTTTCTGCTCTTCGCGATCGACACCTACCTGGTCGTGAAGAACGATGTGCTTTCGTTCGACGTCCCGATCGCGACGTTCATCCAGCAGATCAATTGGGGCCCTGTCGTGTATCCGATGGAGCTGATCAACGCGAGCGCCGGAATCTGGCAGGTCCTGATCGGCGCCGTGGCAGTGGTTGCTCTCTTCTTCCTCGAGCGCCGCGCCGGCTGGCTGATGCTGATCGGCAGCATCTCGAGCGGGCTCGACAACGTGATCAAGCTCGTGATCTCGAAGCAGCGGCCGCCCGCCGACCTCGTCCACATCCTGTCGCCGACCACGGGTTTCAGCTATCCCAGCGGCCATGCGGTCTTTTTCACCTGGATGAGCTTCATGATCGCCGTCTCCCTCGCCCCGAAGATCAGGCCTGCCTTCCGGCCGATCCTGTGGATCTTCGCCGCGCTGGTGATCGTGCTCACATGCATCGCCAGGGTCTGGGCCGGCGCCCACTGGCCGAGCGATGTCATGGGCGGCGTGCTTCTCGGGATCGGTTGGTCGGCCTTCGTGCTCTGGCTTCCGGAGCGGTGGCTGCCGTCACCGAGCATGAAATGGTTTCGGAGGAAGCCCAGGGCTGCGTGATGTCAGTGATCGACCACGACGCTCAGACAGAAACCTTGATGAAGAATTCCCCAAAGCCGACCGGCAAATCGGTTCGGGAAAGGCTTTTTCCACCGTGGACGTGGGCGGTCCACGGACCGCTCCTCGCCTTGGCGATCGTTGCTGCGGTGGCTGTCGGAGCCATCACTGCGGTCGTCGTCATGCATCCATACCTGTCGTTCGACGCGACGCTCGACCGCGACATCCAGGCGACGAACTGGGGTCCGCTTGCGCTGACCTTCCCCTTCCTCACCTGGCTGGGCGGACCCGGCGGACTCTATATGCAGGGAGTCGTCATCGCCCTGGTGCTGCTGTTGAATCGGCGCGCCTGGACCCTAGCCCTCGCCGCCCTTGCCGGAGGACTCTGGTACGAAGTCGCCGTCCACCTCGTGAACCGACCGCGACCGTTAGCTGGCCAGATCCTGCGCGTCACCGAACATCCTGGATCCACCAGCTTTCCCAGCGGACATCTCATCTTCATCACGATCAGCGCTGCGGTGTTGATGTTGTGCATCGGCCATCGATACCTGCCCAGGTGGGCGAAACCGATCGGCTGGGCCGCCATCGCGGGGCTTGTTTTCGCGGTGGGACTCGACAGGATCTATGGCGGGGCGCACTGGCCGAGCGATGTCGTTGCGGGCATCCTCATTGCGACGGCGTGGCTGGCCTTCGTGGTGTCGATCCGGTGGATCTCAGATCGGGCGCTCGCCGACCGGCCGCGCGTCAACGTTTCTTGAACAGCCATCCGATGAGCGTGCCAATCCCGATTCCGATGACTCCGCCGACCGCCGCGTCGCTCGGAAAGTGCACGCCGAGGTGGACCCTCGACACGCCCACCCCTGTGGCCACCGTGTACGCGACGGGAGCTGCCTTCGGATAAAAGAGGGCGAGGGCAGTTGCGGCTGCAAATGACGATGCGGTATGGCCAGATGGAAATGAGTGATCGGGCGGGCGCACCCCGACCACACGTGCCTCGCGGTTGACGAACGGACGGACTCGGCGGAAAAGCGGCTTGACCCTTGTCTGGACAACATATGTGGCCGCCAGCGATGCCAGCGCCGTGGCCATGCCCGCGCGCCGCCCCTTTGGGCCGCCAAGGATCGCCAGGGCGACTCCCCCCGCGACCCAACCCAGGCCCTCGCCCAGGTCGGAGAGGACGCTGACGTAGCGGTCGCTGGTGGCCGTGTGAGGCAGATCGTTGATCAGAGTGAACACGCGACGGTCGATCCCGGCCGGTGCCGGAGGTGCGACCACCACGGCAACCTCACCAGAGTCCACGTGGACTGCCACCGGACCTGCCTCGATGACAGGCTTGGTGGCTTCCGGCCCGCCGGCATGCGGCTTACTGAGAGACTTCTTCTTCGTCATTGGGGCGGCCTGGCTCGGAACTGCTCCGGCGGCCGATTCAAGCTTGACCGCTTTGCGCCCTGCTTGGTGCTTGAAAACAAATGACCCCAACGGATCGCCTCTTGGGATTCGGAACCGGCCTTGCGACCAACTCCGACTCCCTCGAACGTGTCCCTCGGGGCCATTTCAAACAGTACGCCCACTTGAGCATCGTGCCTATCCGTCTTTTCGCAGTAGCCTGGCTACCCGGAAGAGATCGCGCTTGCGTTTTACAGTTATCCGTCTTGCGACAGGATCAGCGCGCTGTAGGCGCCGATGCCGATCTGGATTGAGAACGGCAATCCGTCGTAGGGCATCTCGCCGGCCTCGCTGTCCAGGCTGAGCTGGTTGCCGAACGCCGAGTCGTACCCCGACCAGTCAGAGTTCAGCCGTACGCGCCACAGTCCGGAGCGCGGAACCCCGATCGTGTAGCTGTCGAAGGCGCGATTTGCGAAGTTGAGCAGGACCAGAGTTTCATCGAGCGGTCCACCATCGGCCCACCTGCGATAGCCGATCAGCTTGTCGGCGCTGTTGACATGATGAATCTCGAGGCGCTGCCCTTGAAGACCCTTCGTGGTGTTGAGCAAGTTTCGGCGCAGGCGGACGAGATCTCCGTACAGGTTGAGGATGCCGGAGTATCGCGTCGCGTTGGACCAGTCGACAGGGAAGCCGGAATCAAACCAGTGGGCCTCGAGGAACTCCTGGCCCTGGAAGATCATCGGGATGCCCGGCGAGGTGAAAACCAGCGCTGCACCGAGAACCGAACGCTTCTTCGCGAAGACGCTGTCAGGCTCGGCGGGGTCGATCTCAGCCGGAACCCGCGTGCCACCGTTGGCATCGGCATCGTGTGACTCGGTGAATACGACTCTGCCGAAGGCATCGCCGCCGTACCGCCGCTCGAGGACCTTGCTGATGGCACCAACGTCTCGGTATTCGTCAAGCGTCTGACTCAGCACGCCCCGGACGACACGAACGAAGTCCGGATCCCACTGGCAGTTGAAGCCGGCTCCGCCCGAGGCCGTGGGTGCGGTGAGCCGGTCATCGTTTCGCATGTCCTCAGCGATCCGGATCTTGCCCGGGTGTCGGCGATCGATCTCATCGTTGATCGTCCGCAGCAGAAGCCACCCATCCGGCAAGGCCTGGTCGGGGTCAGCGGAGCCGTCGACACTTCTGATCCACGCAGTCGCATCGAGGCGCAGGCCGTCGGCTTGGTAGTCGTCGAGCCAGCTCAGCGCGTTGTCGACCAGGTACTGATGCACCTCAGGGCGTCCGTAGTCGGGCCGCGAACCCCAGGGAGTAACGCCACGACGGTCCGGATAGAACCAGATTCCACCCGGCGGCGGGATATTGCCATCGAAGTCCCAGAGGTCGTTATCGACCGTGCCCATGTGGTTGTACACGACGTCGACGATCACGCCGATCCCCAGCCGGTGAGCGGATCGGATGAAGCGTTTCAGGGCGTTGGGGCCGCCATATCCGGTCTCGACCGCGAACGGGTTGGTCGGGTTGTAGCCCCAAGACAAGGTGCCGCCGAATTCAGCCGGCGGCAGCAGCTCCACCGTGTTGATGCCCAGGTTGGCAAGGTACGGGAGCTTGGCGACTGCGTCGGCCAGGGTGCCGACCTGCTGACCAGGCAATTCGTTGAATGTGCCGACGTGCATTTCGTAGATGACCAGGTCGCCGGGGCTCGAGGGTCGATGATCGATCGTTCCCCATTCAAACGCCGCCTCGTCGTAGACGACAGATCGCCGGTCGCCGTTCACGTCATCGATCTCACGCGCGTATGGGTCGACCCGCAGACTCAATAAGGTGCCGGCGCTCTGTATCGCGTACTGATAGCGCTCACCGGAACCGATTCCCTGAACTTCGGCGTGCCAGTTGCCTCCTGGCAGGCTCGTCATGGGCACAGTCCTCGAGGAGGAGCGCAGTTGAATGCTTACGGCAGTGGCGTTCGGAGCCCAGACATTGAAGGTCGTGCCGCCGTCAGTGCGCCAAGATCCCAGGCGCAGAGGGGGTCGCATGCTAACCCGACTCCAGGTTTGCCTCTGCGTTCGCCAGCAGCGTTGGCGAGGGACGCGCGCCCTTCGCGATTAACCGACCAGCCTTCGCGAGCTCGCCATCCGTATCGATCTCGGGATCGCCTCCGCGGTTGAGTCCGACGGCTGCCCGCAGCTTTCCGGCCAAGAGGTAAAAGCCCACGAAGTTGCGCTCGGCGAGAGATCCCCTGACCACGAAGCGATCCCACTTGCGGGCATGACCGATGTATTCGAGCTTGTGCTCGAACTGATCGCTCCAGAAACTGTGCATGTAGCGGTACGCGGCGCGGGAGCCAAGGATGGATCTTGCGGCGGCTGCCCCCTGCTTTTCGGCGTTGTTGTAATGCTCGACCCTCACGCGCCCGAAGATGGGATGTAGGTGATTGGCCACATCACCGGCGGCAAATATGCCGGCCAGGTTGGTGCGACACGATTCATCGACCAGGATTCCGTCCCCGGTCACAACCCCGGAGCCTTTGACGAGCTCGACGTTCGGTTCGATCCCGATTGCCACGACCACGAGGTCGCACGCAATCCGCCGACCCTTTTTGGTCACGACTCGCTCGACTCTCGACGTCCCCTGGAATCGGACCACCTCATCCTCAGCCACCAGCTCGATCCCGGCGCCGCGGTGAATCGCGCCAAACACCGCACCCACCTCGGGGCCCAGAACGGCATCGAGCGGCGCCTTCCCGCGCATCACCGACGTCACCTTCAACCCGAGCTGGCGCAGAGACGCCGCCACCTCTGAGCCGATGAAACCCGACCCCACCACGACCGCCCGAGCGCCAGGTCTGGCTGCCCTTTTGATCTCGTCGCATTCCGCGATCGTCCGGAGCTGGTGAACGCCCGCCAAGCTCGACCCTGGTACGTCGAAACGTCGGTTCCTGCCACCGGTGGCGAGCAGGAGCCGTGCATAACCGATGCTGTCCCCCGACTCCAATCTCACCTTCTTGGCCCCAGGATCCACGCCTGTAACCCTCGCCGGCAACAGCTCGACCTGATTCTTCCTGTACCAGTCGAGCGGTGCGGCCATCCAGCCGGAGAGGTCTTCCTCTCCCCGCAGGTAACCCTTGGTCAGCGGGGGCCGTCCGAAAGGGAAGCTGGGCTCGTCTCCGAGGATCAACAGCTCGCCGCCGTAGCCCTCCTTCCGCAAGGTCTTGGCCGCGGTGCCTGCAGTCAAACCCGCGCCTACGATCACAATCGGACCGCGTTCCGCCCTGGGCATCGCAACCTAGAGTAAGGCTGGTGAGCGAGAAGTCACCGTGAGACCAGGATCGGCGCGTGGATTGTCGGACGCACTTGTTTGTTTCGGCGCCAGCGGCGATCTCGCCCACAAGAAGATCTTTCCGGCGCTGTTCGCGATGGCGAAACGCGGTGCACTCACGTTCCCGGTGATCGGCGTTGCGCGGTCCAAGTGGAGCCAGACTCAGTTTCGCAACCGCGTGACAGACAGCATCGAGAGGAGTGGCTCCGGCATGGACGACCGTCGGGCCCTGAACGTTTTGCTGTCATCGCTGTCATATGTCGCTGGGGACTATGGGTCCGAGTCGACTTTTACCACCCTGAAAGAGACCTTGAGAGGAGCTCGGAGGGCGGCACATTACCTGGCGATCCCCCCGGCGCTGTTCGGGTCCGTGATCACTAGCCTCGGCACTGCGGGTCTTGGGCGTGGTGGTCGGGTCATAGTCGAGAAACCGTTTGGACTCGACCTCTCGTCGGCCAAGCGACTGAACGCAATCGCCAGGTCGGTTTTTGCCGAGGACGCGATATTCCGGATCGATCACTTCCTGGGCAATGAGGCGGTCGAGAACCTCCTCTACTTCAGGTTCGCCAATTCGTTCCTCGAGCCGATCTGGAATCGCAACCACATATCGAGCGTCCAGATCACGCTCGCAGAGGCATTTGGCGTTGGCGACCGGGGCGCGCTGTATGAGGGCCTTGGCTGCTTGAGAGACGTTGTCCAGAACCACATGTTCCAGATCGTCGCGTTGCTGGCGATGGAAGCGCCAGCCGCCTTCGAGAAGAATGCCCTACGGAGCGCAAAGCTCAAGGTCTTCCGAGCCATTCGGCCGCTGAGCCGCGGGGACGTCGTGCGTGGCCAGTTCAACGGATACCGTGGAGTGCCCGGTGTGGCGAAACGCAGCGATGTCGAGACGTTTTGCGCAGCTCGCCTCCGGATCGACTCCGCGCGGTGGAAAGGAGTGCCCTGGTACCTCCGGTCCGGAAAGCGACTCGCGACGACCGCCGCGGAAGTGCGCGTGGAGCTGAAGCAGCCGCTGCTTCATATGTTCGCCGGCGCGCCCGAGGTCCCGGCCGACTACATCCGCTTCCGGTTGTCGCCTGGACCCGCCATAGCTTTCGCGGTTCGCATCAAACGCAGCGGCAAGAAGTTTGCCGGTGAGCAACGCGAGCTGTTTCTGCTGGATGAGCAGCCAATGGAGCAGTCGGCTTACGAGAGGTTGGTCGGTGATGCGATGGCTGGTGATGGAACGCTCTTCAACGGCGAAGCCGGTGTCGAAGCCGCGTGGGCGGTGGTTGACCCGGTGCTCAAGAACCATCACCGAGCCTGGCCATACGCGCCGGGCAGTTGGGGACCGAAGCAAGCGGACCGCCTGCTTGCGGCCGGCGATAGTTGGCATGCGCCAAAGGCGCCCCGCGCCTAACCCGGTAGGCGCGTGTTCGAGCTCAGCGGCGGGTGTTTGGCTGGGGAGGAAGGATTCGAACCTTCAACCTTCTGATCCAGAGCGATCTGCGTTATCGGCGGCGCACGAATTGAACTTGACAACCGCGGCTGATTAGTGAATTGCGCGTCAGCGTCGCGTCTGATGATCGGGCGCCAAAACGGCGTGAAGACGGCGCGAAGGGCGCGTCACAGCATCTATTCGACTGATGGCGTGAGACCGGTCAGACCGTGCCAATATCGCGCCATCGGAGTCCGCCCAGCCCGGCCAAGGTGAACACAGCGGCAAAGACGGAGATCACGACGAGCGGCGCGAGAGTCAGGGTCGCGCCGGGCAGCTGAGGCACGCGCTCGAACGGCGAGAGGTTCTGAAGCCAATCGGGGAGATGGAGGACCGCGCCGAGGAATCCGACGACGACATAGGCAGCGAGGACCGCCCACGACGCGCCCACCCAACGCGGCACGACCCCGACGAGCGCGATGGTGAGTCCGACCATCAGCCACATAGGCGGCGCGTAGACGAGCGAGGCCCCGAGGAGGCGGGGAACGCTCTGCATGCCGCCGCCGGCGACGCCATAGGTAAGTCCGGTGGCGAGACCGGCGACGGCGAGCAGCATGGCGCTGCCCGCGAACGCAACCGTGAGGTGACTCGCCGCGAACCCCGAGCGCGAGACGGGCGTGGCCAGCACCGACTCGGCGCGCATGGAGGTCTCCTCGCTCCGCACGCGAAGCGCAGATTGGATGGCGAAGCCCGAGGCGAGGAGCGCCATGATGCGGAAGGACGCGGCGAAATAGGAATCCGTCAAGCTCCCGCCTCCGGCGCCGGCCAGCACTTCGGCGAGCGCTTTGTTCTGGCCGATGAAGGCATCTACGGTGGGGGCGATCCAGCCGTAGGCGATGCCGGTGACCAGGATGCCAGCGCCCCACCCGAACAGCGACGCCCGCTGCAGGCGAACGGCCAGCCCGAGCGGGTGCCCGAGACTCGGTGCGGCCGAGGGCCTGCCAGGCCTGGGCGCCACGAGCCCACCGCCCAGGTCACGCCGGGCGGCCAGGGCGGCGGTCGCGGCGATCAGGATCAAGGTCACCGCGACCAGCAGCAAGAAAGGCCACCATCGCTCGCCTGCGAACGGCCGCGTCTTTTGGGCCACGCCAATCGGCGAGAACCATGAGGCGGTTCCGTCGCCGATGTCGCCCACTGCGCGCTGCACGAAGGCCGCCCCGAGCACCGCCCCGGCGATGCCATAAACGACGCGGGTGTTCTCGGTGACCTGGGCCACGACGAGGGCGACGCCGGCGAAGAAGAGCCCGAGCAGGATGAACGACAACGCGAACGCGACCGATCCAGCCAAGGGGAGGCCCTGCGCGATCAGGAAGGCCGTGGCGATTACGCCAACTGCCACGTTCATGGCGGCCACCGTGAGTGCCGCGCCGATGGTGTTCGCATGGATCCCGACCGGAAGGGAGCGAACGAGCTCGAGGCGGCCGGCTTCCTCCTCGCCTCGCGTGAGCCGGCCGACCATGAAGATGCTCATGAGGGCCACCAGCACCATGCCCGCGGCGCCGAACTGGAACGCTACCTGCCCACCGACTGTGTTCAGTCCCTGCGCGGGTCCGTTAAAGGCGATCGCCGCGGCGTTGTGCTGAGTGGCGGAGGCCGTTTGATCAAGAGCGGCCTGGGTTGGAAACAGACCCTTGATGCCCGCCACGGTCAGCGCCGCCAGAACGACTATGGATCCGATCCAGACCACGATCCGGATGCGGTCGCGGCGCAGGATGAAGCGGATCAGCGCAAGAGTGCCGGTGAGCGACGTCATCCGCGCGGAAGCGGTGTCGCGCCCCGCGCGGCATCGACGCGTTCGGGCTCCCTGGCCAGCTCGTCCCCGTAGTGCCGCAAGAACAGCTCCTCCAGCGTGGGTGGATGGCTGACCAGGCTGCGGACTCCGAGCTCGCCGAGCCGCCGCACCGCAGCGTCGAGGTGATCGGTATCTACGTCGAAGCGCACATGCGTGCCGTGGATCTCGAGGTCGTGAACACCAGCGAGGTCGGCCAGGCCTTCCGCGGGAGCCTCTGTCTCAGCGGTGATCGACGTGCGTGTGAGGTGCCTCAGCTCGTCAAGCGTGCCTCTCTCCACCACCCGGCCCAGCCTGATGATGCTCAGCCGGTCGCACAGCGCCTCGACCTCGGCCAGGATGTGGCTGGAAAGCAACACCGTTCGCCCCTCGGTCTTCACCTCGCGGATGCAGTCCTGGAATACCGCCTCCATCAGCGGGTCGAGTCCCGACGTGGGTTCGTCGAGGAGGAGCAGCTCGGCGTCAGACGCCAGGGCCGCCACCAATCCCACCTTCTGTCGATTCCCTTTCGAGTAGGAGCGGGTCTTCTTGGTCGGGTCGAGCTGAAAACGTTCGAGAAGCTCGTCGCGGCGTCGCGGATTGAGGTCGCCTCGCAGACGGCCGAACAGATCGATCACCTCCCCACCGGTCAGGTTCGGCCACAAACTGACCTCGCCGGGCACGTAGGCCAACCGGCGATGCAGCTCGACGGCGTCGTGCCACGGGTCGCCCCCCAGCAACGCGATCTTCCCGGCGTCGGCTCGGAGCAAGCCGAGCAAGACACGAATGGTCGTCGTCTTGCCCGAACCGTTCGGCCCGAGAAACCCGTGGACCTCGCCGGTTTCGACCGACAGGTCGAGACCGTCGAGAGCGCGCGTCGATCCGAAGGTCTTCACAAGACCTGTGATGAAGATCGCGGGCGGCACGCGCCCATGATCTCACCAGCCCCGGGCGGGTTACCGCGAAGCGGCAGTTGGCTGGGGAGGAAGGATTCGAACCTTCAACCTTCTGATCCAGAGTCAGCTGCGCTACCGTTGCGCCACTCCCCAATCCCTCGACCGGAGCCGGGCGCTCAATTCTAAGGAGGTCCCGATTCGGCGCTACTCGCGCGTGATCTCGACGTCCGGCTTCTTGCCCGCGCCCTCCGAGCGCACGGTCATCCGGATCGAGAGCGACTCCCCTTTCCCCATCAATCTCGCGTATCCCTCCTCCATGAGCGTTCTTGCTCTGTGGAGATTCACCGCCCAGCCCACTCCGAAGACGCGGTCACTGAACAGGTGGTCGGACTCGGGGTTCCAGTACGCATCGCGTATTCGCTGCAACGTCGGCGGTCGGAAGTCATACGGGACGACCCCCAGAACCTTTCCCTGCCACGTCCGCTCGGGCGCCGGCTTGGACAGCTCGGTGGCCACGGCCCCTACCACGAGCGCGAAAACGGCCAACCGCGCCAAACGACGGATGCGACGCAAACTACGCATACTTCAAGTGAAGCGTAGTACCAGAGTAACTTTGCACGTTTTCCACACGTTCATCCAGGCGGGGTAGATGGCCACAAGGCTTCCTTCGAGGGCAACTTGGCTGCGGTGGTTGACACCTGGTCTCCAGATCAAGCGCTGGCTGCTGCTGCTCATGGTTTCAGAGCTGGTCCTGGTCCTCGGTGTCGCCTATGCCCTGAAGGAGCTCTACCAGGCGGCCCACCTGCCGGCAAGCTTCTACTACATCACCCTGCAGTTCCTCCCCTACTGGGCCAGGGCCATCATCTTCGGGATCTTCGGGGTCGGCCTCCTCGTCATCAGCTACCTGAAGCTCACGCAGTCGGTCCTCGGACCGTTCCTACCCGGAAACAGCACCGCAAGCGTGGTCGAGATAATCCACGCGTTCCGCCTCCGCGGCCGCGGCCCTCGCATCGTCGCCATTGGCGGCGGCACGGGTCTGAGCTCGCTGCTTCGCGGCCTAAAGACCTACACCTCTAACCTCTCCGTGATCGTGACCGTCGCCGACGACGGCGGCTCTTCAGGCCGCCTGCGCGATGAGTACCGGATCCTGCCCCCAGGCGATTTCCGTCAGTGCCTGGTCGCGCTGGCCGATGCCGAGCCACTGATGAAGCAGCTCTTCGACCACCGCTTCAAGGAAGGGTCGCTCGACGGTCACGCCTTCGGAAACCTCTTCATCATGGCGATGGCCGACGTCACGGGAAACTTCGAGCAGGCGCTGCGCGAATCGGGCAAGGTCCTCGCAGTGAAAGGCACCATCGTGCCCTCGACCCTGCAGGACGTGACCCTTGTGGCATCGATCAACGGCGGCACGGTCGAGGGCGAGTCGAAGATCCCGAAGCAGAACGCACCCATCAGTCACGTGTTCCTGAAGCCCGACGGTGTGCAGGTCAACCCCGAAGCCGCCCAGGCCATCCTCAACGCCGAACTGGTCATCGTGGGCCCAGGTTCGCTGTACACATCGATCCTGCCCAACCTGCTGGTGGAGGGCATGGTGGAAGCGATCAAGGCGTCGCCCGCCCTCAAGGTGTACATCTGCAATCTTGCCGCGCAGAAGGGAGAGACCGACGGCTACGGGGTCAGCGACTACCTCCGCGTCATACGCGAGCATGTGGGCGTCGATCTCTTCGACTTCGTGATGGTCAACTCAAACACCGCGTACGCGCCGACCGGCGGTCAGGCCACCGTCATCTTCAAGCCCAACGACACGGCGCAACACCCGGAGGTTCGATTCATCCCTTCGGATGTTGTCAACGTGCGAATCCCATCCCACCACGACCCTGACAAGCTCGCCCGCGCGATCATGCGGAAGGTGTGGCAGGCGTAGCGGAGGGCCGGCGCCTCGCGCGCCAGCGGACGAATCCTTCGACCAGGACCGCGGCCAGCGCGACGTAAACGAAACCCGCGAGCGCGTCCACGACGTAGTGCTCGCCGAGATAGACGATGGACAGCAGCACGCCGACCGTCCAGATGATCAATCCGATGGCAAGGGCGCGATACCGGCGCCACGCGTATACCGCGGCCAGCGCGGGGAACGCCGCGTGAAGAGATGGAAACGCGGCGAACTGGTTTGGATTCAGGTGCGCGTAGAGGGGTGATACGAAATAGTTCGGTCCCCAGAATTTCTCGACCGTTTCGTTGAGGATCTTGTGGACCACCATCGGACCGGGGACATTGCCCTCCTGGAACTGGTACCACGGCGGCGCTGAAGGCCAGAACAGATACGTCACAAACGCGAGGAAGGCCATCAGCAGCAGCGCCGCGATGAAGCGGTGATAGTGCTCTCTGCTCCGCAGCCAGAACACGAAGCCCACGAGTATCGGCAGCGGGAAATGCATGAAGTAGAAGAACATCGCGACCACGTCCTGCGGGCTCACTGATTCGACGTGGTAGAAGGCGTGCTGCAGCGTCAGGGTCGGCAGCGTTCCCGCAAAGACCGCCTGTTCGAGGCCTGACAGATCGTGTGGCGCGAACCCGGTCTTCGACGCGAACCCGCGCATCGCCTCATAGGCGAAGAAGAGGAGCAGGAACGGTCCCCAGTCGGCGATGAAGGTCAGGCCGCGTCCCATCGCGATCGCGATCACGAGCAGCGCGAGCACCACCCACTCCGGCTCGATCGAGATGCCGCGCCAGAGCATCACGCCGAAGATGACCGCTAAATAGGCGAGGCTGCCCACGAGGAGTGCGCCCGGGCGCCTCACCCTTGGCCCCCGCTCAGCCGGTGCTGACAACCGCCACCGCCGCAATCTCGACCGTGACTGAAAAGGGAAGCGCGTTGGTGCCTAGCGCCGCGCGGGTGTGGCGGCCGGCCGCGCCCAGCACCTCGTTGAACAGGTCAGAGGCTCCGTTAAGGACTTTCGGCTGATCACCGAATCCGTCGGCCGACAGCACGAACCCGATCACCTGCATCATCTCGTGGACGGCATCGAGCCCGGTGGCGGCCTCGATCTGAGCCAAAACCGCGAGCGCGCACAACCTGGCGCGTCGCGTCGCCTCCTCCACCGAGACCTCGTCGGGACAACGGCCGCTGAGCAGCTTGTCGCCGTCGCGTGAGACCTGGCCCGCGACGTAAAGAAGCGCACGGCCGCCTCCGATAGGAACGGTCCTCGTCTGCACGTACGACGCGGCGGGCGCTGGAGCGGGTGGGAGTGTGATGCCCAGCTCGCGCAGTCGGTCGTGCGGGCTGGTCACCGGCCGAGTCTAGCGGCCTACCTCTGGCGACCGCGCAGATGAGCGACCACCGCGGTGAGAACCACGGCCAGGGCCACGAGGCCAAGGGCGAGGTATGGCAGCTGCGGCGAGGACAGGATCTCGCTGAGCGTCGACGGCTGAGAACCGGACCTCCGGCTGCCACTCGAAACCGATGACTGCGGCGAAGGCGGCCCCTGGGGCGGCCCGCCTGTGTCGTGATAGATCCACAACGAGGCGACATGGTCCGATGGCCGGAAGGTCGCGACGTAGAGCGTCGGATTCTCATCGTTCGACACCGCGAGCGCCGAGACAGAAGCCTGAGGCGGCTGCAGCGACGTGAAGTCCTGACCCGCGTCGGTGGTGCGCCACAGTCCGCCAGAACCGGAGCCGCCGCCGTCGCTCGCCGCGTAGAAACGGTCCCAGTGGTCGGTGATGAACGCGAGCTGCGTGAAATCCGTCGAGGGAAGAAGACCTGGCCCGCTGAGCGGAGTGAATGATCCGCCGTTGTCGGGTGATTCGAAAAGACCGGTATTCGTGCCGACCAGGAGCGGCCGGACATTGCCTGTCGGCGGCAGCGGCCCGCAAGCGATGCGCACGGTGATGGTGCCGCTGATCGGCGGATTCAGCTGGGTCCAGGTCGTGCCCGCGTCGATGCTCTGGTACAGCACGAGTCCCGCGGTTGCGGCCTGCGCGTCGCTGCCGGCGACGAGCCTCACCGGTGCGTGAATCGCCTCGACCGCGAGCGCGTTGATGCTCTGGTTCGACAGCCCCGAAGGCGTCCACGTGAAACCGTCCTGGCTCAAGTACACGCCGCGGTCGGTGCCCGCCGCGACAAGGTTCAGGGCAAAGGCGAACACGCGCACGCTGCGGCCCTCGAGCCCCGCCGCCGCCGACCACGAGACGCCGCCATCCTTGCTGGCCAGCGCTCCACCACCGCGCGTCCCCGCGAGGGCGACATGCGCGATGTACGGATTGAAGCCGATGGTCGTGAGCGCGGAGGTGCCCGTGTGCACGGTCGTCCAGCCCGTGCCGCCGTTCGCGCTGCGCAGCAGCGAGCCTGCCGAGTTGCCCGCGAGAAGCAGCTGATTGTCCGACGGATCCACAGCGAGCGCGAAGATCGGCGCGCGGCCCTGGTGCGGAAGCGGCTTGAGCGCAACCCATGTCGAGTCGGGTGGCGAATCGGCGATCACGCTCCACCCAGCGATCGTGATCACCCACAGCGCAACGAGCGTCGCGAGAAGACGTGAGGCAAAAAGCGACACGAGCCTGCCGATTATCACTGAAGCCGCGTCGCCCTGTAACCAGGCTCGAATGCCTCGCCCCGTGCCCCTCACCCCTCTCCCCTCTCCCCTGAAGGGGAGAGGGAGCGAATGCCATTTCCGTAGAATCTCACGGTGCTCGCAAAGGCCGGGAGATGGCTGGATCGCGCCGCCTTCAAACCCGCATCGCTGCCTGACGACCTCGTCACGGTGATTGCGCTGCTGCCGTGCGTCGTCGCCGGCCTGATCATCTTCAGGCTCGCCGCGGTGCAGATGCTCGCGATCGCTCTCGCCATAGGCACGCTCGGACTGATCGCCAGCTACTTCGTTTTGCGTCATCAAGTGCCGCGCCGCGGTGCGAGCTCGCTGATCGCCGCGGTGTTCGGCGTGGCATTGGTCGGAGCCGGGGCAAGCCTTGTCCTCTCGATCGAGATCTCAGTCCTCGCCGTCGTGCTCGAGCTGCTGCGCGCCCGTTACCTGCCCGCCATCCGGGCGCAGGCCGGACTCCTTGCCTTCACAGCCGTCGCGCTGGCGACCAGAGGCGCGCCGTTCACCTACGTCAACCCGAATGGCAAGACGTTCGGTGACCCGATCGATCCGATCGACACGTGGTTCCGTTTCTTCCACCAATCGTCCTGGACGCTCGATCCGATCCGCCTCTATGTCGGCAACGTCTCCGGACCGGTCTTCGCGACGTCGCTTCTCGCGGTTGCCATCGGAATCGCATGGCTCGCGTATGCGCGACGCGTCAGCCTCGTGGTTCTCGTCGCATTCCTTGCGGGCGCGCTGCTGGCCATCTACACGTTCCGGTGGGATGCGCTGTTCCAGCTCGACAGCGGCCCGACCTGGTTCGTCGCCGGGTTGCTTTTGGCCGACCGCCGGCTCCTTCCCGACTCGTGGCCGGTCCGGCCGACGCTGGGTTTCGCGGCCGGTCTCTTCGCGATCGGGTTGAGGCACGACGGCTATGGAATCCAGGCCGCGATCTACACGGTCGCCGCTGTGCAGGCCGTGATGGCCGTGTTGGTGATCGTCCTGTGGTCGGCATCCGTCGCGATGGAGCGATGGAAGCGAACTCGTAGGCTGCGTCAGCGCGAGGCCAATCTCCGCGTCGTCAAGACCATCTCGCGCGCCAGCTAGGCGACGCTCAGCTCGGCATTCGCCAGACCGAGCGCAGCCGCGAGAGACTCCGCCCGCTCCTTGACCTTGGTGCGCAGGTGCGCCGTCAACGGCCTGAACGGCTGGAGAGACACTCGAATGGTCTTGCCGGACACGACAAAGGACCAGGTGCCGACCACGGCGCCGTCGACAAGCACAACCGGCGAGATCCAGCCTGCCGTGCGGCTGACCTTCGAGCGATGGACCGCGTCGAAGAGGTGATCGCGGCTGGCGTAACCCATCAGATATGGATCGAACGCCGGCAACAGCTGCACTGAACCTGGCGGGGCGGCGGGCAGGCGCTTGAGGTCGGAGGTGAGGATCTGCGCCCTGGAACCTTCGACCGACACGGTGGTCAGCTCCGGGGCGATGGCGGACCACGCCGCATTGGCGACCCCGGGCCAGCGTCCCCACCAAAAGACGAAGTCGTTCTTCGTCCCCGGGCCGAAAGCGCGCAGGTAGCGGCGCGCCACCTCTCCGATCGCGACCTCAGGGTCGATCTTCTGCCATCCTCCGATCCAGTCCTCTGGGCGCACGAACGTGACGCTCTGGCCGCGGCTGGGCCCGAAGCAGAGCCCGCCGGCCCGCGCCACAGGCTTCAGGAAGCCGCCCCAGCCGGACTTGAGCCACTCCCGGACCCTCGCCGACTGTCCTTTGCCGGCGATGGCGATGATCTCTTCCCTGGTCATCGGCCGTCCGTTCAGCGCTGCGCCGATGGTCTCGATGAGCTTCATCAGCTCGGCCTCGGTCAGCCCGAAGTACTTCAGCCAGCTGGGCCGGGTCCGCATCCAGTGCCCGCTCATGGCCGCCGTGTAGATCGGGAGGTCCTTGGCGGGGATGAGATGCAGCGTGCCGCGCATGAGCCAGGTCTTGATCAGGCTGCGGTCTTTCCAGAGCGCCGTCCGGACGTCGGTCACGGGGCGTTCGCTGCGGACCGCAAGCTGAAGCTCCGCGGCGGACATGACCTGCGCCTGCGCGCCGCCGATATCGGCGGCCACCCTGGCCAGGTCCTGCTTTCCCGAAGGCACCAGGTGGTGGCGCTGCATCCGGAAGGCATGCACCTGGGGCCATGTGAGCTCGGCCTCGGCGACTGATTTTGTTTTCACGACCACGGGAAAATGATCGGGCTAAATCAGCTCAGCTGTCGGGAAGCGATCCCACCTCGGCCCAGTGATCGCCGCCGTCGTACGTCTGCCAGATCACCCGCTGCGGGTCGAGTGCCCATCCCCAGCCTTCACGGAACCGGATGGTTGTGAAGGTCGCCACCGGGTCGGATATGTCGGTCCACGTCTTTCCGCCATCGTGCGTCACGAGCGATCGGTTTCCGCCGAATGCGAAAGCCACGAGGGCGCGACTCGTGACGAGCGACTCCTGGGCAGGGGACGCCATGACCGGCGGCCAAGCGCGACGAGTCCACGTCTTGCCGCCGTCCTCCGACACGAACAGGGAGACGTCGCTGAATACGCCGCTCGAGTCGGGATAGCCCAAGCACTGCTCCCACAGCTCGGTCCCGTCGACTGTCGTGACGAAGCCGCGGAACGAGTTGGCGGCGCACGCGGACTTGAGCGATCGCCACGTGAGACCGCGGTTCGACGTGATCTCTATGTCCCCATTCGGCACGCTCGACATGATCACGCCGGTCGGAAAGGCGACCGGCGACTCTGGCGAGTAGCCCGGCGGCAGCTTGTGCGCTGCCGACCAGGTGCGGCCCCCATCTGCGCTGGACCGGACCTCCAGCTGGCACTGGGTGCTCTTGGAACATGGGTACGTCGTCACCCACGCGGTGCCATTGCTGATCGTGATTCCAAAGAAAAACACGTACGGCACTTCGAGCGTGCGCCACGTCTGGCCGCCGTCGTGTGTCACGTAGGCGAGTGCGTCCTGGCTGCCGTAGACGAAGCCGTCCAGCCTGTTGACGAAACGGACGGCACGCGGAGAGAAACCGGGACCCGATGGAACGCTGGGGCCGACCTGGACCGGGCGGCTCCAGGACTGGCCCGCATCGGTGGTGCCGGCGACGAAGTAGTGGCAGCTGCCCTGAGCGGGGCAGTCCGTGAGGACCAACCAGCCCGTCGACGCATCGGCCATGTCGGCGTCGACGGCAACCAGGCCACCCGGTGTTGGGTGCGGAGAGGGCACCTCGACGGGCAGCGGCATCGGAGAGGGCGTCGTGCGAGCCTCGGAAGGCATGGGGTGAATGTCCCCGGTGCGCTGGACATGAAAGCCAGAGGCGGCGCCGTAGGCGACCGCCGCGATGGCCAGGGTGCCCAGGACGGTGATCGTCACGCTGCTGACCGATGTCTTCATCTATTCGTTAAGACGAATCGAGGGCGGTTTGGTTACGCGTCAGTCGAAGAGCTTGCGGCCCCGGGTCACGAACTGGTCGCGTCGGGGTCCGGTGCCGACGAGGTTGATCGGGGCGCCGATCAGCTCGCCGATCCTTTCGACGTAGTCGCGGCAGGGCTGGGGCAGGTCGTCCCAGCATTTCGCGGCCCCGATCTCGTGCTGCCACCCGGGCATCTCGTCATAGATGGGCGTGCAGTGCTTGTAGTGCGAGATGTTGGCCAGCGGGTGGTCGAAGCGCGTGCCGCGGAACTCGTATCCGGTGCAGACCTTGAGCAGCGGCTGGTCGTCGAGAATGTCGAGCCGCATCAGGGCCGCAACACCCACGCCGTTGAGACGCACGGCGTAGCGCGCGACGGCGGCGTCGAACCAGCCGATGCGACGTGCCCTGCCTGTGACCGTTCCGAATTCATGGCCGCGCTCGCGGATCTGGTCCCCTACCTCGTCCAGCAGCTCCGACGGAAACGGGCCGTAGCCGACGCGCGACGTGTACGCCTTGAAGACGCCGATCGTCAGGTCGACTCGGGTCGGAGGGATGCCGCTCCCGGTGAGGGCGCCGCCCGCCGTCGGGTTGGAGCTGGTGACGTAGGGATAGGTGCCGAAGTCCAGGTCGAGCATGGTGGCCTGCGCGCCCTCGAGCAGGATGTTGGCCTTGCGGTCGAGCGCGTCCTGGATCATCGGGAAGGTGTCCTTGATGTAGGGGTCGAGCTCCTTCGCGTAGCCCATGTACTCCTCGAGCATGCTCGACCAGTCGTAGGCGTCCTTGCCGTAGAGCTTTTCGAGGATCGGGTTCTTGACCTGGTCGACGACGAAAGCGAGCTTCTTGCGCATGAAAGCTTCCTTTTGCAGGTCGCCGATGCGGAAGCCGATCCGGCGGATCTTGTCCGCATAGGCGGGGCCGATGCCGCGCCAGGTGGTGCCGAGGCGGTCGTCGCCTCGGACGTCCTCCTCGAGCTGGTCGAAGAGGGGGTGGTAGCGCATCACCATGTGCGCGCGCTCACTCACCACGAGGTTCTTGGGCTCGATGCCGCGCTCCCTCAGCTGGGCGATCTCCTTGAGCAGGACGATCGGGTCGACGACGACGCCGTTGCCGATGACGCAGACGCAGTGCGGGTAGAGGATGCCCGATGGGATCAGCTGGAACTTGAACTCGCCGTGCTCGGTGATGACGGTGTGGCCGGCGTTGTTGCCGCCCTGGGAGCGGATGACCATGTCGGCCTTCTCGGCGAGGTAGTCGATGACCTTGCCTTTCCCCTCGTCGCCCCACTGACCGCCGACCAGGATGATGACCAAGGTCTTACTCGGTTCCCGGCTCGGGCCGCTTCGTCTCCAGGTTGTAGAAACGGGTGTGGTCGCGGCGGAACTTGAGCTCGATCATCCCGGTGGGGCCATTGCGGTGCTTGGCGACGATCACCTCAGCGATACCAGGCTTCTCATCGGACTTGTAGTACTCCGGTCGAAAAAGGAACATGACGACATCGGCGTCTTGCTCAATCGAGTTGTGAACAATCACGTTTCCTGAGACGAAATTGTGTAGGTCCTCGACGGTCAAGTCATATACCTCTTCGATCCCATCCGGTGCAACGGACGCGATCTGGTCCCAGTACACGTCACTTGTCGCGAGGAGTTCAAGCTCGTCTGAACCCACGACTGATGCCAGCCTGCGAGCTCGACTCCGACTCAAGTTCTGGTTGTAAATCCCAGTGCCGGCGTAAGACGTGTTAAGGCCCGCGTACATCGCTCGAGTCGTGATACCGGATGTCGCCATCGCTGGGAGCGCGTGCATTCGCCAGGCGATTGCGGGGATCACATCTCGATTCGTGTTCTCGCGCTTTGCGCCAAGGTAATCGAGAATTGCCGCCTTGTGGAGGGTCTTGTTGTGGCCGATCACTCCAACGAGCTGGAGGAACGCGTAGATGTCGTGCTGGCCACTGACGGTTACGTGATGTTGATCGCGGCCCTTAATCCCTTGCGAGTGCGTCGAGATCCTGGCATTGATTCCAACCCGCAAGAGAAGGCCCTGGACGTCTCGCGCGAGCCCCTCGCTGCTGCTCGCGTAGTAGACGTTGGCATAGTGGCCAATGCCGCGCGAGAGGTTCACTGACCCGTCCGTCGACCACAGATGGCGCAGGAAACATGCAATCCCGAGCGCGGATTGCTGGAAAACCTTCGTGGGGATCCGCTTTTCATATGAACGGGCGCCGAATGCTCCAAGCTCGCCCAGCCACATGCGTACTGGATTGTGGACGCCGTGCGTCAGCTGGCGGGTCGCTGGGAGATAGACCTGAATCCACGTCCTTTCGTGGTGAATTCGCGGTCGAACTGAGTCGCCGAAAACTTCAGTTGCCAACCTGACCACCTCTTCGGCGAGGGTTGGGTCCTTGGTCGTGTACTGAATCGCGTGATTGGGGAGCGTGCAACCGTCGCCGATCAAATGACCAAGCAGCCCGAGTTCTTCGCGACTCATTGAGTCTCTTTCTGGGCCTTGCAAAATGCGGGGCACCGCGATGTGGTCCCCCACTTTCAACTCATCAAGGCGGCGCCATCCCTCCATCGTCAAGAACTTGTGGTTGGCGGTCGCTCGAACCGATCGATTCAGTTGAGTGGTCAACTTGAAGACCGGCTTGGTGCCGGTGGCAAACGCGTTGGTCACGCGCTTCGCCTCCATCCGCCACCACCCCTTGTCCAGGGCGAGAACTCTGAACCCAGTTTTTCCGACCAATTCCCTGATCGGCACATAAGTGCCTGAGTCGGGCAGATAAACCGGGGTGTCGCCGGCAAGGCATCCAGACTCACGTAGGTCGCTCAGGATCGGTCGCTTGTCGGGTCTCTGCTCGGGTGCCCGGCTCAACTGAGAAATCGCGATCACTGGAATTCGGAGCTCACGGGCGAGTCCCTTCAAGGCGCGGGATATTGCAGACACTTCCTGGACCCTGTTGTCATCACCACGGGCGCGGCCATGCATCAACTGCAGATAGTCGATCACGATCATGTCGATGTTGTGCCGCATCTTCGCCTGGCGCGCTTTCAGCTGCAGGGTCAGCTCATCCATCACGGGCGTGTCGTCGATGTAAATCTGCGCTTCGCCGAGTGGGCCTAGCGCGTTGGAGACTCGATCAAACTCGGCCTCGGTTAGAAGCCCACGGTGCATGCGCTGAGCGTCGATCTGTGCTTGTTCTGTCAACAAGCGTTCGGTCAGTTGTTCTTTGGACATCTCGAGGCTGAAAATCGCGATCGCCCTTTTGGCCTCGAGTGCGGCGTGCAAACCCACGTTCAGTGCCAGAGACGTTTTGCCCATCGCCGGCCGGCCCGCGATGATTATCAGGTCCGAGTCCTTGAACCCGCTCGTCATCCGGTCCAGGTCGTGGAATCCCGACGGGATCCCGACGATCCCCTGGCCGCTCTCCATCTGCAGCGAGATCCGCTCCATCGCCGGCCCGAGCAGGTCGTACAGCCGCGCCAGCTCGCGCTGGTCCCGGTCGTCTGCCACGCCGAACACAAGTGACTGCGCCTGGTTGATCGCGTCCTCGGCCTCAATCGAGTCGTCGTAGCCGTACCCCGCGATGTTTCCGCCGGCCGAGATCAGGCGCCGCTTGTACGCCTTCTCCTTGACGATCCGCCCGTAGTACTCGATGTTCGCCGCGGTCGGCACCGCGCTTTGCATCGAGGCGAGGTGCGCGCGTCCTCCGACTCGATCGAGCAGCTGCATCGTCTGCAGCTGCGCCGCCAGCGTGACGTTGTCGATCGGCTCGCCCGCGGCGAACAGGTCAAGAGCCGCGCGATAGATCTGCCCGTTGTTCTCTCGATAGAAATCGTCGGGGCGCAGGAACTGAAGCACTTTGGCGATCGAAAGCGGGTCGAGCAGGATCGATCCGATGATCGACATCTCGGCATCGAGGTCGTGCGGTGGTATCCGCCCTGCGGCGAGTGGAAGCGTGGTCGCCATGCTGGTTGCGGTTAGCGGTCCTGCGTGACGATCACGTTGACGTGCGCGTTCACGTCGCGGTGCAGCTTGAGCGATACCTGGTGCTCGCCCAAGGTCCTGATCGGCTCCTTCAGATCGATCTTGTGCTTGTCGATCTCGACGCGGTGCTGCGCCTTAAGGGCCGACGCGACATCCTGGTTGGTGATCGAGCCGAACGCTTTGTCCTCGGCCCCCACCTTCAGGCGAACCACGACCGTCTTGTTGTCGATCTGGTCCGCCACGACTTGTGCCTCGCTGCGGTCCTTCGTCTCACGCTTGGTGGCGGCATCGCGCAGCCGCTTCGCCTCCGCCTCAGCGCCTTTTCCCGCCGGCACGGCCAGCTTGCGACGCAGGAGGAAGTTGCGGCCGTATCCGTCAGCCACCTCCTTGACGTCGCCGGCATGACCGACGTTTTCAACATCCTTCGTCAGCAAGACCCGCAATTCACCCGACCTCCGACATGGATTGATATTCGTCGCGGTGGCGGACTCGCGAACGGACTCGGTCGATCAAACGGTAAAGCCCATGGCGCGCCGCACCAACGGTGTCGCGCACGTCACGGTCCCAAACGCTCTGCTTGGCCTCCAACGCGGCCTCATGCTCGTGCCGGATCTCTTCGGGGCACGCTTCGATGAAAGTCTCCACCGCCAGAATCGCCAGGGCGAGCATGTCGAGCTCGCCCACGACCGGGATCCAGGCCGGGAGGTCCAGCGGGCTGACGATGACGCCTAGCGCCGCGAGCAGCACCGCCTTCGGGGCCCGCGGGATTCGTTCGTCGCGCAGAAGGCAATAGGCCAGCTTGCCGTGTCTCGGCACATCGAACAGGATCGTTTTTGCCCGCGAAAGGATGGATGGCATGGGGGGCCGCCAAAGCCTACAGCTTTCCGTCCGCCGAGAGAAGCCGATTAACAGTAGCCTTGCACCCGGTGGTTACGACAGCCGCCCTGGGCAGCCGTGAAGAGGCCGGGTTCGGGCATCTAAGGCACGCTGCGCTCAGCGCCTTCTGGTTTGGAAGCAACTTCCTTTGGATCCCGGTGACCACGCTTTTGATCCAGACCGAGATCAAGTCGGTGGTTCCATCGGGACTCAAGAACTCCGCCCTCGGCCTGGCCGTGGGCCTCGGCGGAGTGCTGTCCACTGCCGTACCGCCTCTCGTCGGTTACTGGTCCGATCGCTTGAACACGCGGTTCGGGCGGCGGCGCCCAATCATGATCGGGGCATCCCTCCTGACCATGCCAGGACTGGTAATCCTGATGGTGGCGGGCAACTATCCGACGGTCCTGATCGGATACCTGATCATCCAGTTCTTCTTCAACGCCGCCAACGCGGCCTACGCCGGCATCATCCCGGACGTCGTGCCGGCGCAGCAAACCGGTCGGGCGAGCGGCTACCTCGCGACGATGACTCAGCTCGGAATCGGCGGCGGCCTGGGTGTGACCGCCTTCCTCGGCAACTACCGGGCGGTGTACTTAGTGTTCGGCCTGGTCGCGCTGCTCAGCCTGATCCCAACGGTTTGGGCGGCGAGTGGCGAGGGCAAGGAGCCGATCACCCTCGGACCAAGGAAGCCGCTCGGAGCGACGGTGCGTGAGTTTCTGCGGCCCCTTCACGAAGGCGATTTCGCCTGGGTCATCTTCACGCGGCTCATGGTCTCGTCCGGAATTACCGTGGTGCTGTACTTCCTGCTGAACTTCTTCGGCGATGTCGTCTTGCCCGCCAACACAAGTGCTTCGGCGATCCAGCTCTTCACCAACGAGTGGCTCCTCGTCGTCGTCCTGGTCGCCACGCCGTTCGGCTTTGTTGGAGGTCTCCTGTCAGACCGTCTGCACCGGCGAAAGATCTTTGTCTACATCGCGGGCGCCGCGCAGGGCTTCGTCGCGTTGACCTTCATCGCGCTTTATCCGAAAGCGGTGCCTCTCGTTTTTGCGCTCGGGATCGCGTATGGGATCGGCTACGGCCTCTACTACGCGGTCGACTGGGCGCTTGCTTGCGACACGCTCCCCGACAAGAGCAACTCTGCCAAGGACATGGGCCTCTTCCACATCGCCCTCACCCTGCCGCAAGCGCTGCTGACCGCGATCGGTGGTGTGCTGATCGACCTGCTCAACGGCGCGCATGGGAATGGCGGCTACCGGGTCGTGTTCTCGAGCGCGATCGTGTTCCTCTTCCTGGGAACGATTTTCGTGAGCCGCGTGAAGTCCGTCCGCTGAGACAAGAAACGAGGCGGCGCCTGCAGCGGACACCGCCTCGACCGGGTTGCCACTGGGTGACACGCGATGGTTTTCTGCGCCGCTTTACGGCCGTTGCCTGCTTGTGGAGGCCAACCTTGCGTGAACTGTCAGCGGCCCCGGACGGAGAACGAATTGACTCCACAGTGCGACGATCAGGCGACAAAGTCAAGAGGGTTGGAATTTTTTTCGCGAGCTCCTAGCTGAGGGACTCGTAGGGGAGGGCCGCGGCGAAAGGCTCGTACAAGAGGAGCACTTTCTCGATCGGCAACATGTCACGCATGAAGATCGCGCCGGCGGCGACACCGGCGAAGCCCACGATGCCGAGCCCGTCGTGCGGCGCGGCGTGCTCAGCGCCGTCTTGCATCGCGCGGAAGGTCTGTGTTCGCCCGGCCTGGTTGGCGGTTGCGATCACGAGCTTCCACGCCGCGGCGTAGTTGGCCGCCGGGTCGAGGCCGGCGGCGGCGGCGTACGCCGGCGCCGCAGCCGCCGCGGCGGTTGCGGCGGCCGTCTTGGGCTGCAGGCTGAGCGCTTTGGTCACCGCGGCGACCTCTGCCTCGATCTCGCCTTTGAGGGACGGAAGCCAGCGGACGAACGCGGCGACCTGGCGGTCGACCGTCGGCGGAGCTTGATACCCGGGACCGGGCAATATCGTCGCGAAGGGCCGGTAGATCACCTGGAACTGCGCCGGGTCCAGCTTCTCGCGCACCAGGATGCCGAGCGCGACGACCTGCGCGGACTCGAGCGCGGCGGACGCGGTCGCGCTGTCGGGCAGGGCTCGATTGATGGCGTTCTGCGTCTGCGCGACTCGAAACCCTGTCGTGAACGCGTTGACCATCGCCTGGTCGGCATCGGAGAGCAGCCCGTCGAGCACCTGCTCCACCGCCGCCGTGGATGGTCGCTGCCGCGAGAGCACCCGGGCGGTGGCGATCCACTCCCACTGCGATTGGCTCATCGCCTTGCTCGCCGCGGCAAGAAACTGCCCCGCTTCGGTCGCGCTCAGCGGATTGCGACCTGTTCCGGCAGCAAGCCTTTGGCCCGCAAGTTGTCGATCGGGTGGTAAGCGTCGACGATCCGCATCGTGCCCGAGGCGGAGCGCAAGACCATCGACTGCGTATAGGCGTACACGTCTTCATATCGGACGCCTTTGAGCAGCTCACCCGAGGTGATCCCGGTCGCGGCGAAGAAGATGTCCTTGCCCGAGCACAGGTCGTCGAGACAGAGGACCTTGTCCGGCCGGTGGCCTTCCGCCATCGCCAACTCGCGTTCCTTGTCGTCGCGGAAGAACAGCTTTGCCTGCATGTCGCCACCGATCGTCTTGATGGCGCACGCGGCAAGCACACCCTCGGTCGCGCCTCCCGAGCCCATCATGCAATGGATTCCGAAGCGCGTTTCGAGAGCTGCCTCGAGCGCGCCTGCCACGTCACCTGCGCTGATGAGCTTGATGCGGGCTCCGACCGAGCGAATCTCCGCGATCACGTCCTTGTTGCGATCCCGCTCGAGCACGACGACGGTCAGCTCCTGCACCGGCAGGCCTTCCGCCTTGGCGATCCGGCGGAGGTTCCACTCGACCGGCATCTCGAGGTCGATCACGCCTCGTGCCTTGCGGCCGACCACGAGCTTCTTCATGTAGTGGACGTGGGTGGTGAACATCGTGCCGCGTTCGGCGAGAGCCACGACGGAGATCGCGCCCGGCAGGCCGGCGGCGGTGAGGCTCGTGCCTTCGATCGGGTCGACCGCAACGTCGACCTCGGGCTCGAGGCCGTTGCCGATCTTCTCCCCGAAGTAGAGCATCGGGGCTTCGTCCTTCTCGCCCTCGCCGATCACGACCGTACCCTTCATGTCGACCGTCGCGAGGGACGAGCGGATCGCTTCCACGGCGCGGGCGTCCGCCGCTGCCTTGTTGCCACGTCCCTGCAGCGGAGCCGCAGCCAGGGCGCCAGCTTCGGTCACGCGGAGGAGCTCGAGGGCCAGGTTGCGATTGATCTTCGGCTCGTCGATCATTGAGTGTCGCGGCTCCGACTTCCGACACAGATTCGCTCGATCGGCGGCCGGAGCCAAGGAAGGGGCGGCGCGGCTAGGAGCGCATCACCTGCTGGGGTCCCCGCGTCGTGGTCGCGGGGGCAGCGACGCAGCGCCGGGCCCCCTGACGCAGGCTTCAGCGCCAACGGCGCCCGGCCGCCTAGCGAGCGAAGATGCGAGGAACTTCGGAGCCGCGACACTCTAGGCGAAGGGTAACTTACGGTTCAGGAAAGGCTGCGCCGTCTGATCGGGAGCTTGTCCGCCTCCACCCAGAGATCTTCTTTGCGCGCCAAGCGCCTGTCTCCGCCCGGGTGCACGTAGACGCATGTCCGCTCGAGGACCGCGGTTATCCGCACCCTCGCGCCGTCCAGGGTGGCGTCGAAGCCGTCGATCAGGACCTCGTCCTCGTCGAGCTCCACCTCACTGAGCCTGCGCGGACCGCCAGGCCTGACCTTGGTGGAGAGCTCGAGCTGCGGGCGGGGGCCGGTCGGCGGGCTGGGCTTGATCGTCAGCCGCGATGAGGCCGACCCGGCAAGCCTGATCGAGGGCCTGGGAGGGGCGGCTGCCGGCTTCGACGCCGGCTCAGGGCTGGGAGCCGCCGGCTTGATCGCCGCGACCCGAGAGACCGCCTTTGGCGCCACCTGGGGCCTGGATTTCTTCACCTTCACCGGGGCCCGCTTCGCCACCTTGACGGACCTGCGGGCCGGCTTGGCGGCCTTCTGGACGCGGGGCGCCTTGGCCACCTTGCGGGCGCGAGCCTGTTGGCCTGGCGACCCTGCCCTTTTACGGACGCGAGGCTCTGGGCCTCGCGCCCGTGAAGGCTTCTTCGACGGTCGTTTAGAAGAACTCACCCCAGAACTTTCTGACCTTCCCGACCGGGCTCGGCACGGGCTTCAAAGGTACGACTGTTGCGGTCTCCTGCGCGTGCACAACCCGCTCTGGCGGCGCGTCCGGAACCCCTTCCGGATGGACGCGGATCACTCCGTAGTGAACACCGCCTTCCTGGACCACCAGGGCTCCCACCGTGGCGTCGCCCTCGAGGCGTCCGGTGCTCATGATCTTCAGCCGGCTCGTCGCGACGACGTTGCCGCGCACAAGCCCCGCGATCGTGACCCGGGAACCATGAATGTCGGCCTCGACATGCGCCTCGTTGCCGATCACAAGTTCACCGTCGGACTCGATCTGTCCGCTGAAGTTGCCGAGCACCTGCCCGCTGCCCTTCAGCTCAAGCCTGCCCGAGAGCGAATCCTCCTTGGCGATCGTCGTCGCCTTGGAGTCCAAGCCGAAAAGATCGGACCCCCCATTCGTGCTCGCCGGAACAGCCGTATCCACCCCAACATCAGTCATGAAAAAACCTCCCATGCCGCCTCCTCTCCCCAGTGGGCGGCTTCCTCCTGAGGCAGCATAGCTGCTGATGGCGTCAGCGCAACAAGTCGTGATTCGCCGTCAGGTAATCGAGGACGGCCGCGCGATCGGGCGGAAGTTCTCCGTCGATGACCAGCTCCTCCAGCCGCTGCTTGATCCGCCCGACCTCCGGCCCGGGGCCGATGCTTTTTATCCGCATGATGTCTTCGCCGGAGATGAGCGGCGCCAGCCGCGACGGACGTTCTGTCCTGACGGCTTGCAGCCTCGCCTGCAGCTCGTCGAGCTTCTCGGGCTCGGGATAGGCGGACGCGGCGATGTCGGCCCGCGCGAGCGCCATCAAACGGTCGAGCAGGGGTCCCGCGTCTCGCGCCAGCCGGCGCACGGCTCCATCCGTCCACTCAGACCGGTAGAACACCGGCCTCAGGTGCAGGCGGACCAGCCCGACCACCACCTCGACCTCCTTCTGGGCGAAGCGCAGCCGTTCCAGCGCCTCCCTGGCGATGGTCGCGCCCACCTCTTCATGTCCCATGAAGGTGCCGTCGCCTTTGGCCGTCGCCGGCTTGCCGGCGTCGTGGTACAGGGCCCCCACCCGCAAGAGCAGGTCGGCAGGCGTGGCCGCAACCGTGAGCAGGGTGTGGCCAAACACGTCGTGGGTGTGGTAGCCGCTTTGAGCCACACCCTTGCACGCGGCGATCTCGGGCAGGATCACCTCCAGCAGCCCCGCGTCGTCGAGCAGCTCGAGCGCGAGCTTCGGCCGGTCGGACGCGAGCATGCGGCGAAGCTCGTCGGCGATCCGTTCGACCGAGATCACCGGAGGCGCGAGCCGCGAGCGCATCTCCCGCATCGCGGGAATCAAGTTCGGGGCAAGCTTGAACCCGAGTTCGGCCGCGAATCGAATCGCCCGCAGCATCCGCAGGGGGTCGTCGGCGAACGTGCGCAACGGGTCGGCCGGCGTGCGAAGCAGGCCTGCCTCGAGGTCGGCCCGCCCACCAAGCGGGTCGTGAATCGTGCCGCCCAGGTCCATGAGCAGCGTGTTGATCGTGAAGTCCCTGCGGCGGAGGTCCTCGTCGAGAGTCGCCGGGCGCACGTCGGGCTTGCGGGAGTCGGGCGCGTACGACTCGGCGCGCGCCGTCACGAACTCGACGAGATGGCCGGGGAGGGTGACCTGAGCGGTCCCGTACCGCTCGAAGGTGACTGGCGGGGGCGCGCCCGCCAGCTCCCCGAATCGTCGCGCGAGGGCGAGCGCGTCGCCGTTCTCGACCACGACGTCCGGATTGGGGTGCGGCCGGTTCAACAGCTTGTCGCGGACGTAGCCGCCGACGACCCATGCCTTCACGCCGAGGTCGGCCCCGGCCCGCGCGAGGAGGGCTAGTAGCTCCTCATCGCTTACTGGTTGATCCGCGCCCATTCCACGGCTCCCACCTGGCCGGCGCGGTCGCCGAGCCGGGCACGACGCACGCGAGGCCGGCGGGCGGGCTTGATGAAGGGCGACGAGCGCAGGGTTTCGAGCATCGTCGGCTGGACCAGCGCCCAGGAGCGGGACACCCCGCCGCCGATCACGAACATCTCCGGATCCAGGATGTTGGTGAGGCTGATCAGCGCCATGCCCATGTAACGCGCCGCCCGCTCGACCACCATGCGTGCGTGGCGGTCGCCGCGCGCCGCCTCGGCGAAGAGCACGGCGGCCGTGTGGCCGGTTTCTTTGGCAAGGTTGGCGCCGCCGACGAATGCCTCCAGGCATCCGCGCTGTCCGCAGTTGTCGAGGGGTCCGTTCGGGTCGATGATCATGTGACCGACCTCGCCCGCCGTGCCGTGCGCGCCTCGGTGCAGCTTGCCGTCGATGATCAGCCCGCCGCCGACACCGGTCGACCACGTGATGTAGACCATGTTCTTTGTGCCGCGCCCCGCGCCGCGGTGGAACTCGCCGAGCCCGGCCATGTCCGCGTCATTGGCCAGTGTCACCTTCGCGCCGGTGGCGCGGCTCATCAACGCTTCGAGCGGCACGTTCTTCCACGGGAGATTGGGTGGATTGACCAGCACACCGCGCTTGATGTCGATCGGCCCGGGCGCGGCGATCGTGATGCTTCGCACCTTCTCCCGGCCGCGGTGGCGGTCGATCTCCGACGCGGCCCAGTCGACCATCGCCTGCGGGGTCGGCACGAGGTGCGTCTTGGTCTTGATGCTCGCGACCAGCTGACCGTCCGAGCGCGCGAGCGCGACGCGGACCTGGGTCCCGCCTAGATCGATTCCTGCTAGCACTTCAGGACGCGAGAAGCTGCTGGCCGCGAAGCGCAGCCAGGATCTCGATCGGCCCTCGGGCCCGATTGAACGTGTAGAAGTGAAGTCCCGGCACGCCGGATTCGAGGAGCTCAGCGCACTGCCTGACGCAGTGCTCGACACCCAGCACGCGGATTGCTTCGTCGTTCTCCGCCTCGTCGATTGCGGCCTGCAGCCGGGCGGGGACCGTCGCGCCCGACATCGCTGTCATCAGGGCGAGCGACCGGCGGCTGGGCACCGGCATGAGGCCGGGCACGATGGGCACCTTGATCCCCCCTGCTCGGGCGCGCGCGACGAGATCGAAATAAAACCGGTTGTCGAAGAACAGCTGCGTGATCAAGAAGTCCGCGCCCGCATCGACCTTGAGCTTCATGTAGCGAAACTCGTGCTCGAGATCGGGGCTCTCGGGGTGCTTCTCGGTGCTGCACGCCGCGCCGATGCCAAACCGGTAGCCGCTCCCGCGCACGAGCGTGATCAGGTCGCTCGCGTGCGCGAGCCGCGGGTCGGCGGGCACGAACGCTTCACCGCTCGCGGGCGCGTCCCCTCGCAGGGCGAGCACGTTCGCGACGCCCTCGCGCTCCATCCAGTTGAGGATCTGGCGCGTCCTGTCGGGGGTGTTGGCGCACGTGAGGTGGGCCATCGCCTCGATGTGGTACTGGCGCTTGATCTTGGTGACGAGCTCGAGCGTCTTCTCACCAGTGCGGACGCGGTACGTGACCGAGACCCAATCGGGCGTGTGCCCGGCGAGCGCGGCGACCGTGCGCTCCAGCACGTCGACCTCAGATTCGTCGCGTGGGGCCATGAACTCGAAGGAGATGCTGGGCCGCCCCCGCCCGAGCATGTCGGCAATTCGCATGGTGGCGCGAACTTTACCTCAGGAGGCGGGAGTCCCCTACCCGGCGGGTGACCCGCTGCGCGTCGAGGTATTCGAGCAATGCCAGCACCGGGCGGCGGCTTGCGCCCATCCTGTCGCGCAGCTGGGCCACGGTGACGGAGCCGGAGGAGGCGACGATCTCCCTCACCAGCGACACCGCCGACTCGTACGCGTCCTTGGTGAACGCGATGTCATCGCTCACCCGCACGATGTCCCCGCGCTGCGCCAGGGCGCGCACGATCTCGGCAGTCGCGCCGGTCTCCTGCATCGCCTCCGGCAGCGACGGCGGCGCAAACGGCTGACGGCCGAGCACCTCCAGCAGCGCCGGGGCGGGTCCGGCATCCGTTTCGAGGGCCACCTCGTGCCCTGGCGCGGCAAGCCAACCGTTGCGCTCGACCGCCAGGCCGTCCTCGACGAGCCCTTGCACCACGGCGCCGAACGACGCGGCAGGCACACCGAGGCGGCTCCGCAACTCCTCGCGGGCCATCCCTGAGCGAAGCGGATAGGCGCCGTGATAGGACTGCAGCTCGTCGGTTGCGCGGCTCGCGATCGCTCCCCACGCGTCGACGCTGTAGATCCAATCCCCGAATCGGCGCGCGTTCAGGCGGCCGACATCGGACTCGGGGCCCACCGTTGCTTTGAGCAGAGCCGTCACGGTGACGCCGCGCGGATATTTGCGCAGCTCTTCATCCAGCACATTTCCCGCCGCGCGACGGACCAGTGACTCGCGCACCGCCGAGTCGTGTCGCGGGTGCTTGCGCGGATTGACGTCGACGAACGTCCCACCGGCGACGGTCGTCGCGGGGCTGGGCACCCGCAACACGAAGCGATCTCCTTCCGCCGCCGCGACCGGTCGCTCGAGATAGAGCTGGACCCAACCCTCTGCGCCCGGAGCCAATGCATCTCCGTCGAGGACGATGACGCGGCCCCCAACCTCGGCCGTGCCCGTATGCAGAAGCACCTCCGCGCCGTGCCGCAGGGGTGCTGCGGAGCCAAGCACCCGGAGGCGGGCATCGATCCTGCGCACCGGCTGCACGGCCTGCGGCCGCGCGAGGACGTCGCCGCGCGCGATGTCGCTTTTGTCGACTCCGCTCAGGTTTGCCGCGACGCGGCTGCCGGGCCCGACCTCCTCGGCCGCCTTGTTGTGCCGCTGGAGACCGCGAATCCGCACCACGCGGCCGCCGGGCGCGACCTCCATCTCGTCGCCGACCTTGAGCGATCCGTCGACCAGCGTCCCGGTCACGACGGTGCCGAACCCCGTCATCGTGAAGACGCGGTCGATTGGCAGCCTGGGCCTGCCCAGGTCGGTCCGCGGGTCTGTCCGCCCGAGTAGGTCGTCCAGGGCAGTCAAAAGATCGGCCATGCCTTCGTTGGTCACCGCGGACACCGCGATCATCGGCGCGCCTTCGATCGAGGTTCCCTTGATGGCCTCGCGCACGTCGGCCTTGACGAGCTCGAGCCACTCGCGGTCGACGAGGTCGACCTTCGTCAGCACGACGATGCCGCGCCGGACCTCCAGGAGGTCGACGATCTCCAGGTGCTCGCGGGTCTGCGGCATGACCCCTTCGTCGGCCGCCACGACAAGCAGCACCGCGTCGAGGCCGTGCGCGCCGGCAAGCATGTTGCGCATGAACCGCGCGTGGCCGGGCACGTCGACGATTCCGATCTCGCGCCCGCTCGGCAGGGTCAGGTTGGCAAAGCCGAGGTCGATCGTCATCCCCCGCCGCTTCTCCTCCGCCAGCCGGTCGGGGTCGATGCCGGTCAGCGCGGTGATCAGCGTCGACTTCCCGTGGTCGATATGGCCGGCGGTGCCGACGACGAAGCTCACCTGGCGATGCCTTTGACGGCCACCTCCACGGCGTCGATCAGGGTCTCGTCCTCCCCTCTCAAGACCGTCCGCGGGTCGATGCAGCACGCGTCCTTCTCTATGCGCGCGATCACCGGAGGGTCGCCGCGGCGCAGCGCGGTGAGCAAGCGAGAGGCGGGGCCTCTGAGCGCGACGAGCACAGTCGGCAAACCATGCCCCGGCACTGAACCCCCGCCTATCGCCGACTCTCCCCCGACCAGCGTGGCATCGACGCCGCGATCCGCAAGCTTGACCACCCACATGGCGGCGCGCCGCCGCAGATCTCCGGCATTCACGTGGAGCATGCGCTCGACCGGCAGGTCAGGCGCATGGCCGGTGAGGCGCTGCCGGAGCGTGGCCTCGAGCGCCGCGAGCGTGAGCTTGTCGATACGCACCGCGCGGGCGAGCGGGTGGCGCGACATCTTCTTGACCGCGGCCTCGCCGGTCTCACCGCGGCCGAGCACGATGCCAGACTGCGGACCGCCCAGCAGCTTGTCGCCCGAGAAGGTGACCACGTCACTATGCTGGAGCGATTCGGCGACGGTTGGTTCGTCGGCGATCGCCTCCGTCGCGCCGCTGCCCAGGTCGTCGATCAGCAGCACACCGTGGCGCCGCGCCACCTCCGCCATCGCGTTGAGCGGCGCCGCCTCCGTGAATCCGGTAACCCTGAAGTTCGACGTGTGGACGCGAAGCAGCGCCGCCGTGCGCGGCGTGATCGCCTCCTCGTAATCGGCCGCGCGGGTGCGGTTCGTCGTCCCCACCTCGACCATCCGCGCGCCGGAGAGCCGCATCACGTCCGGCATACGAAAGGAGCCGCCGATCTCGACGAGCTGGCCCCGCGACACCACCACCTCTTTGCCCTTGCACAGCGCGGTCAGCGCAAGCAGGATGGCCGACGCGTTGTTGTTGACGACCAGGGCCGCTTCGCCGCCGAACAGCGCGGTGAGATGGCCGGACACCAACGCAGCCCGCTCCCCGCGGCGGCCGCTCTCGAGATCCAGTTCGAGGTTGCTGTAGCCGGCGGCCACCCCCAGCGCGTCGATGGCCGCCTGGGACAGCGGAGCGCGGCCGAGGTTGGTGTGGAGCACGACGCCCGTCGCATTGATCAGGCGACGCAGCTTCGGCGTCACCAGCGCGCGCAGCCGCGACGCGACCGCAGCCAGGCGTTCCGAGGCTTCCACACCGCCCTTTCGCTCGGCGGCGAGCTGATCACGAATCGCCTCCACCACCCTCTCGCGCCCGTACTGGCCGGCGAGCCCGGCGTAGGCGGGCTCGTTGATCAGCGTCCCTACAGCAGGCAGGGACTCAGGCCGAGCAGTCCTGGTATTCCGTAGCCGCTGCATTGCCCTAATGAGATTAGGCTCGCCGGCTGGTAGAAAGGAGTCATCACGTAGTCGAGCAGGTTCACGCGCTGCAGGAAGCTGAAGACGAAGAGAACGATGAAGCAGCCGGCCCAGACCTCGCGCCGCCTCACGTGGACGTCGAAGAAGAAACGCGGATTGCGCCTCTGGAAGATCGCCTCGATGATGCCCCACCCGTCAAGGCCCGGGATCGGAAGAAGCTGGAAGGCGAAGATCGAGAGGTTCAGGAACCAGATCGCATAGATGCAAGCCCACAGGAACCCGGGCCCGAGCTCGAAGCCCGGAAACAGGCCGAACCTCCCCATCGCGCGCAGGAGCAGGCCGAAGCCGATCGCCACGAGCAGGTTGGCAGCCGGTCCGCCGAGCTCGAACAGGACCTTTTGCCGCGTCGTGTTGATCCGGCCCGACTGCACAGAGACCTTCCTCCCCCAACCGACCAGGACGAGGAAGACGGCGAGCGCGCCGAGCGGATCGATATAGCGCCGCGGGTCGGGCGAGAAGTATCCGAAGTACCGCACGGACCGATCGCCGAGCAGGTACGCGGCGGCGGCGTGTCCCATCTCATGCACTGGAATCGCAATGAAGAGTGCTGGGACCAGCGCGAGCACCCCAAGGATGAAGAGGAGCAGGGTGCTCATCTTGGAGGGATTCTCAATCGATCGGGATCTTGCGGTCGCGTTTCGTCGTTCGCCGCTTCGCGCCGGCACGCTTGACGCGTGACGTGGTCGGTCCCGGTGCGACGCGGTTCTCGTAGATCAGCATCAGCGCGGTGATCAGCTCGCGCTGCGCGTTGATCAGGTGCACCTGCGCCGAAGGCGGCACCATGTCGGAAAGGACGTGGCTCACACGCGAGCCGAGCTCGTTGACCAGCTCGATGACCCGCTCCCGGTCGCCGCTCACGATTCTTTCACCACCTCGGGCTTGACTGTCTCCGGGCGGCGGGCGAAACGCACGCGCAGCTCGCCGTCCTGGATCGACGCGCCCGCCGTGTCGCGCCTCGCCAGGACGCGCGGCAGCGCGATCTCACGCCGGTAGTTGCCCACCGTGACGAACAGCTCGCCATTGTGCCGGCTCAGGTCGATGTCCGAGCGATCCACGAACGGGACTTTGAGCGTCAGGACGTATTCCGCACCGTCCTTGTCGATCCGCTGCGGGTTGGACGTGGCAAAGCGGTCCGCCGGGTTGCGCTCGCCATAGATCGCGGCGGCCATACGTGACAGCATCTCCTGTCCCACGACCTCCTGGTCGAACAGCGGCACGTTCAGGATCGGGATCCCCGCGAACGATTCCTCGACCTCCGCCCGGTACCGCTCGTGGATGCGCTGCCATTTCTGGAAGAGCTCGTCACGCAGCTCGCCCGGCAGAAGCCGGTTGACGATGATCGCGTCGGTCACGTAGCCAAAGAGGCTCAGGTACGTGTACGCACGCTTGGCTTCTTTGATAACCATCTTCTCGAGGTTGAGCACGATGCGCACGGTCGTCGTCTCGGGATCGGTGAGGACCTTGCGCATGCCATCGAGATCCATCAGCAGGTCCTTGAGCGACGCGTAGACCTCGTCCGAGGGCAACGGCATGTGCATCATCGGCTGAAGCACAGGCCTCGCCACGCGCATGGCCCTGCGCGACCAGGGATAGATCTTGTCCAGCCACCACTTCGCCGCGTCAGGGAAGGTGAGGAGCTGGAGAGTCTCGCCGGTGGGCGCGCAGTCGACGATCAACACGTCGTGCTGATCGCGTTGGGCGTAGTGCTTGATCCACATCAGGGACGCGACCTCGTCCATGCCCGGAGGATTCGCCACCTCGTCGGCCAGGACCTCGTCGAGGCCCTGTGTCGAGAACACCTCGACCGCGTACTCGTGAAGCTTCGCCCAGTGCCGCTGCATCTCGTGCAGCGACGAGACCTCGTGCGCCCAGAGATTGTCCCCGACCTTTGTCGCCTCGTTGCCGAGCTCCATGTCGAACGAGTCGCCGAGGGAATGCGCAGGATCGGTGCTCATGACGAGGGTGCGCTGGCCGGCGGCGGCGCACCGCACGGCGCTCGCGGCGGCAACGGACGTTTTACCGACCCCACCCTTTCCGGTGAAAAGGACGACCCTCACGCCGAGATCTTACGTGCGGTCTGTCGGCTCCTGCGCCGCGCTCGAGCTCATGCCCGCGGCGGCGTCGGCCCCGAGGTGCTCGGCGAGCTGGCCCTGTAGGTGTTGGAGGATCTGTAGGGTCAACTCCGTGTTCCTTTCTGTCATCTCGGTGTCCTTGAGGATCGCTTTGAGGATCTCGACGTTCTGCACGTCGGCCTTGTCGGCCTCCTGCGCGGCGTGCTCCAGCGTAAGCCGGTCCTTCTGCGCCTGCCGGTTTCCCGCGAGCAGCAGCACCGGGCCGGTGTAGGCGGCCTGGACGCTGAACAGGAGGTTCAAGAGGATGAACGGAAATGGGTCCCAGTGCTTCACAAGGCCGATGATGTTCAAAAGCAGCCACGCGATGACCGCGACGGTCTGAATGATGAGGAAGCGCCACGACCCGATGCCGGCGGCCGCTTTGTCGGCGATCCGCTCGCCGAAGGTCGCCTCTTCGTGATGCATGACGTTGACGGGGTGGCGGGGCTCGTCGACGCTCAGCTTGTGGCGGCTCAGCCTCTCTTTGAGCGCGTTCAGTCCGGTGTCGCTGGTTCGTACTGACATGACGAGGCGAACTCTAGGGTTTGGCCCCGGCCGTGTCTATTACTTGACGATCAGCGGGACGGTGACGGAGCCCACCGCGAGCAGGACGATCATGGCCGCGCCGACCACCAGGAGCCGGACGAGGTCCTTGGTGAAGTACGGGACGCGGTCGAGGGGGATCGACGGGTCGCCCGAGTCCACGATGTAGCGGCCGCCGCGCCCTTTCACGACCTGGTTGCGCGCGCCGAGCGACATCTCGACCGCCCGCACGAGCGCCTGGTCGCCACCGACGCGAACCTGCTGCGGGGTGCGAGTGCCGGCCGTGGCGGTGACGCCACCACTCGTCGACGTGGACACCGGGGTCAGGGGCCCGGGCGGCCTCATCGGCTGGCGGTACTTGGCGCCCTTGCCTCGCTTCTTGCCCTTGCGACTCATAGATCTGCAAGTCTAAGGACGAGAAATGAGGAGCATCTGGACAGGCAGGCGGCAGGGGAAGCGTGTTCTGCGTCGTGGGGTGCGACTGGGGAAGGAATCCGCCTGCCTGTCGTTGGGCCGTGGGACTCAACCTGCTTGGACGTTGAGTACGATATGTTGTGTCCCGGGCGAAGTTATAACCCCGAATGTAGTGATTGTCAAGGGTTTTCTTGAAAAGGCGTCGTGAGAAACACCCCGCCCCCTTCACCGCCCGCGACGAATCCGCGGCTGCGCTGGCTCCCCTACCTGTTCGGCGCTGGGGCGGTCTTCTGGCTGATCGAGATGACGCAGTTCGCCGCCTGGCTCGCCGCGCCGGTGGCACGCGAACAGTTCCAGCAGACGCTCATCAAGGGCGGCATCACGCACGACTTCGTCACGATCCTCGTGGTCTACGCCGCGTTCTTCCTGCTCATCTTTGCGACATTGGTCGCCGCCCATGCGACTGCCTACTACGGTTTGCGCAGGATGCGCGCGTGGGGCTGGATCGCGGCTGTGGTCGTGGCCGGGGGCTGGTCCCTCATCATCGTCGGCATCCCGCTCCTGGTGTTTCTCTTGCGGCGTCCGACGCGGCAGGCCTACGGAATCTCCTAGGCGGACCTCACCTGCCGATGCGGAAGAAGATGACGTCCCCGTCCTGGACGCGATAGTCGCGTCCTTCCACGCGAAGCTTGCCCGCCGCGCGCAGCGCATCCATGGACCCCGCCGCGACGAGCTCATCGACCGAGGTGACCTCCGCGCGGATGAAGTGCTTCTCGAAATCGGTGTGGATCTTCGACGCGGCGATGGGCGCCGGCGCGCCGCGCTCGCACGGCCACGCGCGGACCTCAGGCTCCCCGGCAGTGAAATACGTGATCAGACCCCCAGCCTCCCACACGGCGCGGGCGATCCGGCCGAGACCGGATTCGTCGATGCCATAGCCGGCCCGCATCTCTGCCTGTTCAGCCGGCTCCAGCTCGGCGAGCTCGGACTCCAGGCGCGCGGAAAGAACGATCACCGGCGCCCCGTCCGCCTCCGCCAGCTTCCCCACCTTCGCCGCCGGCTCTCCCCCACCCGGCAGCAGCTGCTCCGCCGCGTTGGCGACATAGACGTACGGTTTGAGCGTCACCGGGAAGATGCCCTGCAGGACGGCGCCCTGGTCCGCCTCCAGGGTCAGCGTGCGCAGCGCCTTGCCCGCGTCGAGATGTTCCTTTGCGGCGGCCAGGATCTCCGCCTCGGCGACCGCGTCCTTCTTGCCGGCGCGAGCCTCCCTGGCGACGACCTCGATCCGCTTCTCGACCGACGCAAGGTCGGCTAGCACCAGGTCCAGGGCGAACTCGTCCAGCTCGGCGGCAGGGTCGGGATCGGGCCCGAAGCAGCGCGCCACCCTGACCAGCACGTCCGCCTGCCGCGCAAACGCCACGCGCTGGGCGCGGCTTCCGGGTGGCGAATCTTCGACGCGGACCTGGGCCGGCGTCGTCTTCGCCGGCTTCACCGCGGCGGCGAGGCGGGTCAGCCGCTCGTCGGGAACATCGACCATCCCGACCCCGTCCGCGCCGCGACCCGCGGTCAGCGCATTGAACAGTGTGGTCTTGCCGGCCCCGGCCGGCCCGACGATCGCAACGTTGACGGGCACTAGTCTTAGTCCCGGTCCAGCTGGAAGGCCTTGTGCAGGATGCGCACACCTCGGTCGACCTGGTCGCGCGAGACGAGGCAGGTGATGCGGATCTCCGAGGTGCTGATCATCTCGATGTTGATCCCCGCATCGGCCAGGGCTCGGAACATGTGCCCGGCGATGCCCGGCATGCCGAGCATGCCTGTGCCGACGATGGAGAGCTTGGCGATGCCTCCTGCTGACACGACCCGCTGAGCGCCCACGTCCTTGGCCGCAACCTTGACGAGCTTCTCGGCGGCCTTCAGGTCGGACTCCGCGACCGAGAAAGTGAGGTCGGTGCGGCCTGAGCGCCCGATGTTCTGCACGATGACGTCGACCGATATCCCGGCCGCGCCGAGTGGTTCGAAGATCGCTGCGGCTACGCCGGGCCTGTCGCGGACGCCGACGACGGTGATCTTCGCGACGTTGCTTTCTTGCGCGATCCCGCGCACGCGTTGGCGGTCTTCCATCGGTACCTGAGCGACGATCATCGTACCGACGCGGTCGCGGAAGCTCGACCGAACATGAATCGGCACGCTGTACAGCTCACCGATCTCGACGGCGCGCGGATGCATCACGCGAGCGCCGGCGGCGGCCAGCTCGAGCATCTCGTCGTACTGGATGTGGCTCAGCTTGCGCGCCGACTTCACGACCCGCGGGTCGGCGGTGAAGATTCCGTCCACGTCGGTGTAGATCTCGCACGAATCGGCGCGCAGAGCTGCGGCCAGCGCGACTGCGGTTGTGTCCGAGCCCCCGCGCCCAAGCGTCGTGATCTCGAGCTCTTCGGTCACGCCCTGGAAGCCCGCGACGACAGGCACCTGATTGCGGCTCAAGACTTCCAGGATGCGATCGGGCTTGATGTCGTGGATTCGCGCACGCGAGTGCGGCCCGCTCGTCCGCACTCCGGCCTGCGCGCCGGACAGAGAGATGGCCGGCACCCCCATGCCCTGCAGGCACATCGCCACGAGCGGCGCCGTGATGGTCTCGCCGTTGGCGATCAGCATGTCGAGCTCGCGCGCCGGAGGTTCCGGGTTGATGCTTTGGGCGAGCGCGATCAGGCGGTCCGTCGTGTGACCCATGGCCGAGACGACCGCGACCACCTGATGTCCTTGCTTGAGGGTGTTGGCGATGCGTTGGCTGACTCGCCGGATGCGCGCGGCGGAGCCCACCGAGGTGCCGCCGAACTTCTGGACGATCACAACGTGCGAAACATGCCCTTGTCGGTGATCTTCGTGACGAGCGCGCGGCCGCGCAGCGGATGCGATTCCGCCATCGCGTTGGCGATGCGGTTCGCCTGCGACGGAGCGCAGAACGCAAAGACGCTGGGTCCCGCGCCGCAGATCGCCGCGCCGTAGGCGCCGGCAGCCTCGGCGACGCGAATCACTTCCTCCGCCCAGGGGTACAGGTGCAGGCGGTGCGGCTGATGCAACCGGTCGCGCAGTGCCTCGCCGAGCGCCGCCGACCGCTTGGACATGATCGCCCTGACCAGCAGCGCGGTGCGGGCGGCGTTGAATGTCGCATCGGCTAGCGGCACAGTGTCCGGCAGGACAGAACGCGCCTTTTCGGTGGGCAGAGGCTGGTGCGCGATGAAGAGAGCCAGGCCCCAGCCAGGGTTGGGCAGCTTCTCGTCCACCTTCTCCGACACGATGCGGATACCGCCCGCGGCGGATGCGGCGACGTTGTCGAAGTGCCCTTCATCCGCACCGGCGTCGACCACGTGGCTCTTCACGTCCCACGGGCTGCTCAACGCCGATGCGGCCAGGCGCGCAGCCGCGCTGCTGCCCAGGCCCACGCCCATCGGGATCTCGCTGCGGACCCGTCCTTTCATGCTCAGCCGGGTGAAAGGGTTCTCGTGCGCGTAGAGGTAGTCAGCGCCTTCGCCTTCGTAGTCCCACGCCGGCCTGTCGGCTTCGGTGGCGTCGACCTCGAGCCACATGTCGATCGCCATCGCCATGCAGTCGAAGCCCGGACCGATGTTGGCGATCGAAGCCGGGACCTTGACTCTCACAGGGCGAGACGCCTCACAGCTTCAAGACCTTAGCGAGTGCGCGCGCGTCACCGTCGATCTCGATGGGTGGTTCGACGTTTTTCAGCGCCGCGTCCGGGTCTTTCAGCCCGGAACCCGTCAGCACCACCACCGCCGTCGCGTCTTTGTCGATCGTCCCGTCGCGCACCAGCCTGAACAGCAACGCCAGCGGAGCGGCTGACGCAGGCTCGGCGAACAGGCCCTCGCTGCCGGCGAGCCGGATCTGCGCAGACAGGATCTCCGTGTCGGTGACCGCCGCGATCATCCCGCCGGATTCGTCACGCGCGGTGGTCGCCCCCTCCCACGACGCGGGGTTGCCGATGCGGATCGCCGACGCCACGGTTTTCGGGTTCTCCACCAGGTGGCCGTTGACGATGGGCGCCGCGCCCTCCGCCTGCGCGCCGACCATCCTGGGCAGGCGCGTCGCGCGGCCGGCGGCGTGGTACTCGCGGAATCCCTTCCAGTAGGCGGTGATGTTGCCGGCGTTGCCCACGGGCAGGAGCAGATAGTCGGGCGCGTCGCCCAGCTCGTCGACGATCTCGAACGCGGCCGTCTTCTGGCCCTCGATGCGGTGGGGGTTGACCGAGTTCATGAGCGCGACGGGGTAGCGGCTCGTGACATCGCGGACGGCGTCCAGGGCATTGTCGAAGTTGCCCTTGAGAGCCACCACCTTCGCGCCATACATAAGCGCTTGCGAAAGTTTGTTCATAGCAATCTCGCCCGAAGGCACCACGACGATCGCGCGCGCGCCCGTCCTCGCCGCGTACGCCGCCATCGACGCCGACGTGTTGCCGGTCGACGCGCACATGAATACGCGGCTGCCCGCTTCGAGAGCCTTGGCGACCGCGACGACCATGCCGCGGTCTTTGAACGAGCCGGTCGGGTTCAGGCCCTCGTACTTGAAGTAGAGATGCTTAAGACCGAGTGCCTGCGCGATGTTGTGGCTCGGGATGAGCGGAGTCGAGCCCTCGTTGAGGTCAACCTCGGGCGTGGACGGCCCGACAGGCAGACGCTCGCGATACCGCGCAATGACGCCCATCTCGCGACTTATTCAGAAGACGCGCAGGAACGAGGACACGGCGCGCACCGCCTCCAGCCGCGCCATGCGTTCGCGTGCTTTCTGCAGGCTCGCGTCCAGCGACGGGTGGGTGGTCACGACGAGCTCGGCTGTCTGATCGTGCGACCAAGCATCCTTCTGGATGAAGCTCGATATGCTCACGCCCTCCTCGGCGAAAACCTGACCGATCGCGGCCAGCACCCCGGGGCGGTCGTCGACGCGGAGACGGTAGTAAGCGCGCGTCGTCACCTCGCCGATCGGGATGACGCTGATCCGGTCATCGAAGCTGAACGACGGCCGGCTCTGCACACCCCGCCGGATCGATCGCGCGAGGTCGATCAGGTCGCCCACCACAGCCGACGCGGTCGGCCTGCCACCGGCCCCCTGGCCGACGAGCAGCACCTTGCCGACCAGGTCGCCTTCCACGTAGACCGCGTTTTCCGCGCCCTCGACGCGCGCGAGCGGATGGTCCAGCGGAACCAGGGCCGGATGGACGCGCGCCTCGACCCGTCCGGGATGCCGCTGGCTGTGGGCGATGAGCTTGATCGCGAACCCCAGCTCGCGCGCGTAGCGAAAGTCGACGGGCTCGATGCCGTCGATACCCTCGCGATAGATCTCGTCGGGCCGCACCTTGATCTCGTACGCAATCGAGGAAAGGATCGCGAGCTTGTAGGTCGCATCGAAACCCTCGACGTCATCGGTCGGGTCGGCCTCCGCATAACCTGCCTCTTGCGCCTCACGCACGGCGTCCCGCATCGACAGGCCCGCCGACGCCATGCGTCCGAGCACGTAGTTGGTCGTCCCGTTGATCACCGCGGAAACGCTCTCGATCCGGTTCGCCTGCAGGTCGGTGCGGAATGTGCTGATCAGCGGGATGCCGCCGCCGACCGCCGCCTCGAAGTAGATGTCGACATTCTTCTCGGCCGCCTGGTCGAGCAGCTCCGGGCCGTGCTTGGCCATCACGACCTTGTTCGCAGTGATCACGTGCTTCCCGGCCTGGATCGCCCGCTCGAGGTACGAGCGCATCGGCTCGTCGCCACCGGCCACCTCGATCAGGACCTCGATCGCGGGGTCCTCGAGCACATCGGCCGGCTCGGCGGTCAGGAGGTCGGGCTCGATCTCGATCGTCCGGCGCTTGCCGAGGTCGCGGACGAGGACTCGGCGCAGGCAAAGCTCGACGCCGGCGCGACGCGACAGCTGCGTCTGCCACGAAAGCATCCTTTCGGCGACTTGCGATCCGACGGTGCCGAGGCCGATCAGGCCGACATTGACGGGGCGGGCGCCTGATGTCACGACTCTGTGCTCCGCCGCATATTTCGCGACATCGGCGGCCGGAGCCAAGGAAAGGGTGGCGCGGCTAGGAGCGCATCGGCAGATGCGTGACGACGCAGCGCCAGGCCCCTTGACGCAGGCTTCAGCGCCGAAGGCGCCCGGCCGCCTAGGTCGCGAATATGCAAGGAGCATCGGAGGCGTGACATCACTAGGCGGGTATTCTCCCTGCCGTGACCCTGATCTTGCGCGAGAGTGACGTCCAGGAGCTCATCGAGATGGACGAGGTGATCGCGGCGGTCGAGCAGGCGATGCGGGAATTGGGGGAGGGCGACGCGCACAACGAGCCGCGGCGGCGGGCGTTCGCCCCGGGCGGGCTCCTCAACGTGATGTTCGCCGCCTTCCCCGGGCGCAACGTCACCGGACTCAAGGCGTACACGGTGGCGGACGGCCACGTCCGCTTCCTCGTTGTCATGTTTGGGCTGGACGGCGCGCTCCAGGCGCTGGTCGAGGCTGACTTCATGGGCGCCTACCGAACCGGCGCGGCGACAGCGGTCGCCGCCAGGGCCCTCGGCATGCCCAGCAGGGCGACCGTGGCCCTGATCGGGACCGGTTGGCAGGCCTCGACGCAGGCGCTGGCGCTTTCCAAAGTCCTCGAGATCAAGGAGCTGCGGGTCTTCAGCCGCAACGCTGACAAGCGGGCGATCTTCGCCGCCGAGCAGGAGAGCCAGCTGGGCATTCGGACCGTCGACACGCCCACCGCAGAGGCGGCCGTCAGGGGCGCGGACATCGTGGTCACGATCACCACAAGCCACACGCCGGTCATCGAAGCCGCCTGGGTGGAACCTCATGCGCTGGTGGCGGCGGTCGGCTCGAACTTCCGCAACAGGGTTGAGGTGCCGATCGAGCTCGTCGAGCGGGCCCAGACCGTGGTCGTCGATCAGCTGGCGGCGGCGAAGCTCGAGTGCGGGGATCTGATCCAGGCCCACGAGGCCGGCCGGTTCGGCTGGGACCAGGCGGTCGAGCTGGGTGCGGTGGTCGCGGGGCGGTGGGAGCGGCCGGACAGGCCCGGGATCACCCTTTTCGAGTCACACGGGCTCGCGCTGTGGGATCTGGCCGCGGCCACGGTGGTCGTCGAAAATGCCCGCAAGCGCGGCGGCTTCGAGGAGATCGAGCTTCTCTGAGCGCCTCTAGTGGCCGGTCAGGCTGCTCGGCTGGGGCGCAAACGCGCCGACCTGAAGCCAAGACAGGACGAAAAACGCCGCAAACAGGACGAAGACGAGCGCGACGCTGGCCGAGCTGTAGATCACCCAGGGAGGCGGCTCTTTGCTGAGCCGGGTGGTGAAGTCGGCCCAGTCGGGGCCCCGGCGCGGCTGCCAGGTCTCCACCTCTGCCCGGATCATCCGGCTGACATCACTTTCGGAGGGCGTGTTTAGCCCGCCTGCTGTGGTTTTATCTTCCACGTAGGGCACCTTCACTACTCGAACGCGCGGTGTCGAGGTGCTGGTCGCTCCCCATGGCTTTTCGCATGATCGCCACCGCTTTGGCGATCCGGGAGGCCACCGTGCCGGCAGGCACGCCCAGCACTTGAGCGATCTCTTCCCGGGTCAGCCCTTCGTAGTAGTGGAGCACCACAGTCGCCCTCAGCTTAGGACTCAAAGCGGTCAGGGCCTTCTCGACGACGTCACGCGCCTCGGCTCGATCGTAGTCCCGACGGTCCGGGGCAACGTACAGGCGGGCCGGCAGGAAGCGGGCCAGCTTCTGGCGGCGGAGGTGCGAGATGGCGAGGTTGATGCCGATCCGGCGAAGCCAGGCTCCGGGTGGGGCGGTCGGCGTGTACCGGTTGCGAGCCCGGTAGGCGCGGACGAAGGTCTCCTGTGTCAGGTCCTCGGCCGCGGACGGGTCCAGGACCACGGCGCGGATCGCGCGAAAGACAGAGCGATACTCCTGGTCGTACAGCTGGCGAAACTGAGTTTTCGGATCGAGCAGCGGGCCCTCGGTCACAGCAGTAAGTGTGATGGCTGCCGCGGCCTTGGGCTCCGCTTATCGACCGGCTAAAGAGGGTTCTCTAGCTCAGCTTCAGGATGGGGTGAACCTCGACGGTACCCATCCGCGCCGCCGGGTTCTTGGCCGCCCACGATTCCGCGTCGGTGCGGTCCTTGCAGTCCAGCACGAAGTAGCCGTTGAGCCACGGCGATGCGGAGAACATGGGCCCGTCACTGGTCTTCGCTTGGCCGCCGTGCGCCGTGACGCTGAAGGTTGCCGCCGACGGCTGGCATGGGTCGCCGTCGTGGAAGGCGCCCGCCGCCTTCACCTCTTCCAGGTAGGTCGCGAAAGCGTCGATCACCGCCTGCAGCTCGGGTGAGCCGTACTTCGGTGCCTTGGACTCGTCGACGTACTGAAGGAATATGTACTTGGCCATTCAATCTCTCCTCGCGTGATAAGCGGTGTCACCAAGTACGACGAAGGGCGATGCCTGGATTCGACAGGCGATGTCCTCGTCGCTAGCCGGCTTCTTGCTTGCGGCGGAACAGCAACCAGGCGGCGAGGAAGAATCCGAACGTCCAGACGGCCAGCGTCTCGAGCTCGAACGTGAACTCGTTGATGCCCGATCCAGCCGCGGCCGTGCTGTTGCCGAATGCCGGTGCGACGGAACCGACCGGGGCAAGCACGTTGAAGAAGAGGTAGTTGAGGAAATGCGCCGAGCCCAGGCTCCCGCTGATCAGGAAGAGGATCCCGGCGACGACAGTGCTTACCAGTGGTGCTCCGAAGAGCAGCGCGAGGGTGATCCCGATCGCCGCCCACCGGCCCGTGACAACCGAGATGAGGAGGCTCATCCCTTGCACGCACAAGACTCCAAGCATGGCCGCGCCAATGCACATGAAGACGAATAGGTAGATCGGCATTTGCAGCAGGTTCCCGGGGCCGAGAGGTTTCGCGCCGTCCATCGCGACGGCGGCCTGGTCGGTCAGCGAACCGGGCGAGCCGAGAAAGAACGCGAACATCGCGTAGATGATCACGAGCGCCAGCAGGACGACTACCAGGCTGATGAGGAACGAGGCAAAGGCCTTGGCGAAGAGGACCTGGTTTCGGCTTGGTGGCCTGCTGAGAAGGATCGTGATCGTACGGTCGGAGCGTTCACCGGCGATCTGTTCAGAAGCCAGCCATCCGAAAATTCGGGTGAGGAGGAACATGACGATTCCGCCCAGCGCAAACAGCGACGCTTGCGCCACGGCGAATGACTGCACGGGCGCGATGTTGTGGTCAATCAGGTACTGGTCGTCCGCGATCGCCTGCTGCGTCTGGGCGATGGCATCATCGATGGAGAGACCTGGTCCGTTTCTGCCGCCCACCCTGACCGTGCCGCCCTGGCCCTGGGCTTGCTGCTTGACCTGTTCGAGATTCACGATTGTCTGCTGGTTGGAAGCAATCTCGTCGCGCAATTGCGCCTGCCACGCCACGGACGGCGGCGGTGTCCAGCGGTGCTCGCGATAGACGAAGTACGCGTAAAGACCTACGGCGATCAGCAGGAACAACCCGAAGAGCACCGCGAACACGATCCACCGGCTGCGCCACGTCTTCTCGAACTCGTTGCGGATCAGACTGGCGAGGATGCTCACCGCGGTGCCACCGGAGGCACGGGTGGCGCCGGTGGAACCGGCGAGCTGAGGGGGCTTGCGACCGGAACTCCGGTCAGCTGGATGTAGACGTCCTCGAGTCCCTGTTCCGACCGCACGAGCTGATCGACTCCTATCCCCGCCTTGACCAGGGCGTAATTGACGAGCCGAGCGATGTCGGTGTCCGCGGTGACGTTGATCGAGTCCTTGATCGTGCCCGGCTCCGCCTTCGCGCCGTCGACCGCTCGCACGACCTCCAGCGCCTTGTCGACGTCCGAAACATCGATCCGGTAGCGAAAGCCCTTCACGTTCATGAGCTCGCTGAGAGGTCCTGATGCCTTCACCTCGCCGCGGTGCAGCACGACCACGCGATCGCACAGCTCCTCGACCTCAGAAAGAAGGTGGCTGGAGAAGAAGATCGTCAAGCCCTGCTCGGTGGCGAGCTTGCGAAGAAGGATGCGAAGGCCGTGGATGCCGTTCGGGTCGAGCCCGTTGGTCGGTTCGTCCAGCACCAGGAGACGCGGCTTGCCCAACAGGGCCTGGGCGAGCGCCAGCCTCTGCCGCATGCCCATCGAGTATCGCTTGACCTTGTCGTCACCGCGTTCAGTCATCCCGACGGTGTCGAGGAGCTCGGTGATCTGCTTCTCGTCGACGGGTCCCAACATCCGCGCGAACTGTCGAAGGTTATCGCGGCCCGAAAGAAATCCATAGAACCCAGGCTGCTCGAGTGTGGCCCCGAAGAAACGCGACGCGCGCACATGGTCGGTCCAGCAATCATGGCCGCCGATCTTCGCGGTGCCGCCGTCCCCGTGGAGAAGACCGAGGAGGATGCGGATGGTCGTCGTCTTTCCGGCGCCGTTCGGCCCAAGGAACCCAAGGACCTCGCCCTCCTGGACGTCGAATGAGATCTGGTTGAGGGCGTGCACGCGGCCGAAGTGTTTGGAAAGCCGCTCGACCTCGACGACAGACGCCATGTCCCAGAAGTCTAGGGCTGGGTTATGTCAAGACTGTGGCAAGACGTTGGCAAACCGCCTTGATGCCTCTTGCTGGTGGGCGACCCGGGACTCGAACCCGGATGGGTTACCCCACACGCCCCTCAAACGTGCGCGTCTACCAGTTCCGCCAGCCGCCCGGCTTAGCCGGTTGATTCTACCGAGAGGTAGCGGCGTCCGCCATCGCCAGCAAGCTCGTGACGGTGCTCCAATTCCGCGACGTCGCCGTGATTCCAGCCGTCTTCGCCGCAAGCCTTTCCCACAGCGGCGAGCGGCCGACTCCATCGGGGTGCCACGAGTAAACCTCGCGACCGATCACCGCGAAGGGCTCTCGAGGCGCGGTCACCGAACCCAGCCCGTCGGCATACCCGGACGGCAATATGCCTGACAGGAAGGTGACCAGGTAGCGCTTCGGATCGACCGCGACGCCGGCCAGCGGGTTGCGGTGGACGACCTCGGCCAGCTCGGCCCTCGACCGGACGAGCACCGCGACGTCGATGCCGAAACGCTGCTTGATGAGCGCGTTGACCTTCGTGCCGACCCTGTCAGGTCCGTACCCACTGCTGAGCAGGACGTTGCCGCTCTGGAGATAGGTCGCCACTTCCTTGAATCCGGCTTTCTCGAGGCACGCGCGAAGCTCGGACATTGCGATTCGATTTCGTGATCCGAGGTTGATGCCGCGGAGCAGGACTACGTGCTGGGGCATTGACTGCGGTCACCAAACCGGATTAACTCGTCGCCGATGTCAGTGGCCCCGTTGCCGGCGACCAATGTGAGCCGAATGCTTGCGGTATTCATCGATTTCTTCGTGTTCTTCGCGGCGTGGATTGTATTCGGGGCGGTGTTCGCGGTCGGCTCTGTCTACTACGCTCTCGGATTCCTTTTCGTCCTCGATGTGGTCCTGACCGCGTTTCTCGGAATCTCGGTCGGACGCTGGCTGACAGGGATTCGCGTCGTGCAGAAGGATGGTCGCCAGCCGGGATTGGTTCCCGCCCTGTTGCGTACCGCGATCGTCTTTCTCACCGGATGGGTAGGCCTCTTCGTGTTCCTGGTGACGGAGTGGTTCGGCCATGTCGGGGTAGAGGGTTCAGTGCCGCGACGGATGTGGTGGGATGCGGCCGCCGCCACGCGCCTGGTCTCGTCGAAAGCCGTATCTGTCCCGGGAAGCTGCTGATCCTGGTACCCGCTGCAAGACTCGAACTCGCAACCTCCTGATCCGAAGTCAGGCGCTCTATCCATTGAGCTAAGCGGGCGCACCTTCATATTGATGCCAAGCGCTGCCGGCAGGCCGGGTTCACCCCGGCCGTCACCCAGACGTCCACTCCTAAGACACCGCCACTCGTCTCGTGCGACCAGATGACGAGGGGGTCCCGCGGGGGAGGACGCAGTCCTCACCCGCGCTGTCTCAGCCTACGGCGTATCGCTCGTGGTTCAAGCCCCAGGCCGCGTATCGGACGAGACCCATGGGTCGGTAGCGCCTCCGTCCGGCGATTGTCGTGGCTGATTCGATCGCCGTCCGCAGCGCTTTCGGCGTCTTGCCTGGAAACTCTGTGTACGCGCGGCCGATCGCGTCGAGGATGTGCGCGTCCGACCCGCCGAGCTCGGCCGACGCCAGACCGACGTTCAGCCGCCGCGCCATCTGGTTGAAAACATAGAAACCCGGCGTTGCGTTCTCGACCTCGACCGCGTCGAAGTCCAGCTCGGCCGCCAGCCATCCGACGCCATGCACCATCCCTCCGCGCGCGGGGCGCTGCGTCCGCCAGAAGGGATGCACCGCGACCGCGAGTCCGCCCTGGTCGTGAATCGCGTGCACGGTCGCGGCCGCCGACATTCCCGGACGGATTCTCCGTTCGAGGAACAGGCCGACGATGTGACCGTTGCGGCTCGAGATCTCCTCGCCGATGACCACCTGCAGCTTCGAGCGTCGCGCCGCGTGATCGGCCGCACGAACGGCTCCCTCGATTGTGTCGTGATCTGTAACCGCGATCACGTTCAATCCCGCGGCGCTCGCGTAGTCGACCAATTCACGCGGTGAGGGCCAGCCGTCGCTGAACGTCGTGTGCATATGGAGGTCTGCACGACCTCGCGAAGGCATGGGTGTGCATGCTACGCCCGCCGGGCTTACCATCGACCTTCTAAGACCTCCCTCTGGGGTAAAGAAACGTGGAGGTGGCGGCCGTGGAAGGCTTGATGCAGGACTACGAGCTCAGTCTGCAGCACGTGCTGTGGCGGATTGAGCGACTGCACCAGCGGAAAGAGGTGGTGACCAAGCGTGACGATGGCATCCACCGCACAACTAACGGTGAGATGGTGCCGCGCATCAACCGGCTTGCGGGCGCGCTGAAACGGCTGGGCGTCAAGCCCGGCGATCGAGTCGCCACCCTGGCGTGGAACAACAACCGCCACCTCGAGCTCTACTACGCCGTCCCGTGCATGGGCGCCGTCCTTCACACGCTGAACCTGCGTTTGTTCGCTCAACACCTCGAATTCATCATCAATGACGCGGAAGACAAGGTTTTATTTGTCGATCAGTCGGTTCTTCCACTGATCAAGCCTCTGTTGGGCAAGATCCCGAGCATCCAGACCTTCGTCGTGATGAGCGACACCAACCAGGGAGCCGAGGCCGGCGCAGAGGCGGGCCTCGAAGGCGCGCTCGATTACGAAACCCTGCTGGCGGCCGAGAGCGAGAGCTATCCGTGGCCGAAGCTCTCCGAACGGATGGCCGCCGCCATGTGCTACACGTCGGGCACGACGGGCAACCCAAAGGGCGTCGTCTATTCGCATCGCTCGGTGTTCCTCCACACGATGGGGACCCTGCAGGGCGACAGCCTCGGTTTGACCGAAAGAGCGGTCCTGCTTCCGGTCGTGCCGATGTTTCACGCAATGAGCTGGGGCCTGCCTTACGGCGTGGGGATGGCCGGCTCGAAGATGGTCTTCGGCGGCCGCTTCTCCGGCGACCCGAAGTCCCTGGTCGAGCTTTCCGAGGAGGAGGGGGTCACCTTCCTCGCCGGCGTCCCGACGGTGTGGCTTGCGCTCGCCAACTACCTGATGGAAACCGGGAAACGTCTGCCGAAGGTGGACCGGGTCGTCTGCGGCGGCTCGGCCGTCCCGCGATCGCTGATGGAGACGATGGACTCTCTTGGCCTTCACATCCTGCACGCCTGGGGCATGACGGAGACCTCGCCGCTGGGCAGCATCGGATACGTGCGCTCGGGAACGAAGCCTGAAGACGAGCTGACGGTCCGTCTGTATCAAGGCCGCGTCTCTCCAGGCGTCGAGCTGCGGATCACCGACCAGGCAACCGGCCAGGAGCTGCCCTGGGATGGCGTCGCGTTCGGGGAGATCCAGGTCCGCGGCCCATGGATCGCGCGCGCCTACTACAACGGTTACGACCCGGACAAATTGACCGAGGACGGATGGTTCCGCACCGGCGACGTGGCCAAGGTCACACCTGACGGATACATCCAGATCGTGGACCGCACCAAGGACGTGATCAAGTCAGGCGGCGAGTGGATCTCCTCGGTCGAGCTGGAGAACGCGGTCATGGCCCATCCCAAGATCATGGAAGCGGCGGTGATCGGGCTTCCGCACTCGAAGTGGGATGAGCGCCCCGTCGCGTTCGCCGTGCCGAAGCCCGAGTTCAAGGACAAGGTCACTGAGGAAGAAGTGCTCGCGTTCCTGAAGGACCGCGTCGCGAAATGGTGGCTGCCGGACGAGGTGCGTTTCATCGACGAGGTGCCCAAGACGTCGGTCGGCAAGTTCGACAAGAAGGTGCTCCGGGCAAGCGCCGTACCAATCAAGGAAGGCGCCACGCAGGCAGCGCACAAGTGAGTGCGCGCGCCGGCGTCCGCGAGCACCGGATCGGGCGCGACCGGTTCCACTTCAAGTGGGACAACTCGCTCCCGCCGGCAGTCGAGATCGACCCCGGGGACGTCGTCCATTTCGACACAGAGGAGGTCACCGCGGGCCAGCTGAAGAAGGGCGACCCGGCCTCACGCCTCGGCAGCCTGGACTTCAACCGCCTCTATCCGCTCGGCGGGCCGGTCTACGTCCGCGGCGCCGAGCCGGGTGACGCGCTTGAGGTCGAGATCCTCGAGCTGAAGCCCGGGTCGTGGGGATGGACCGCCCTCCTGCCTGGTCTCGGCCTCCTTGCGTCCGACTTCCCCGACCCATACGTGCGCTACTTCGACCTTGGCGATCGGACGGCGGCGGAGCTGCGGCACGACATCCACATCCCGATCGCGCCGTTCTGCGGCACGATGGGCGTCGCGACAGATCAGGCGGGACCGATCGACGTCCTGCCGCCGACCAAAGGCGCGGGGAACGTCGACACCCGGCACTTGACTGCGGGGACCAAGCTCTACCTGCCGGTATTCGTGCCCGGCGCGCTGTTCTCCGCGGGAGACTGCCACGCGGCGCAGGGAGACGGCGAAGTCTGCGTTACGGGGATCGAATGCCCGATGACGTTTTCACTCCGATTTGGAGTGGTCAAGGGTGGCTCGCCACGCCCCTGGAGCTATCACTTCGTGACTCCGGCGGCCCCACTTCAGCCGCGCAGCGACGCGGCGGGGTATCACTCGGTGTGCGCCCTGGGTCCGGACCTGATGGAGGACGCGCGCAACGCGGTGCGCTACTCGATCGACTGGCTGCACGCCGACCACGGGCTGAGCCGCGAGGACGCCTACATCCTGTGCAGCCTGGCGGGCGACCTGCGGATCAGCCAGATCGTCGACCAGCCCAACTGGGGGGTCTCCTTCTACCTGCCGCTGAGCGTCTTCAGCTAAAGGCCCGCCGAGGCCCGCGAACTGGGCTGACCCTCGGGCGCGCTCCGGCATACTGACATGCCCATAGATTCAAAGGTGAGCACAACACAGTTAGGGCGGTATCCGATCGAGGCCGAGCTGGGGCGAGGTGCCATGGGAGTGGTCTATCGATCGACCCATCCCCGGCTCGAGATCCCGGTGGCGATCAAGGTCCTATCGGAGCAGTACTCGAGCGATCCGTCCTTCCGCCAGCGCTTCCACCGCGAGGCGGCGACGGTCGCCTCGCTGAACCACCCCGGCATCGTTCGCGTCTACGACTTCGACGAGGACGGGCCGGTCCTCTTCATCGTCATGGAGTGGGTCGAGGGTCGCTCGATGCGGTCGTGGCTCGATGAGTACGGGCGCTTCAGCGTCGACGTTTCAGTTGACTTGATCCAGCAGCTCCTTTCCGCGGTCGGCGTCGCGCACGACTACCAGATCGTCCACCGCGACCTGAAGCCGGACAACATCCTGATCTCGAACCGGGGCAAGACCAAGATCCTCGACTTCGGCATCTCTAAGCTGATCGACGACAAGCACCGGCTGACCGCCACTGGGAGCATGGTCGGCACGCCCGCCTACATGGCGCCGGAGCAGGTGAAGGGCGATCCCGTCGACGCGACGGCCGACATCTACTCGCTCGGCATGATCCTCTACGAGTTGCTCCACGGCGAGCCGCCGTTCACGGGCGCGCTGCCGACGGTGCTGCACTCCCAGGTGTTTGACAAGCCGCGGGCGTCAACCGCAATCCCCTCGCCGATCATGGAGATCATCTGGAAGGCGACGGCCAAGGACCGGACGCAGCGCTTCCAGACCTGTGAGGAATTCGCCGGCGCCTTCCACTACATGCCGAAAGCCGCCATCGCGCATCCGCCGGCGGAGGCGATCTCGGCCGAGCTGGCGGTCGAGGAAGAGGTTGAAGAGCCCAGGCCCCTGCCCACCCGCACCGACGGCCAGAAGCCGGCCGGTGTCTGCACCTACAGCGACTGCAACGAGCGGCGTGGCTGGGCGTGCGCCTACACGGACCTGACCGGGCGCAAGTGCAACAGCTGGTGGTGCAGGCGGCACATCCAGTTCATCGAGCGCACGCCGTTCTGTCCGCGACACGCCAGTGTGATCCGCGCCCTGGCCCCGACTGCGAACACGATCTTCGAGATCAAGAACCGGCCCGCGGTCGATGACCGCGCGCTGCCGCTCGCGGCGCTTGTCGCAGAGGACGTCGACAAGGACGTCACCGAGCTCGTCCGCCGCCGCTACCAGAGCCGCAAGGACGTCACGATCGCGCGCGACCGCACTGTCCGGCAGACGTGGTCCGGCCGCAACGACGTGGCGTGGGAGCGGAGCTGGGCGGCGCTGAAGAGCCAGGGCTACCTGATCCGGATCGCCGTGCGTGTCGCCGCCAACGAGCCGGACATCGTGCAGCTGCTCATCGGCAACACGCTGGTGTTCAAGGAGGTCCCCGACTGGATCAGCCGCCGCCGCGAGGGCGAGCCGCCGGACCACGCCGACCGCGCGCGTTTCGGCAAGAAGCTGTTCGCGGCGATCCTCGAGCATGTGGACGCGCCGCGGCCGGTGCCGTCGGCGGTTCCGGCGACCGGCCACCTCATCGAGCCTCCCCCGCCACCCGAGATCAACCGGACGTTGATCGAGGGCATGGTGCTCCGCCTTGCCGCGACGGCGACACGCGTCACCGGCTTCGAGGTGGCGGAGGCGCTGGCCCTGCCGTTCAACGCGATCGAACCCATCCTCAAGGCGCTCACCAGCGCCAACTTCCTCGACGCGCTCGGCCTGGCCCAGGAGCAAGGTCCGTGGCTCGGCCGCCCGCTGCCGGAGCGGATGGCTTACTCGCTGACGAAGCAGGGCCGCACGCGGAGCGACCAGATCGCCGACGCCAGCACTCGTTACATGGGTCCGGCGCCGGTCTCGATGGCGGAGTACAAGGCCGTGCTGGCCGAGGCGGCGAAGCCCGGGACCCTCGACCTGGTCAAGGTCAGCCTTGCCCTTAGCGGGATCGAGCTCGCGCCCGGCGTCATGGAAGCTGTCCGCGCAGCGGTCAACTCGCGCTCTTCGATCTTCATCTACGGCGCGCCCGGCAACGGCAAGACGACGCTTGCGCGGCGCATCCCCGCCCTGCTCGGCGGACCCATCGTCATCCCGGTCGCCCTCGACGTGGGCGGCGGCGCCGTGCTGACCATCTTCGACGGCGCGGTGCACCGGCTCGAGCCCAACCAGCCCGCCGACCGCCGGTGGCGGCGCGTCTCACGGCCGCTGGTCCAGGTGGGCGGCGAGTTTCAGCTCGAGATGTTCGACCCGACATGGGAGGACGGCAACCGCGTCTACGGCGCCCCGCTGCAGGTGAAGGCGAACGGCGGCGTGCTGCTGATCGACGACCTCGGCCGCCAACGCGTCTCGCCGAAGCAGATCCTCGACCGCCTGCTCGTTCCCCTCGAGCAGGACACCGACTTCCTCAACCTGACCGCCAGCGGGCGCAAGGTCGAGATTCCCTTCCGCGCGCAGCTCGCCTTGTCGACCAACCTGAAGCCGGCGGAGCTGCTGGACGAGGCCTACCTGCGGCGCCTCGCGTACAAGGTGCTGATGCCCGACCCGACCTGGGAGATGTGGGTGCGCATCTTCGAGCGCGAGCGTGAGCGGCTGGCGATCCCGCCCGCTCCCGCGGCCCTGGAGATGATGCAGAGCCTCTACGGCGGGCGGCCGCTCCGCGGCAACCATCCGCGAGACCTGCTGGAGCGGTTGGTGGACGTCTCATCGGCCCGCGGAGTGCGGCCCCAGCTTACGCCGGAGCTGGTCGAGGCGGCGTGGAACACTTTGTTCGTCGCGTCATAGGTTGATGCGCTCGTCCCGGATAGTCCGGACGAAGGAAGCGGATCCCCCGCGCAAACCCCGGATAGTCCGGACTTTCCGAAGTGGTCGCGGTGGAAGCGGATGCTTTTCAGGCGCTGGGTATACTCACTTTTCGCCTCGTTTCGCGGCGGTGGCGGAATGGCAGACGCGCTAGTTTCAGGAGCTAGTGTCCGCAAGGACGTGGAGGTTCAACTCCTCTCCGCCGCACCACCGGCCTGAAGCCCGATCTGCCACGATCGCGGTGGTGGACGAAGCGACGAGGCTGAGGCGGGTCGCCGAGCTGGCGGTCAAGGTCGCGGCCAACGTTCAGCCCGGACAGCGCGTGGTCGTCCTGGGGCATGTCGAATTCGCGCCGTTGATCCGTGAGACCGCGCAAGCCGCCTATCGCACCGGCGCAAGACGCGTTGACGCGTTCTACCTCGACAACCATGTGAAGCGTGCGTTGATCGAGTTCGGCCCGGAGGAGTCACTCGACGAATCCCCGTCGTGGTACATGGCGATGATGCGAACGCTCGAGTCAGAGCACGCCGCGTTCATTCGGATCGGGGGCGATCCAGAGCCGGAGCTGTTCTCCGGCCTGGACGAGCGCCGCGTGGGCAGGGCATGGCCCCGCGAGTACCTCGCCGAGTGGGGGCGCGTCGTGGGCGATCGCTCGGTCAACTGGGCGATCCTTCCCGCGGTCAGTGCCTCATGGGCGCAAAAGGTGTTTGGCAAACCGGACGTCGAAGCGCTGTGGCAAGCGGTCGAGAAGTCGATCCGGCTCGACCGCGACGACCCGATCGCCGCCTGGAGCGCGCATGTGGCCAGGCTGCGCGACATCGCCAACGCGCTGAATGAGCGACACCTCGACGCTCTTCACTACAAAGGCCCCGGAACGGACCTGACGGTCGGCCTGTTACCGAGCGCGCGATGGGACGCCGCCGAAACAACCACCACCTTCGGCGTGTCGCACATCGCGAACATGCCGACCGAAGAGGTCTACACATCGCCCGACTGCCGGCGTGCGGAAGGCAGGATTCGCTCAACGCGTCCACTCCAGCTTCAGGGGACGATAGTTCAGGACCTCGCGTTCGTCTTTCACGACGGACACATCGTCGATGTAAGGGCGAGCACCGGTGCGGACGTGATAAGGGCTGAGCTGGAGACCGACGCCAACGCGGGGAGGCTCGGCGAGGTGTCGCTGGTGGACGGATCGTCCGCCGTCGGCCAGCTTGGGATCACCTTTTACGACACGCTTCGATGAAAACGCGACGTGCCACATCGCGTACGGCGGCGGGTTCAGCTACTGCGTGAAGGATGAGGCCGATCGCGCGGCAGGGTTGAACACGTCAGCGGTCCACACCGACTTCATGGTCGGTGGCCCGGAGGTCCAGATCGAGGGCAAGGAGCCCGGCGGCGCCTGGATACCGATCATCCGGGACAACGAGTTCCGGATCGGCTAGCGGCTGAGGACGCGCTCCAGCTGCGCCTTGTTCATGCTCGAGCGGCCCCTGATGCCGCGCGCCTTGGCTTCGTTGCGGAGCTGGTCATACGTCCGGCCGCCAGAACCGCGATGCGACCGCAGGCCTCCCCGGCGGCCTGACGAGATGTCCTCCACCGACGTGCGGCCGGCCTCCCTGGTTTCGCCGTGACGCGCCCGCTCCTTGTTCACGGTGCGGGCGGCGATCTCCTCGGCCTTGTCCTCGTCGGTGCCGCGCGCCTCGAGACCTTCCTTGATGTGCTCGTATTGACGCTCGCGCTTGTCGCTCCAGGCGGATTGGGGCATTCCATGCAACCTCCTTTTAGGGTTTCTTTCTTGACAACGCGCCGACAAATCCTTTCGACTGTGCGGGCTTGAGCGCCGTCACCTACGACCAGCTGCGGACCCTGTATCGAACGCTGCTCGTCTTTGCCACGGTTTCGGTCGTCATTCTTTCGATCGGTCTGATCGAATTCGTCTACTTCGAGCCACCCGGGCAGACGAGCGGGGCGAACGCGCACATCGAGGGCGTCTTCAAGTACGACCCGGCCACACACGACGTAGGCGGGCCTGACCGGTCGCAGTTCGCGCGGACAGAACAGTTCGCCGCCAAGGTCGACTGGGCCTCGATTCCGGACAACTTCACGGTCGACGCCAAGTGGTACGACTCGTTCGGCTCGGTCGAGGGCGAGGTCGGGCCGGGATCACCTGCGCGCCTGGCGGCTCAGCCCCTCGTGCCCGTCACGGTGCCGCCGGGCTTCCACTACGTGCTGCCAGGTCGTTACACGTTTGTCGTCGAGAGGCTCAGCGACAGCGTGCCCGTCGAGGTCCTCGGCCGCAGATACGTCGTTGTGAACAGGTCGTGATCCAGTCCACCAATCCGCCGGCGGCCGATCCCGAGTCGCGCCTTCGACCGGGCCGTTACCGCATCGCGATCGCCATTGCCGCCTTGGTCGTCTTCGCGCTGATCGCGAGCTCCATCCTCAACTACGTCTACCTCGATTCGATACCAAGCCGCGCGTCCCTGTACGGCCTGCTCGCGGTCGCCTTGATCACGCTCGGAACCTACATCCTGGTGCGCGCCTTCAACCGCGACCGCGCGGCGAGGCGCAAGCATCTGATCCGCGCCGGCGTGTTGATCGGACTCGGCGTGCTGCTGTGGCTCCTCATCATCGACGTGTTCATCTTCACGCAGTCCGCGGGCCCGGTCGTCGCGGCCGTCTGCGCGCTGGCGTGCGTGCCGACCACGGCGTTCGGCCTGTTCGTCGTGCGCAGGATGGACCGCAACCACAAGGAGCCTTGGCGGCTCGTCCTCGTGGCCGCGGCCTGGGGCGCGATCGTCGCGACGAGCCTGGTCGTGTGGGGCGAGACCGTGTGGGAATCGTCGGCGCAGCACGCACTCGTACCAGGGCCCGGTCTCGACGCGTCCCTCGCGTTCATGGCGGGCATCCTCGAGGAGCTGGCCAAGGGTCTAGCCGTGGTCCTGCTCTACCTGGTCATGCGCAACGAGTTCGACGACATCGTGGATGGAATCGTCTACGGCGCCGCGGTCGGGCTCGGCTTCAATTTCATGGAGTCGGTCAGCTACATGACCAACCTCTACTCGATCTTTGCGCCGGAGCACTTCGGCGAGGTCGCGGCCGGCATCCAGTGGTACGGACGGCAGGTGCTGGGACTTTTCTTCGGCCACGCGACGTACACGGCGTTCATCGGCGCGGGGCTCGGAGTCGCGCGCCAGATGCACGGCAGGCGGCAGAAGGCGCTCGCGATCGTAAGCGGATTCCTCATCGCGATCGCCGGGCACTTCTCGTGGGACGCGTGGGCCACCTTCTTCCCGTACCAGGCCACGTTCTTCGGCCTCGTCGAGATCCACCTGCGGACGCTGATCATGACCGGCCCCTTCACGGCCGCCGTGATCGCGCTGCTGCTGGCCGGGATCGGCTACGAGGGCAGGAACCTGCGCGATCAGATGGAGAAGGAGGCCGCCAGCGGCTCGGGCGCCATCCTTCTCGACGAAGTCACGATCCTCGCGAGCCCGATCAAGAGATTGCGGCAGCGACTGCATGCATTCGAGCGCAATGGCTTTGCCGGCTACCTGAAGGTGTCGCGGCTGCAGACCGCGCAGCTCGATCTCGCGATGGAGCGATGGCACCGCGAACGCAAGGAGACCGATACCCCCTTCGAGGCGGAGGAGGAACTGCGCCGCCGCGTGCTCGACCTACGCCACTGGGTGGCCGCCGCTTAGCAACGCCTACGCGGGCAGCCGGCCTCCGACCAGCCGCGCGATGCCGAGGGTCAGCAGCATCGCGGCCGTGCCCCACGTGACGGCCGACACGACCGGATCGCTGAAGTCCGTTCCGCTCAGCACCGCGTGGAGGAAGACGAGGGCGAACGCGACGTAGGCGAGGCGGTGCACCCACAGCCACATCTCCTTGGGCATGCGCCGTTTGAGAAAGGCGGTCACGGTCACGACTATGAGGATGTCGACGGACAGCGCACCAAGGCCGATGGCGAGCGTTCCGTAGCTCGAGTGGAACGGGATCACGATGTCCAGGAGCCCGACGCGCGCGGTCGCATCGAACAGCAGCGACACCAGGTGCAGCGCGGCGAGGGGAATCCACAACACCGTCGTGTACTCATGGAGGGACCGCACCGCGCGGTTGCTCCCCAACCAGTCGAGAATCGCGGTCCGCAGCGCAATGCCTGTGACGATGGCGATCGCGAGCGACGCGTAGGCGCTGAGGCCGGCCACGCGCGACAGGACCCAGAGGAACTGATCAGTCGTCACGCGAACCTCCGAGCCACCAGGCCAGCGCGTGGGCGGCGCAGTAGGTGGGCGCCAACTCAAGTCCGAGCAGCAGCGCCGTCTTGGCGACGACCTCCGCCTCGAACCCGGTTGCCGCCACGACCGAAACCTCCTCCAGGCCTGTACGTGCGGGCAGCCCGCGGCGCGGATCGATCAGGTGATGAGCGTCGCCCCACCGGCGGCGCCGCACGCTGCTGGTCGCGGCGCCCTGGTCGCGCAGTATCAGGGTCACGCCCGCGAGCCCGACCGGCCAGCCCTCACCTTCTGGGCCGGCACCGCGAGCCATGAGGTCGCCGCCGAGGTTGGCGAGCACGTTGGGGCCGAGCCATTGGCAAAGCCGGTCCGCCATCCAGCCCTTCGCGACGCCACCAAGATCCAACCCCGCCCCAGGCTCCAGCCACGCCTCACCGTCGCGAACCCGCAGCACGTCGGGTAGCGAGGGCAGCGGCCGCGCCGACTCGAGGACGGCGACCGTCGGACCCTCTGACAGCGTGCGCGTGTATCCGACGGCCAGCATGGATGGAAGGACAGCGACGTTGACCAGGCCGCCACTCGAGTCATAGGCCAGCAATGCGGCGCGCAGCACCGCCTCGATCTCGCCACCCACTGGGATCCACCGCCCGGGTGAAGCATTCAGTCGCGACAGCTCGCTCTCAGCCGAGAACCTCGTGAAACGCGCACCGATCCGGCGCACCCAGAGCTCACCCTCCATAAGGCGGGTGAGTGGCTGAGCGACCGCGAACAGGGCGCAGCTCGTGCCGAGCGCCTCGAAGTGATGCGACTCGAGGGCTGAGTCAGGAGGCATAGGTCGACGTCACGGGTTGCGTGTTGCCCGGTCGCACCGACGGTCCGACGGTGACCGTTCCGCCCAATGCTGTGACGGCCGGACCACCGCCGTTCGCATTGAGCACCGACGGCTGAAGAGGCGCGGCCGGATTTTTCAGATGCGCCGACACATAGAGAGCCGAGGCAACCGTCGCGACGACGGTCACGGCGGTCGCCCCAGCCTTGAGGAGGAGGACGCGCACGTCAGACGGCGACCGGCGCCTTCAGGAACGGGACCTGGTCGAAATTCGCACCGAGGATCTTGCCCGCGTCCGCTCCGAGGTGTCCGCTCAGGATCTCCTGGTACACGGACCGGAAGTCCACGGCGTACTTCATGTTGCCCGTGGAGTCGAGCGTGGTCAGGCTCGGCTCGGCGCCGTACAGTCCGCCCTGCACCGGGTCGCCGATGAGCAGCAGCGGGGCCGCCGCGCCGTGATCGGTCCCGCCGCTGGCGTTCTCCTTCGGCCGGCGGCCGAACTCCGACCAGGTGGCGATCAGCACCTTGCTCGCCATGTTGTGGGCGGCGAGGTCCTGGTAGAAAGCCGAGACCGCGGAATCCATATAGCCCATCAGGTCGTCGTGCCGGTTGAGCTCCGTGTAATGCGTGTCGAATCCGCCGAGCGTCACATGAAGGAGCTTCACGCCAGTCCCGGTGACGATCAGCTCCGCGGCCAGCTGGAGCGCGGCGGCGAGCTGGTTCTTCGATGAGTAGACGAGCTTCACCTTGTCGGAGTAGTCCGCCATAGGCTGGTACGACGACGCCGACGTGCGCAAGGTCGCCATCGTTTCTGTGGCCGTCGCGATCGCCGTGTCGAACAGTGCCCCATAAATTCCGGGCGTGCCCTTGTAGAGCGCGCCGACCGCGGCCTCCACCTCGGTACCACCGGTGAAGCCGAACGTCTTCTGGTTCTGGATCACCGTCAACGTCGCCTGCAGGTCGCGCAGCGCGCCGGGCGCATCGGTAGCGCCGCAGGCGCAGCCGGTCAGCGGATGGCCATTCGAGTCGTAGCTGGTGGCCAGTGTGCGGCCGAGCCATCCGTCGACCTGGCGCCTGGTCGGGTCGCCCGTCTCCCAGATGCGGATCGATTCGAAATGCGAGAAGGTCGGGTTCGGATAGCCGACGCCCTGCACGATCGCGACCTTGCCCTTGTCCCACAGGCCTTTGATGCCGCCGAGGTTGTGGTTCAAGCCGTACTGGTTGTTGAGCGGCAGCGCTTGCGACACCATCGGCCCCGCGAGCTTCGGGCGCAGGTCGTGCAGCGCGGGGTCGGCCAGAGGCACGAGTGTCCTCAAGCCGTCGTTGCCACCCGCGAGCTGGATCATGAGCAGGATGTTGTCGTTGGCGAGGCCTTCCTTCTTCGCCGCGTACACAGCTCGCGCAAAGGCGTCGGGAACCGCTGCGTATCCCGCGGCCAGCCCTGACGCACCGGCGCCGAAGACGAGGCCGGCCTTCAAGAAGTCGCGGCGCTTGAGCTGGTTGATGCCGAGTTCTTTGTCCATCAGCGCACCTACTTGAGTTGAAATTCCGGTGAGGCCAGGGCGATGAACCAGCGTCCGCGCTCGTCGGCTGCCTGGTTCAGTAGGCCGGCGGTCTGCGGGCTGAGCACGCCGTCGAGCTGCTTGTGGATCACGTCGGACGACGGCGGAAGTGTCCCCTTGGTCTGTGCCAGCGCTCCCGTGACGAAGTTGACCCTTTCGACCACCGTGTTCGACGAGATCCACGACTCGTTGTTCGGCCAACCGTTCACATCCGGCGGATCGAAGAGGCTCTGGCCCATGCCGGATCCCGCGCCCGCGATGAGCTTCGAGATGTTCGACATAGGGGACACACCGAGCGCTCGCGCCGTGTGGACCATGAACTCGGTCGGTGACTTGACCAGGCTGCGGTAGCTCTGGTCGGCGGTGAACTCCGGGCTCGTCAGGACCGCACGCATCAAGGTCTTCATGTCGTACTTGCTGCGGCGGAACGTGTCGGCCAGTCCGTTGACGTAGGTCGTCGCCGGCCGCGCGGTGACGAAATGCTGAGCGACCTTGCCGGCGATGAGTGCCGCGGTCGCGGGTTGAGCCAGGATCTGGTCGATCACACCCTGCGTGTCGAGCTGTCCCGTCTTGCCCAGATAGGTGACCGAGCCTTTGTAAGCGCGCCGGGCGTTGAACACCCCGGCCTTCTGGCTGGAGTAGACCGGCAGCCGGCGCGTCACGTTGTTGGCCTTGTCCACGACCACCGTCGCGTATGTGTCGGGCTGGGGCAGCTGCCATCCGGCAAGCGCCTTGGCGCTTTCGCGCACGTCGACCTCGGTGAAGTTGCCGGCGCCCATCGTGAAAAGCTCCATCAGCTCGCGCGAATAGTTCTCGTTCGGGCTCTGCCCGGTCGACGTGGCGAGGTCGAGGTAGCGCAGCATCGCCGGGTCGGTCGTCACCGAGATGAGGATCGACCGCAGGTTGGTCAGCGCCATGCGACGCCACGTGAGGTTCTGCCAGTAGATGAACGAGTCGTCGGCGACCTTGCGGTAGTCGCTCGTGAAATGGCCATGCAGAAAGAGAGTCATCCGCTCCGCGAACGGCGTCGGCGTCGCGAGCATGTGATCGATCCACCACTGTTGGGCAAGGTTGATGGCGAACCGACCGCCCGGCGTGGTCGCCGCCGCAAGGGCGGGCGGTTCCGCCGGCTTAGTTTCCAGCAGCCGGTCGACGGTCTTGCTGTAGCCGTCGGACAGCGCTGCATCGAGCTGCGCCGGCGTGTAGCCAAACGTTGTGCGCCGCAGCAGCTGCATGACCCTCGCCGACTCGGTGCCAAGCGGCGAGATCCAATCGGTGTTCGTCCCGGCATGCGGCGCCGCGATCTGCTGCATCGAACCGCCGAGGAGTCGAACCACGCCGACTCCCACGCCGGTGGCGACCGCCGCAGCCAGCGCCTGCCGGCGCGTGATTCCGCGAGATCTGGAGATTGGCGGGGTCGCGATCCGGTCTTCCGCAGGGGCGAGGCTCACGGCCCCCATTGAAAGGCCGCCGGCGGGCCGCTGGCATTAGCTGGGTATGAAGAATTCGTAAAGAGCGGAGGCGCCGCTGCCCGAGCGGCCATACCTCGAAATTGGCGGAGCAAACTGGCAACTGCTAGGATTTGCCGAGCAATGCCTAGCTATCGGCTCGGACAGGCGGCCAAGATGCTGGGCGTGAGCGTGGACACGGTCCGCCGCATGGTCGACGACGGCCGGCTGGTCGCCGTCCGCAGCACGGGCCGCCAGCGCCTCATCGACGGCGAATCGCTAGCCGTAATCTCCAAACCAAAGCGGGCGCCGAAGGCCAGCGTCAAACAGTCCGCCCGCAACCGCTTCCCCGGGATCGTCACCCGGGTGATCAAGGACCGAGTCGCGGCCCAGGTCGAGATCCAGGCGGGCCCTCACCGGCTCGTCTCCCTGCTCACACGGGAAGCCGTTGACGAGCTGGACCTCAAGCCCGGGATGCCGGCGATCGCGGTCGTCAAAGCGACCAACGTCGGGGTGGAGCTGCCGCGTGATTAGGAAGGCGATGGTCGTCGTGACGCTGCTCGTGCTGACGGCCTGCAGCACACGCGAAGGATGCGGCGGCGGCAGCGGGGCCTGTGCCTTGAATCCCGAACCTGTGACCGTTTTCGCCGCTGCCTCCCTGCAACCGGCGTTCGACGCATTCGCTCAGCGGTACCGCGGGGTTTTCAACGTCACGTTCAACTACGCAGGTACGCAAACGCTGACGGCGCAGCTGCAGCAAGGAGCCCAGGCAGACGTCTTCGCCTCCGCCGACACCGCGCATATGACGACGGTTCAGAGCGCGGGATTGATCGCCGGCACGCCAAATGTCCTCGCCCACAACAAACTCGAGATCGCGGTCGAGCGCGGGAACCCCAAGAACATCCACACGCTGGCGGACCTGGCACGCCCAGGGCTCGTCGTGGTGCTTGCGGATCCATCGGTTCCCGCGGGCAAGTACGCGAAGCAGGCACTGGCGAAGGCGGGCGTCTCCGTTAATCCCGCAAGCCTGGAGACCCAGGTAACGGGCGTGTTGAGCAAGGTTGCCCTTGGTGAGGCTGACGCGGGAATCGTCTACGTGAGCGACATAGTGACGAGCGGCAAAGTCGAGGGGGTCGCGATCCCGGATGCTCAGAACGTCATCGCCGACTACATGATCGCCCTGCTCCAGAGCGGGGCCCACGTGCAGAACGGTGACCACTTCATGCAATACGTTCTGGCGTCTGACGGTCAGAAGATTCTCAAGGACGCCGGTTTCGAGCCGGCGTGAGTCGAGCCTCCATTCCGGCGCCGCTGATGGCGTTGGCTGGGCTCGGTCTCCTCCTCTTTCTCCTCCCACTCGCCGGACTGGTCGTCCGCGCGCCGTGGAGCCAGGTCGGGCCGGCCCTCGTCGCACCGGCAACAGTCACCGCCCTGCTCCTTTCCCTTTTCTGCTCGGTGACGGCCACGGCAGCAGCACTCCTGCTCGGCATCCCGCTCGCGCTGGTCCTCGCCCGGACCACCGGCACGTTGCGCGCGGTGCTTCGGGCTCTGACCACTCTGCCCATGGTGCTTCCACCAGTGGTTGGCGGCGTCGCGCTGTTCCTCGCCTTCGGCCGTCGCGGCCTCGTGGGGTCGCTTCTCTACCAGGCGTTCGGGGTGCAGATTCCTTTCACCACGGCGGCCGCGATCCTCGCCGAGACGTTCGTCGCGATGCCGTTCCTCGTGATCGCGGTCGAAGGCGGGCTTCGCGCGCTCGACCATCGCTACGAGGAGGCTGCCCGTGCGCTCGGCGCGAGGGGCTGGATGGTTTTCGCGCGCGTGACGCTCCCCCTCCTCCGGCCCGCGATCTTCTCCGGCGCGGTGCTGTGCTGGGCTCGCGCACTCGGCGAGTTCGGCGCGACCATCACCTTCGCCGGCAACTTCCCCGGTCGCACGCAGACCGTCCCGCTGGCGGTCTATATCGCGTTCGAGACGCGGCCCGAAGGCGCCATCGCGCTCAGCCTCATCCTCCTCGTCGTGTCGCTCGCGATCCTCGCGGGCATGCGCGACCGGTGGCTCGGCGCGCTGTGAAGCTCGAGGCGGAGATCCGCATCGCCCGCGACGGATTCGCGCTCGACGTCGAGCTGGAGATCGCGAGCACCGAGACCGTGGCCGTGCTCGGCCCCAATGGGGCCGGCAAGACGACTCTCCTGCGCGCGCTCGCGGGGCTGATCCCGATCGAGGGCCGGGTCGTGCTCGACGGCGACGTCCTGGACGACTCGGCGAAGGCGATCCACGTACCGACCGAGCGGCGGCGCGTCGGCCTCGTCTTCCAGGACCACGTCCTCTTCCCTCATATGAGCGTGCTCGACAACGTCGCGTTCGGGCTTCGCGCGCAGCGCCGTGGCGATGCGACGCGGCGTGCGGCGCAGATGCTTCACGGGGCGGGGCTTGGCTATCGCGCGTCCGCCCTGCCGCGGGAGCTCTCGGGAGGCCAGGCCCAGCGCGTCGCCCTGCTCCGCACGCTCGCCACCGAGCCGCGCCTCCTGCTGCTCGACGAGCCGCTCTCGGCCCTCGACGTGAGCGTGCGCGCCGAGGTCCGCCGCGAGCTGTCGCGCCAGCTGGCCGATTTCAAAGGCGTGCGCATCCTCGTGACCCACGACCCGCTCGAGGCGATGGCGCTCGCCGACCGGCTGGTCGTGCTCGAAGGTGGGCGCATCGTCCAGAGCGGAACGCCGGCCGAGGTCACCGCGCGGCCCCGTTCGCGCTTCACCGCCGACCTGGCGGGGGTCAACCTGCTGCGCGGGCGTGGGCACGGGGACCACATCGAGATCGAGCCGGGCGGCGCATTACTCGCGGCCCCCGACGCGGGCGACGGTGACGTGCTGGCGGTCATCCACCCGCGCGCGGTGGCGCTCTACATGACCAGACCCGAAGGCACGCCGCGCAACGTCTGGCGCGGCCGCGCCGAGGACCTCGACCTGCAGGGCGAGCGGGTCAGGGTGCGCGTCAGCGGGCCGGTGCCCCTGGTCGCGGAGGTGACGCCCTCCGCCGTACGCGACCTCCACCTGGCCGGCGGGGCCGAGGTCTGGGTGTCCGTCAAGGCGACCGAAATCTCTGTCTATCGCGCGTAGGGCGGGCCGGGTTGCTGGGACGATCTGTTACGTCGTAATGTTGTAACACCATGGCTGAGATAACCGAACAAGAGGCACTCGACGCTTATTCGACGACCGTCAGCACCGTCGCGGAAAAGGTCCTACCGTCGGTCGCCAGCCTGCGCATCGGCCGCGGCCGCGGCTTCGGTGGGGCAGGCTCGGGCGTCGTTATCACGCCCGACGGCTTCCTGGTCACGTCCGCACATGTCGTCGCGGCAGGTGGCGCGGCCAGCGCCTCCTTCATCGACGGCACCGAGTACGACGTCGACGTGGTCGGGGCCGATCCCCTCTCTGACCTGGCGATCGCCCGCGCCAGAGCGGCCACTCTGACTCCGGTGCGGATCGGCAACGCGGACGCGCTGCGCGTCGGGCAATTGGTGGTCGCGATGGGAAACCCACTGGGCTTTTCCGGGTCCGTCACGTCGGGGGTCGTCAGCGGGTTAGGCCGCTCGCTGGCGACCGCAGACGGGAACGGGCACCGCCGCTTCATCGAGGACGTCATCCAGACCGACGCCGCATTGAACCCAGGCAACTCGGGCGGCGCGCTGGCCGACTCGCAGGCGCGGCTGATCGGCGTCAACACCGCCGTCGCCGGGATGGGCCTCGGTCTCGCGGTCCCGATGAACGCGACGACCCAGGCGATCCTCGCCGCGCTGATGCGCAACGGCCGCGTCCGGCGGGCATACCTCGGCATTGCAGGCGGGACGCGACCACTGTCCCCCGCGCTGGCGCAGAGGCTCGGCCGCAAAGCCGGGGTCGAGGTCCACGAGGTGGTCAGCGGCAGCCCCGCGGCAAGCGGCCAGCTGCGGAGCGGCGACATCATCGTCTCGGTCGGCGATGTCGCCGTCAGCAAGGCCGGCGACCTGCAGCGCCTGATGGTCGAAGCGCGCATCGGCTCGAAGCTGCAGCTCTCGGTGCTGCGCGGCGATCAGCTCCTCCACCTCGACGTGGTGCCGACAGAGTTGGGCTAAAGATCACGGGGGAGGCAGGCCTCCCCCGTGGAGCCCCCTCCGAGTTACACATTGCTCGGCGGCGTTTGGTCGGACACGCTGGGTGACGGCCGGAGTGAATCCGGCCTAAAGCTCCCACTCGTCTATACACTGCCGGCGATGGCCGGCAAGAACGTCCGCGACCTGCTGCGGGCTCAAGTCAGCGACGGCCGGTTCCGGATGGTCGACGTGGATGCCGACTCGACACCCGGCCTGAAGGGCGGGCACAAGCGCGCCGAAAAGCAGACCGCGGCCAAGCAAGACGTCCTCTTCGAGCTCGACGAGCGTCTTTACGCTGAGCACAAGCGCTCGCTGCTCGTCGTGCTGCAGGGAATGGACACGTCAGGCAAGGACGGCACCGTGACCCACGTGGTGAGCAACTTCAACCCCCAAGGCGTGACGATCACTCCGTTCAAACAGCCGACCCCCGAGGAGAAGCGCCACGGTTTCCTGTGGCGCATACGCAAGAGACTTCCGGCGCCAGGCCTCATCGGTATCTTCAACCGATCGCACTACGAGGACGTGCTAATCGCTCGAGTCCACAACCTCGCGCCTCCGCGGGTCATCAACCGGCGCTACGCGCAGATCAACGCTTTCGAGAAGGACCTGGTGCGGAGCGGGACCGCGGTGGTCAAGATCTGCCTCCACGTCTCGTACGAGGAGCAGCGCAAGCGGCTGATGGCGAGGCTCAAGGATCCAGACAAGCGCTGGAAGTTCAGCGAGCACGACATCGACGAGCGCGCTTACTGGGACGATTACATGAGTTCGTACGGCCTGGCGGTGACCACGTGCTCGACGCCGTGGGCACCCTGGTACGTCGTCCCTGCCAACGACAAGGTGTACCGGAACTGGGCGGTGACGATGCTCCTGGTCGAGACCCTGCAGGAGATGGACCCGAAGTACCCTCAGCCCAAGCTCGACATCCCACGGCTCATGAAGCGACTCCGGGCCTAGGGCCGCGCCCCTAGCGCAGAATACGGATGGCGGGTTTGATAGGTTAAGGAATCGCTAAGTTCCGTTTGAAGGGGATGAAATGAACCGCATGCGCCTTGTCTGTTGGGTGGCGGCGACCCTGGTCATCGCCGCATGTGGATCCAGCGGTAGCACCGGCGGGACAAATACGAGCAACGCCTACGCCGGGAAGACGATCAAGTTCGGCGCCGTCCTTTCGATCTTGGGCGCCGGTGGCGTTTACGGGCCGCAGAGCCGCGACGGCGCCCTGCTTGCGGTCAAGCAGATCAACGCCTCGGGCGGTGTCAACGGGGCGATGATCGACCTGGAAGTCCAGGACGACGCCTCTCTCGCGGCCACCTCTGCCCAGAAGGCACAGACGCTGATCACGGCATCCCTTGACCTGGCTCTCTTGGGGCCGACGCTGTCGAACTCCGCCGTGGCTGTCCACCCGCTGGCGGAACAACTCAAGACCCCGATCCTGGCCGTCAGCACCACAGGAATCCACATCGTGCCGGACTGCAACTGGACCGCGGCCAGCCCCAACTCGACTCCGTGCAAGTACGTATTCCGGGACAGCCTCGGCGAGCAGACGGCGATCCCCGACAACATCAAGTCCTACGCCGCCGACGCGCACCCGTCCACCGGTGTGCTGCTGGTGGCCCAGGACGACAAGTTCTCGAGCGACGGCGGCAAGATCGTCCAGGATACGGTCGGCCAGTACAACATCCAGCTGCTCAAGACGATCCCCTTCAGCAAGAACGCCGCCGACCTGACCCCGTACGTAACCGAAGCTGTGCAGCTGCACCCTGACGTGATCTTCATCACGTCGCTGGGCGCGATCCCGGCCAAGATCATGACCGGCGCCCGCAACCTGGGATTCCAGGGGCAGTTCCTCGGCGGCAACGGGTTCAACACCGCAACCGTTTCGAAGCAAGCGGGCGCGGCCGGCAAGGGCGCACGCAGCGCGAGCGCCTGGTACATCGGCAACACATTCGCGTCAAACCAGGACTTCGTGACCGCGTACAAGAACGAGTACAACAAGGACCCTGACCAGTTCGCGGCACAGGGCTACACCGGGATCAAGATCCTCGCCGACGCCGCCAAGCGGGCCAACCTGACGTTCACCGACCTCGCGGGCGATCGCGACAAGCTGCGCGCGGCGATGGAATCGGTCAACATCCAGACCCCGCTCGGACCTTTCCAGTTCACCTCGACCCACGACGTGAAGCAGACCGTGTGGATCATCGAGATGGACGGAGCGGGCGGGTTCAAGCTCGACCACCAGATCCAGCAGAGCTGAAAAGGGATTGGGGGAGCACCACCCGCTCCCCCAAACCCTCTTTGACCTGAGGCGCTGATGGACCAGCAGATCGTCAACGCGATCTTCATCGGCTCCATCTACGCCCTCTTCGCGGTCGGCTACACGCTAGTTTTCGGAATCCTCGACATCCTCAACCTCGCCCATAGCGCTGTATTCATGCTGGGCGCGGCGCTGACGTACTCCCTCGTGGTCAACCACGGACAGTCGTTCTGGGTTGCCTGCGTCCTCGGCATAGCAGCCTCCGCGTTCATGGGCCTGGTCATCGAGTACGTGTGCCTGCGCCCGCTGCGCCGCAGGCAGGCGCCACCCATCGCCGCTCTGATTTCGACGATCGGCCTGGCGCTGATCATCGTGGCGGTCATCGAGCAGGGCACGCAGGGCAGCCTCTTCCAGTGGCTGTGGGTCGACGGCGCGAACTCGGTTGCCTTCCCGGCAGGGACGGTTCCGAACCCGATCTGGCATGTGGGCGACCTGACGCTGGAGGCGAGAAAGGTCGCGATCATCCCGATCACGCTCGCCCTGATGCTCCTGCTGGGCTACGTGATGCGCTACACGCAGGTCGGCCGCGGGCTTCGCGCCGTGGCGGAGAACCCTCGCGCAGCGCGGTTGATGGGTCTGGACGTCGACCGCATGATCGCGCTCACGCTGGTCATCTCGTCCGCGCTGGGCGGACTGGCGGGAATTCTTTTCGGTGTGGCGATCGGCGACATCAGCCCGTACATCGGCCGGGACAACGTCGAGGTGCGCGGGCTGGCCGTGATCGTCCTGGGCGGGATGGGAAGCATCCCGGGCGCGGTCGCCGGCGGCTACCTGCTCGGCATCGTCGAAGTGCTCGCTCTCGTCACGCTCGGAGGCAGCGCGAGCGGCGGCGTCGCGTTTGCGGCGTTGTTCCTGATGCTGGTGCTTCGCCCGCAGGGATTCTTCGGCACGCGCCTGAGGGAGCGCATCTAGCGATGGATTTCTTCATCCAGCTCTTCACCGATCCAGTCCTCTTCTGGAACTCGCATACCCTCCTGATCTCGCAGATCGGGATCAACGGCATCATCGCCACGTCGATGTTCCTGGTCCTCTATTCGGGCCAGCTCTCGCTCGCCGCCCCAGGCTTCATGGCGATCGGCGCGTACACCTCGGTCCTGATGGAGCTGTACTGGCACACCCCACTCTCCGTCAACATCGTGGCGGGCACGCTGCTCGCGGCCGGGGGCGGAGTCCTCGTCGGGCTTCCGGTGCTTCGCCTCCGTGGAGTTTTCCTCGCCATCGGGACGATCGGCTTCGTCGAGGCGCTTCGCCTCGGCGTCATCCTGAACGTGCCGATCACCGGCGAAGGCCTCGGGCTCAAGCACACGGCCGACCCGCTGGGCGGCGTACCGATGATCCTGGTCTCGCTCGTTGTGGTCGTCTTCCTCGTCTGGCGGCTGACCAAGGGGCGCCTGGGCAGCGCCTGGGCAGCAATCAGGCAGGACGAGATCGCGGCGCTGAGCCAGGGTATCAGCGTCGCCCGCTACAAGATGATCGCCTTCATCTTCAGCGCACTCCTTGCGGGCTACGCCGGCGCGCTCGAAGCCCACCTCACATTCATCGTTTCTCCCGGTGACGAGCAGTACGGTGTGACCCGCGCGGTGCAGGTCCTGACTTTCGCTGTGCTCGGCGGCAGCGGCTTTGTCCTGGGTCCAGTGGCCGGCGCTCTCATCATCACGCTCCTTCCTTACATCTTTTTGCAGGCGGGTCCTTACCTCAATGTGTTCAGCGGCGTCTTCTTGATCGCCGTCATCGTCTTCCGGCCGCAGGGAATCGTCGGCCGGGGCGGACTCGCGATCGTGCGGCCATCGTGGTGGCCGCGAGCCAGGACCCGTGCTCCTTCGCCTGGATGACGTCCAGCGCCACTTCGGCGGTGTGCGCGCCGTCGACGGTGTGTCGCTGGAGGTGGAGCAAGGTTCGGTCCAGGGCCTCATCGGTCCCAACGGCGCCGGCAAAACGACGCTCGTCAACGTGATCACCGGCTACGCGCGGTTCCAGGGCGGCCGGGCCTGGCTCGAGTCCGACGAGCTGACAGGGCTTCCGGCCCACCGGATCGCCGGCCTGGGCGTCGCGCGCACCTTTCAGAACATCCGCCTCTTCAAAGACCTCACCGCGATCGAGAACGTGCTGATCGGGATGCACACGCGGCGTCGCGACGACACGCTCGCGCAGCTCGCCACGCTGCCCATCTTTCGGAGCGCCGAGCGCAGCCGGACCAAGGACGCATATGCGCTGCTGGAGGCAGTCGCTCTGCCCCACTCCGTGGGGACGCGACGCGCCGCCACGCTTCCCTACGGGGACCAGCGTCGCCTGGAGATCGCCCGCGCGCTTGCGCTGCGTCCGCGCTTGCTCATCCTCGACGAACCCGCCGCGGGCATGAACCCCTCCGAGAAGCAGGGGATGCGCGAGCTCATCGAGCGCCTCAACGCCGACGGCCTGACGATCCTGTTGATCGACCACGACATGCGGCTCGTGATGGGCGTGTGCAAGCGCGTGGCGGTCCTGAACTTCGGCAAGAAGATCGCGGACGGAACGCCCGCCGAAGTTTCCACTGACGCGGGGGTGATCAAGGCCTACCTCGGGTCGGGCGGCGACAAGGAAGTGACCAGCGCGCCCGGCGCCAGCGGGGTCGACGAGGCGACGGAGGTGGAGGAGGCGGCCACCACGAGTCGCGCCGCGCGTGAGCCGGACAAGGCGATCCTTCACGTGCAGGACCTGACGGTGAGCTACGGGGCGGTGGTCGCGGTCCGCGGCGTCTCGTTCCGTGTCGCGGCCGGCGAGGTGGTGGCCCTGATCGGCGCCAACGGCGCGGGCAAGTCCACGATCCTGAATACGCTGTCCGGGCTCATCCGTCCGGAGTCGGGGGCCGCGACCTTCGACGGGCTGGACCTGGCACACGCCAAGGCCTCCGCCATCGTCCGCCACGGCCTGGTCCAGGTGCCCGAGGGCCGCGAGATCCTGGCCCGCCAGACGGTGCTGGAAAACCTCGAGCTCGCCACCTGGGCGCGTCGCGACGGTGCGGGGACCCGCAAGCGGATCGAGGACGTGATGAAACGCTTCCCCATCCTCGGCGAGCGACGGGCGCTCAGCGCCGGATCGCTGTCCGGAGGCGAGCAGCAGATGCTGGCCATCGCGCGGGGGCTGCTCGCCAGGCCGCGCCTCCTGCTGCTCGACGAGCCTTCGCTCGGGCTCGCTCCGCAGATGGTGGACGAGGTCTTTCGCGCGATCGAGGAGATCCACCAGGAAGGGACGACGATCCTGCTTGTCGAGCAGAACGCGCTGCGCGCGCTGGGCATCGCCGATCGCGCCTACGTGATCGAGACTGGGCGCATCCTGCTCAGCGGCAGCGGCGACGACCTGCTGCATAATCCCGCCGTACGCCGCGCCTACCTGGGCGGCTAGGGAGTTGGGTTGAGAGTTTCTGAGGCGGTTGCAATCGCGACGGAGTGGGTCGAGAGCTTTGCCGCCCGCAACCCCGACTTTCGAGGCGCCCATTTCATGGGCGGCATCTCGAGCATGTCCGCTGACGCACCCTTTCCTCCGGACTCTGACGTCGACATCAGCGTGCTCGTGCAAAGCGACCTTCCGCCGAGCCAGGATCCAATCGATGAGCTCTACCGGGGTGTGTCGATCGAGGCCGGGTTACGCGCTGTCTCCGAGTACATCACCGCTGAAAAAGTGCTGGCCAACCCAGAGATGGCTGACCACGTGGCGCTCAACGCGATCATCGCCGACCCGACCGGCCTGCTCGTCTCGATTCAGCCAACGGTCGCTCGCGAATTCGCGCGGCAGCGCTGGGTGATCGCCCGGTGCGACGTGGAGAAGCGGCGTTTCCAGATGTACCTCGAAGCAGCGGGTCAGACGCAGGTTCCCGGCGAATTTATGATCCATGTCACGCTGGCGATTCAGAATCTCGCGGCGCTCATCGCCGTCGCGCTGCTTTCTCCGCCAACGCATCGAAAGTGCCTGATCCAGCTGCGGGATCAGCTCAAGGGTCTCAATCGATCCGAGCTG
>DATNMQ010000144.1:0-19778 GCA_035602465.1 Candidatus Sulfotelmatobacter sp. | reverse complement strand
GCCGAGCATCCGGCGGCGAAGCTCGATCTGCCAGCTGGCCATGGCGAAGAGGGCGGGGTCCTCCTCATCGCCTTCGCTCCTGCGCCATCCCATCTGTTCCGAGTCGAGCTGCGCCGCGACCTGCAGAGGCACGTCGGCGGGCGCCCCGAAGACCTCCTCCAGGCGCTGTGTCCACGCCTGGTGAAGCTCGATCACGCTCTCGTCCTTGGCCCGCCTGAGCGCCCAGCCCGGCCGGCCCCCGGCGAGGTCTGCGAGAAGTCGCGCCCGGCGCGGCTCGATGCCGTGTTCGATCAGCAACTTTTCGATCTCCGGCGCGGGCACTGGGTGGAAGAACACGCGCTGGCACCGTGATGCGACGGTCGGCAACACGACGAACGGGTTGAGGCTGGGCGACGTCAGGACGATGACGCGGTGCGGGTGGGGCTCCTCGAGCGTCTTCAGCAGCACACCCTGGTCCTGGTCGCGAAGGCGCCCGACGTTGGTGACGAGGGCCACGCGCCGCGTGCCCACCGCGGGCTTGAGGTTCAGGAAGGCCTGGAGCGATAGCTCGTGGAACTCCGGCGGCTTGTCGGGCAACAGGCGGATCTCGTTGATCGACAGGGCCTTGATCCGGTCGTCCTCCCAGTAGTCGGGATGCCGCGTGAGCGGCGCCTCCGGAAGCAGGGCCGAGGCGAGCGCGCGAGCCGCCGTCGCCTTGCCCAGGCCTGCTTCGCCGATGAACAGGTACGCGTGCGCGAGACGGGCCGTCTTCAGCTGGGAGCGCAGTTGCTCGAGGGCCTGGGCGTGACCTGCGATGCCGCCGAACGGTTCGTTCACGGAACCTGCGGGGGAGCGGCTCGGCGCGCTTTCCGCTCTCGCTCGTGCTCGAGTCGCTGCGCCCGACCCTGTAGCCACACCTCGCGGATGCGCTGGAGCGCGGTGAGGTTCGTCACGATCGCCAGCAGGAAGACCACGCCGTAGAGGACGATCCCGCCGAAGATCAGCCCGATGACCGTGACGACGACACGCTCAGGCCGCTGAAACAAGCCTGTCTTGCACGTGAAGCCCAGGCTCTGCGCGCGGGCTCGCACGTAGCTGACGAGGAATGAGCCGGCGAGCGCCGCCAGCGTGGCGAGGACGAGCCAGCGCTGCAGGGGCCCGTCGACTGTGACGAAGTACGCCACCAGCCCGAGATAGATCGCGCCCTCCGAATAACGGTCGAGCGTGGAGTCGAGAAATGCGCCGTACGGGTAGCTCGCACCCGTCCAGCGTGCCAGCGCGCCGTCGAGGATGTCGCAGGTGCCCGCGAAGATCAGGACCACACCCGCCCACCTGAGGTGTCCGAAGGCGGCGAGCCCCGCGGCCAGGAACGTCAGCGCGGTGCCGATGACCGTGACCTGGTTCGGGGTCAGGGGCGTGCGGCCGAGCGCGGTGACGAGCGCTTCCGCGCGACGCCGCACCCAGGCCTCAAACCGCGTGGTGAACACTGCTCACCTCCAGCGTTGGCGCATGTTCCGCTGCCAGCGCGGCGCGCGCCTCGTGATAGACCTCGACGACCTCCGAAGCTACGCGGTCCCACGCGTAGCGGCCGGCTTTGTGCTGCGCGTAGTCGGCGAGCCGGCGGCGCAGGTCGGAATCTCGGGCGAGGATCACGAGCGATGCCGCGAGCTCGCGCCAGTTCTTCGGCTGCACGGTGACGCTGTCCTTGCCAGGCTCGAGCACGGACATGTAGCCGGGCACCTCTGTGGCGACGACCGGCAAGCCTGACGCGAGCGCCTCGAGCAGCACGATGCCAAAGCTTTCCGCTCCGGTCGCCGGCGCGCAGAAGATGTCCGCGCTGTTGTAGTACCGAGGCTTGACGCTCTCCGGCACGTAACCCGCCATCACGACGTTCGGGAGGCGATGCCGCGCCACATAGGACTCGACGCTCCCCCGAAGTGGGCCGTCGCCGACGATGATGAGCCTGCTTCTCGGCACTCGCGGCACCATTGCGCGGTAAGCGCGCAGAAGGTCGCCCAGGCCCTTTCGCTTTTCGAGCCGTCCGACGAAAAGGATGTTGAGGTTCTCGTCGCGGAGGTGGCGGATGGGCGCGAGCCCGGGGCGGAAGAGGTCGAGGTCGACCCCGTTCGGAATGACGCGGAGCGGGAAATCGGGGAAGTACTTGTTTACGAACGAACGGGCCGGCTCGCTGACCGCGATGCCCCGGTGCAGGTGGGCCAGGTACGGCTGAAGGAGCGGCCGCCCGTAGTAGTAGCCGACGTTCGAGCGGGCGAACGCGTGGAACGTGCCCACGTTGGCGGTCGTCGAGATCCGCAGCATGGTCATCGGAAGCGCGGGCATGAGAGGTTCGTGAAAGTGCAGGACGTCGAACCGCTCGTCGGCGATGATCGCCGCGACCTGGTTGGCGAGGTGAAAGCTGAGCGTGATCCGCGCGACCGAGTCGTTGACGGGGATGGCGATCGGCGTCCCGATCCGGTAAAAGCGCGCGCTGTCGAAGTCCACGTCGGCGCGGCTCGAGGGCGCGAAGATCCTGGCCTCGTGTCCCAGGCGCCGCAGCTGGATCGCGAGGTTGCGCACATGATCGTTGACGCCCCCAGGTGAGGCGAAGTCGTAAGGCGAAACGAGACCTACTCTCACGGCGCGGCGCTCATGGCGATCCCGCCCAGATCCGGTGCGGCACGTGCCACTGCTCCGGGTGCCGCCGGATGAACCCCTCGATGTGCCGCAGCAGCTCCTGCGTGGCGCGCACCTGGTCGGCACGCGCGTTGCCTGTCGACCTCGCGTTGACCAGCGGGCCGGCCTCGGCCATGTAGGTGTCGTCCGGGAGCCGGTAGCAGCAGACGGGGAGGAGAGGCGTGCCGAGCCGCAACGCGATCGCGGCCGGACCGAGGGGTATCGGCGCCAGCTTGCCGAAGAAGGGCATCAGGTAGCCCGTGCCGGTGATATCGCGGTCGATCGCAGTGATCACCATCTCCTGCTCGCGCAAGGCTTCCAGCACCTTCCGAATGCCGCCGTAGTCGAGCGTCAGGACGCTGATGCCAAGGCGCGCCCGGGTTTCGCGGTACCACTCGAAGAGCGCCCGGGGCTCCACTTCCTCGGCGAACAGGCTCACGGGCGCCAGGGTCGCGGACCAGATCGCGGACACGATCTCGTACGAGCCCATGTGGCAGGAGACCACCAGCACGCCCTTGCCCAGGGGCCGCGCTTCGTCGAGGTTTTCGAGTCCCGTCACCTTCAGGCGTGCGCGCATGGCCTCGACTCTCATACTCGGCAGCATCATCAGGTCGGCGTAGGCCTTCGCGTGATTGCGAAAGTTCTGCCACGAGATGCGGTGCAGCTGGTCGGTGTTGTCCTGCAGCTCGGGGCACGCGACCTTCAGGTTGTACTCGAGCCGCGGCCGCGCCAGCGGCGAGAACCACCACGCGAACCTCGCGCCGATCACCGCAAGTGCGTACGCCCATGAACGCGGCAATCGTTCGACGAGCGACTGGACGATCTTGAACCCTCGCCAAGTCCATTCGCCCATCCCTCAACGATCGAACATGGGGCGGAACGCGTACCACTGGTCGGGATGCTCCTTGATGAAATCCTCGAAGCGGGTCACGATCCGCTGCATCAATCCTTCCTTGTTTTCGGCGTCGGGCCACCGCAGCTGCTCGTCGAGATGGATGTGATAGCGGCCTGGCGACAGCGAGAACTGGTAGGCGGGCACGAGGGCCGCGCCCGTTTTGAGGGCGATCGCCGCGGGGCCGCCCGGCACCACGGCGCGGCGGCCGAAGAACCGCACACCGACCCCTGGTCCCTGCTCGAGGTCGCAGAGCAGCGCGACGACGCCGTTGCCCCGCAGCGCGTCGGTGATCGACCGCACGGCCGACCGGCCCAACATGATCACGTTGAGGCCGAAACGCTGGCGGGTTCGGACGACCGCATCGTTGAGCGTCCCGGGAAACCGCTCCGCGACCGCCCACATCGAGTAACCGAGGGTGGCGGCGAATGACCCGGCCATGTCCCATGAGCCCATGTGGGGCACAGCCATGATGACCCCGCGTCCGCCGGCAAGCGCCGCGTCGAGATGCTCGCGGCCCTCGTAAGTCATACGCCGGCGAAGGTCGTCCGGCGAGAGACTGCCCAGCAGCAGGAAGTCCATGAGCATGCGGCCGTAGTTCTGAAAAGCGCGGCGCGCCACCCGCGCCACCTCGGGGTCGGCGGGCGCGCGTCCGAGCACGGCGGCGTAGTTGTCGAGCGCCGCGCGGCGCTGCGCGGCGCTCAGCCAGAACCACGCCGTGCCGCCGGGCGCGGCTGCCGCGTGACGCAGGCCGGCCGGCAGCGCGCGCATCACGCGCGCCCCGGCCTGGTAGCTAGCGCCGAGCAGCTGCGGCCGGCTTGGTTCGAACGACGCGGCGGTCGCGCCCATTGACTCCCGCCTTATCACCTTCGATGAACTCCTCCACCAACCGCCTCGCCTCGTTGTCGCTGTACTGCACGGGCGGCGACTTCATGAAGTAAGAGCTGGGCCCTTCGAGCGCTCCGCCGATTCCGCGGTCGAGCGCCAGCTTGGCGCAGCGCACCGCGTCGATGACGATGCCGGCGGAGTTGGGGGAGTCGACGACCTCGAGCTTCAGCTCGACGTTGAGGGGGACGTCACCGAACGAGCGACCCTCGAGCCGGATGTACGCCCACTTGCGGTCGTTGAGCCAGGGCACATAGTCGGACGGTCCGATGTGCACGTTCTCGGCGCCGACGTCGTAATCGAGCTGGGACGTGACGGAGCGAGTCTTGGAGATCTTCTTCGACATCAGCCGCTCACGCTCCAGCATGTTCAGGAAGTCGGTGTTGCCGCCGAAGTTGAGCTGATATGTCCGCTCGAGCTTGACGCCGCGGTCGCGGAACAGACGCGTCAGCACGCGGTGGATGATCGTCGCGCCGACCTGCGACTTGATGTCGTCGCCGATGATCGGGAGGTGCTTCTCAGCGAAGCGCTTCTGCCAGTACGCCTCTCGCGCGATGAAGACCGGGATGCAGTTGACGAACCCGACGCCGGCGGCGAGCGCTTGCTCGACGTACCACTTGGTCGCCTCCTCGGACCCGACCGGGAGGTAGCTGACCACGACGTCCGCTTTCGTCTTCTTGAGGATGCCGACCACGTCGGCGGTTTCGCCGGGAGCTTTGTGCACGATGTCCGCGAGGTATTTGCCGATCCCGTCGTGCGTCATGCCGCGCTGGACCTTGACGCCGAGGCGCGGTACGTCTGCGAACCTCACGGTGTTGTTCGGCTTGGCGTAGATCGCCTCGGCGAGGTCGAGCCCGACCTTGTTCTTGTCGATGTCGAATGCGGCGACGAACTCGATGTCGCTGATGTGGTAGCCGCCGAGGTCGACGTGCATCAAGCCGGGGACGGAGTCTTTGCGCGATGCGTCGTGGTAGTAGTGCACGCCCTGGACCAGAGAGGAGGCGCAGTTGCCGACCCCCACGATGGCGACGCGTACTTTGCCGTTCTTATGACCGTTCCTGTGATTGGAGCTCATGCCCCGACCTCCTCGCGAACTTTCATCTTCTGAGTGATTCCGAGCATCTGGTCCAGGCGCTCCCGATTGCGCCGGATGGTCTCCACGTCGAGCGAGCAATAGGCCTGGCGCCCCTCACGCCTGATCCGGATCGCGCCGCCCAGGCGGAGGGTCCGCAGGTGCCAGGAGATGCGCGGCTGGCTCATGCGGAGGAAGGCGGCCAGATCGGTGACGTTTTCCTCGCCGACCTTGCCCAGGCGCTCGAGAATGCGCAGGCGGGTGGGGTTGGCGAAGGCCAGGTAATGATCGGGCAATTCGTGGCGCGGGCTCTGGAGAAACATAAAGGTTCCTTTATGGACCAGTCTAAAGCATAAAGGCTCGTTTATGCATCCAGGGGCGCCGTGGCGGCCCGGGTCAGGTCGTCCGGCGGACGAGGTCGAGGAATTCGGCGCGCGTGCGCGGGTCCTTGCGGAACGTCCCGAGCATGCACGAGGTGATCATCCGGCCGCCCGGCGTCTCGACCCCGCGCATCTCCATGCACAGGTGCCGCGCCTCGACCACGACCCCAACGCCGCGCGGCGCGACAGCGGCGTTCAGCGCGTCCGCGATCTGGTTTGTCATCTGCTCCTGGATCTGGAGCCGGTGGGCGAACACCTCGATCAGGCGCGGGATCTTGCTCAGGCCGATGACCTTGCCCTTCGGCAGGTAGCCGACGTGGACCTGGCCGAAGAAGGGCAGCATGTGATGCTCGCAGAGGCTGTAGAAAGGGACGTCCTTCACCACGACCATCTCGTCGTAGTCTTGGTCGAAGACGGCGTCGGCGACGACCTCCTCGGGCTTCACGCCGTATCCGCTGGTCAGCTCGCGCAGAGCCCGTGAGACCCGGTCCGGGGTCGCCTTTAGGCCCTGACGGTCGGGGTCCTCGCCCAGCTCGACGAGCAGTGAATCGACCAGGTCCGCGATCGGGTCGCCGGGCTTCGGTTTCGGGCTGGCCATGCTTGCTTACACAATTTACGGGTTGGATGCCATTAAGGCTGCCCAGGTGTTGTCGGAGATCGGCTACCTGCTGCGCCAGGACGCCAAGGAGAAGTTCCGGGCCAAGGCCTTTTCGATGGCCTCTTGGTCGCTCGCACTGGAGCGCCCAGATCTCGACGCGCTGCAGAAGTCGGGAAGCCTGACCTCGATCGAAGGGGTCGGAGCCGGCATCGCGAAGGTTCTGGCCGAGCTCGTCCAGACCGGCGAGAGCCGCTACCTGAACCGGCTGCGCGAGGAGATGAAGCAGCCCGCCCGCGACGACGAATCGGTGCTCGACTTCGCCGATTACCGGGGTGACGTGCATTCGCACACCGACTGGTCCGACGGCCGCGCCACGATGCTGGCGATGGCGCAGGGCGCCCAGGCCCTCGGCTACTGCCATCTGGGGATCACCGACCACTCGCCGCGGATCACGGTGGTCCACGGCCTGAACGCTGAACGCCTGCTTGCCCAGTCGCGCGAGATGGCGGAGGTGCAGAAGCAGGTCGACGGCTTGACCCTTCTGCAAGGGATCGAGGTCGACATCCTCGAGGACGGATCGCTCGACCTGCCGGACCAGGTGCTCGAGATCCTCGACATCGTGATCGCGTCCCCGCACGTGAAGCTCCGCCAGGAACCCGCGGCGATGACCGAGCGGATGCTGCGCGCGGCCTCGCATCCGCACGTCGACGTGATAGGGCATCCGACCGGGCGCCGGCCAGGCTCCAGGGAGGGCGCGACCTATGACTTCGAGGCGGTGTTCAGGGCGGCCGCGAAGCACGGCGTGGCGGTCGAGATCGACTGCGACCCTGCGCGCATGGACCTCTCTCCAGAGATGGCGCGCCTCGCTTACGAGCTCGGGTGCGATTTCGTAGTCGACGCCGACGCGCATGCGCCGGCCGAGTTCGCCTACGTCCCGATGGCCCTGTGGATGGCCCGTCGGGCGGGCATTCCGAAGGAGCGCATCCTGAACTTTCGGCCGCTCGATGAACTTACGATGGCCTTCAAATGACGCAGATCGGGATCATGATCGAAGGCCAGGAGGGCCTCAACTGGGAGCGCTGGCGGCGGATCTGCACCGACGTCGACACGCTCGGCTTCGCCTCGCTGCGGCGCAGCGATCACCTGATCTCACTGATGAACGCGCCCGACCGCGACTGCATCGAGTGCTGGGCGTCGCTGGCCCTCGCCGCCCAATGGACGAAGCGCATCGAGTTCGGCCCGATGGTGAGCCCGATGACATTTCGGATCCCGTCGGTGCTGGCCAAGGTCGCGGCGTCCGTCGATGCGCTTTCCGGAGGCCGGCTGATCCTCGGAGTCGGAGCCGGTTGGAACGTGAACGAGCACGAGATGTTCGGCATCCCCTTCCTCACCGAACGGGAGCGCTTCGAGCGGCTCGAGACGGGCATCGCGACGATGCGAGACATCTGGACCAAGACGAACCCGAAGCCCGCGCGCAATCCGATCCGGCTGCTCCTCGGTGGCAAGGGAGTCAAGCGCACGCTTCCACTTGTCGCGCGCGAGGCCGCCGAGTGGAATCTTTCGCGGCTGGACCCGGAGATGTTCCGTCAGCGGCGCGAGCTGCTCGAACAACTCTGCCGCGACATCGGTCGCGACCCCGCGACCATCAAGCGCTCGATCATGACCACCTACGTCATCGGCCGCAACCAGGACGAGCTGCGGAAAAGGGCGGCCCTGCTGAGCGAGCTCCTGCCGAACCTAAGAGGCAAGAACCCCGACGAGGTGCTGGCCACCGTGCGCCCGAGCGCGTTCGTCGGCACGCCCGACGAGATCGCAGGGCAGATGCGCGAGCACGCCAAGCTGGGCGTCGACCTCTTCATGCTCCAGCACTTCCTGCTCGACGATTCAGATGCCTTGGAGCTGCTGGCGAAAGAAGTCATCCCGGCGGTGGCCTAACCTAAGCGGCATGGATTTCGACCTCAGCCCATCCGAGAAGACGTTCCGGAACGAGGTCCGCGCCTGGCTGAAGGCCAACGCGCCACACGACGCGGACGCGGAAGGCGACGGCGACATGAACACCTTCATTGAGCGCCGGCGAAAGTGGCAGAAGAAGCTATCCGAGGCCGGCTACGTCGGCATCACGTGGCCCGAGGAGTACGGCGGCCGCGGCGGCAACTTCATGGACCAGCTCATCTTCAACGACGAGATGATCCTCGCTCACGCCCCCGAGCCGATCAACGTCATAGGCCTTGGCATGGGCGGGCCTGTTGTCATCGCGCACGGCACCGAAGAGCAGAAGAAGCGCTACCTGCCGCCGCTCCTGTCAGCCGAGGAGATCTGGTGCCAGGGCTTCAGCGAGCCGAACGCGGGCAGCGACCTGTCCGGTCTGCAGACCAGGGCGGAGGACCGGGGCGACCACTACGTCGTCAACGGGCAGAAGGTGTGGACGACCCTTGCCCACGTCGCCAAGTGGTGCATGCTCCTCGCCCGCGAGCGCAAGGAACCCAACCCGCGGGACGGCCTGACCTACCTCCTGGTCGACATGCAGAGCCCCGGTATCGAGGTCCGGCCGCTGGTCCAGATCACGGGTGACGCAGAGTTCAACGAGATCTTCTTCAAAGACGTCAAGGTGCCGAAGTCGCAGATCCTCGGCGAGGCCGGCAAAGGGTGGGCCGTCGCGATGACGACCCTCCTTCACGAGCGCGGAACGCTGGGCCTCGCCCTGGCCACACGCGCGCAGATCACGGCGGCGGAGCTCGCCGAGCACGCGCGCAAGCTGGGCCGCGGCGCCGACCCGCTCGTGCGGCAGAAGATCGCGCAGCACACCATCGAGGCGCGCGCGCTCCAGCTCAACGGATATCGAGCGGTGACGGCCGTGAAGCGGAGCGGCATTCCAGGCCCGGAGGGCTCGATCCTCAAGCTCATGTGGTCGGAGTTGAACCAACGCATGACCGAGACCGCCGTGGACATCGCCGGGCCTGCCGGCCAGGTCGGCGACGGAGAGGGTTGGAAGTACCAATTCCTGCGCTCGCGCGCGAACACCATCGAAGCGGGAACCTCCGAGGTGCTGCGCAACATCCTCGCCGAACGGGTGCTGGGACTGCCTCGATCTCGGTAGTCTTCGTCAAGTGACCGCAGTCGCCACGCGGGCGGCCGGGGCAACCTCGAAGGGCATCGACCGTGGCGTGATGACCGTCTTCGCGGGCTTGATGCTCGGCTCGCTGATCGCGTCCCTCAACCTGACCCTGGTCGCGCCCGCGCTGCCGACCATCGTCGCCGAGCTCGGCGGTCTCGCCGACTACAGCTGGATCCCGGTCTCTGCAATGCTCGCGTCGACGATCGTCACCCCGATCGCCGGCAAGCTGTCCGACATCTACGGCCGCAAGCCCCTGTACATGACCGGCATCGTCGTTTTCGCGGTGGGATCCGGGCTGTCGGGAATCGCTCCCAACTTCTGGTTCCTGGTCTTTGCCCGCTTCGTCCAGGGCGCCGGGATGGGTTTCATCATGCCGCTGTCGCAGGCGATCATCGGGGACATCATCTCGCCGCGCGAACGCGGCAAGTACCAGGGCATCATGGGCGCGTCGTTCGGCCTGGCATCGATCGTCGGCCCCGCCGCCGGCGGCTTCATCACCGAGCACTTCTCGTGGCGATGGCTGTTCTTCGTCAACCTGCCCATCGCGGTGCTGACCCTGGTCGTCATCTGGTTCTTCATGCACGTGCCGAACGAACGGCGCAAGCACACGATCGACGTGTGGGGCAGCGTGACGCTATCGCTCGGCATCGCGTGCACGTTGCTCGCGACGGTCTGGGGAGGGGTGCAGTACCCGTGGAGCTCCTGGCAGATCGTCGGCCTCTACTCCGCGTCTGCGGTCCTGCTCACGGCATTCATCTGGATCGAGCGGCATACGCCGGAGCCCGTCCTGCCCCTTTATCTGTTCAAGAGCAGCATCTTCACCTTCTCGAACATCGCCAGCGTCGCAGTCGCCATGTCGATGTTCGGAGCGATCTTCTTCCTGCCGGTCTTCGTGCAGGGTGTCGTCGGCAACAGCGTCTCCAACTCCGGCGCGATCCTCGTTCCGATGCTGCTCGCGATGATCGTGACGAGCGTCATCGGCGGACAGATCATCTCCCGCACCGGCCGCTACAAGGTGCAGCTTCTCGCGGGCCTCGTTTCGATGGGCGCGGGTTTCTACATGCTCTCCACCTTCGGGGTAGGCACGACCAACCAGCAGTCGATCGTCGCGATGGTCCTCATCGGGCTCGGCCTTGGCGTGACGATGCAGACATATGTGCTCGTCGTCCAGAACTCGGTGAGCCGCCAGGACATGGCGGTAGCGACCTCGACCACACAGCTGTCTCGGTCGATCGGCGCGGCTGTCGGGCTTGCGATTCTCGGCACCATCCTCACGCAGGGCATGCAGTCCGCGATCGGCAGGTACCTGCCGGCCGCCGCCGTCCAGAAGCTTCAGCAAGCCGGTGGCGGAGCCAGCGCGACCGCGGTCTTCGATCCGGCGCAGCTCGCGAATCTCCCTCCGGCGATCGCGGCGGGCATCCGGCACGGCCTGGCCGACGCGCTGCATCCGGTTTTCATGGCCGGGCTGCCGATTATCGCGATCGCGTTCATCGCCACCCTCTTCATCAAAGAGGTGCCGCTGCGCGAGACGGCGCACGTCACCGCCGGGCGCCCGTCCGAACCTTCCACGTCACCCACGACCTAGACTCGATTCGTGGATTTCGCGTTTTCCGAAGAGCAGGAGATGCTCCGGCGCTCGACGCGCGAGTTTCTCGCCAAGGAGTGCAGCCCCAAGGTCGTCCGCAGGCTGATGGAAGCCGGCGGCTATGACGCTGCGATGTGGAAGAAGATCGCGGACCTGGGCTGGACGGCGCTCGGGATACCGGAGGAATACGGCGGCGTCGGGACGTTTCTCGACCTGGTCGTCGTCCTCGAAGAGGCCGGGCGCGCGCTTCTACCCGGGCCGTTCTTCACCACGATGGGACTGGCGGTGCCGGCGATCCTGGAGGCTGGAACGGAGGCGCAGAAAAAGGACGCGCTCGGCGCCATCGCGCAGGGCAGCGCACGCGCGACGCTCGCCTTCACCGAACCGTCGGGCAGGTGGGATGCGGGCAGCGTCGCGCTCAAGGCGACACGGGCCGGCGGCGGGTGGACGCTCGACGGCCTGAAGCTATTCGTGCCCGACGCGGACGTAGCGGACTACATCGTCGTGGTGGCCCGGACGCGCGGAGAGGGCGAGGACGGCATCACGCTCTTCCTGGTCAAGGGACGGCCCGCGGGCATGACGGTCAATCCGCTGGAGACGCTCGACATGACCCGGCGCTGGAGCGAGGTTCGCTTCGAGAACGTGCAGCTGGGCGACGACGCGGTGATGGGCGCCCCGGACAAAGCGTGGCCGCATTTGAAACGAGCGCTCGAAAGGTCGACGGCCGCGCTGTGCGCCGAGATGGTCGGGGGTGTGCAGAAGGTGCTCGAGACGTCGACCGAGTACGCCAAGACGCGGCAGCAGTTCGGCAAGCCGATCGGGATCTACCAGGCGGTGTCGCACAAGCTCGCCGACATGCTGGTCCTGTCCGAGAGCGGCCGGTCCGCGACTTACTACGCCGCGTGGGCCGTGGAGGCGGACGCCCCGGATCGCTCTCTCGCGTCGTCGATGGCGAAGGCTTACGTCTCCGACGCGTACCGCAAGGTCGCGGGCGACGGAATCCAGGTGCACGGAGGAATTGGCTTCACCTGGGAGCACGACATGCACCTGTACTTCAAGCGTGCGAAATCGTCCGAGGTGACGCTTGGCGACGCGACCTACCACCGCGAGCTGGTCGCCCAGGCCCTTGATCTCTAGGCCGGCTCAGCCCGCTGCGAGAAGCCTGAACACGACGACCCCAAACAGAGCGCACGCCGGTATGACCAGCCCCCGGAACATCGCCCAATAGTTCGACCACGCCTCGCGCAATCGGTCGAGGCGGCGCCCCGATCCGAACACGAGCGACCAATAGATCGGAAGCGCCGCGCCGGTGTTGAGGGCGAGGGCGAGGAGGACGACTCCGCCCGCTCCCGCGAACCACGGCTGGAGCGGCGTGGAACCGCCAAACCCGAGCTGCATGCCCCAAAGCCCACCGGCACCCAGGAGGAGGACCACGGCCGGGAGCCCCAGGAGGAAGAACGAGGCGAAGCTCAGCGCTACCAGCCCGAGCATCAGCGCGAGCACGCCCACGATTCCGGCCAGGCCGGCGGCGGCGACCGTCACGCCGGTCACGTGACCGGTCGCGGTCTGCGCCGCAGTGGTCGAGGCGACGGGCGCGGGGTCGATCGGCGCTCCAATGGCGGCCGCGCGCACGTCCGACCACGAGTGCCAGTGGGCGCTCGAGCTGATCGTTCCCGCCACGCCCGCGGATGCCGCGGCGAGGACCACGCCCGCAGCGACGGCCGCCCCGTTGCGGCGGAGGACGGCGACCGGCAGCCAGCTCCTGCGTCGGCGCGCGCGCTTCACCCCCGTTTCCATCAACCGCTCGCGATCGAAGGTCGCTCCGCACAGGATGGTCAGGGCGATGCACGCGGTAAAAGGGAGGAGCAGCGAGACCGGCGCGAGCGGCGAGCGAAACACGAACAGCGCGAGCGGTAGGTCCGCCACGGCCGCGGACACGGGCGAGAGCAGGAAGGACCAGGCCCCACCCGCCGCTCCTTCGCGCGGGAAGAGCATGAAGCCCAGCATCCGACCCATCGCCGCCCAGTACGCGGTAACGGCCGCTACCAGCGCGAAGATCGGTAGCAGTCCCCACGGAGCCGCCTCTCCGAAAAGGCTCAGCAGCCCCATCCCGGCCGCCATCCAGAAGGTCACCCAGACCGTGCTCACGACCGCGCCGGGCAGCACCTCGAGCCAGATCAGCGACGGGTCGTCGACCGGCGTGTAGAGCAATACCTCCAATGACCCCTGGGCCTTCTCCCACCAGATCCCGATCGAGCTCTTGATCGACTCGAGAAGGGCGAACGACATGAAGAAGAGCGGGAGCAGCAGGCCGGCCTGCAGCGCGCTACCGCCGGCCAGGCGCTGCGCAACCTGGCCCGCGACTCCGGGCAGCTGCCCGAACAGCGAGGTGCCTGCGACGAGCAGGAGCACGAACGCGTTCAGGTATCCGACCCAGCTGAGGTCCCCACGCCGCCACCAGGAGCTCACATAGAAAGGAAGCGAGTGGCGAAGCATGTCGCCCTGCTCGCGCAGCGACGCGAAGATGCGCCGCGCGCCGATGCCCGAGGTGATGCGCGTGGGCTGCGCAGGCGGCTCAGCAGCCGCAGCCACCGGTGTCTCCATCGCCTTCAGGTAGACCGACTCGAGCGTGGTCTGCACCTCCTCGAGCTCGTGGAACGGCGCGGCCTGCTCCGCCAAGCGGGCCTGCAGCTGCGCGGCGAAGTCCGCCCGATCGCCGACGCTTGTCTGCCACGGCAGCGTGTAGCTCAGCTCCGCGCCTTTGAGTCGGTACGTCAACGTGCGCGTGCTGAGCCACCGCTCGATCGGCTCTGCGCTTACCGGAGTGCGCGCGAGGTGAGCGCTGAAGCGGCGTCCGTCGCCCGCTCGCTCGCGCAGCTCATCGAGGGCGCCCTCGGCGACGATGACACCGCGCCGCATGATCGCGACGCGGTCGGCTATCAGCTCCGCCTCGCCCAGCACATGGGTGGTGACGATGAGTGCCGCGCCGCGCGCTTTCTGCTCGCCGAGGTAGTGGCGCATGTCCGATGCGGCCACAGGGTCCAGGCCGGCTGTCGGCTCGTCGCAGAAGATCCAGTCGGGCTCGTGGATCGTCGCGCGGATCAGAGCCACCTTCTGTGCCATGCCCCGCGAGTAGGCCGCGAGGATTGTGTCCGCTCGGTCGGCCAGCTCGAAGCGCTCGAGGAGGGCGGCGATGCGCTCGCGGCGGACCTTTTCGGGAACGCCGTAGAGGTATCCGAAACGGTCGAGGTATTCAGGTGCGGTGTTGCGACCGTACAGGCGCGCCTGGTCCGGCACTACACCGAGGCGCGAGCGCACTGCGTCGAGGCTCTCAGGCAGCCGAAGTCCGTCGAGCTCGATCAGGCCCGCGTCCGGCCGCAGGATCCCGCCGAGGCAGCGCAGGGTGGTCGATTTTCCCGCCCCGTTCTGTCCGAGCAGGACGAGGATCTCGCCGCGCTCGACACGGAGGTCGACCCCCGCGACGGCGCGCACGTCGCCGAAGCTCTTGCGCAGGCCCTCGACCCTGATCATGGAACGACCGGCTCAGATCCTCTCGAAAGAATCCACCGGAACGACCCCTTTGTCTGCCAGGGCGCCCACTGTACGCTGCGCGTCCTCGCCCTGGACCACCGCAACGATCAGCTTCAATCCAGGCCCTCGAGCAGCTTCTCGAGGCGATCGCGCACCTCGAGATGGATCTTGTCCCGCGACCCCGTGGCGTCGAGCCGGACGAATCGCTCGGGTTCGGCGGCCGCGAGCCGGCCGTACGCCTCGGCCACCTTGCGATGGAAGTCGATCGACTCCTGTTCCATACGGTCCTTGCTCTTGCCGGCCGACTCGTGGCGCCCGAGACCCGCCTCGACCGGGCCCTCCAGCAGGAACGTGATGTCCGGACGCGGAAACGTCGACGGCCATGTCGTGGGGACACCACGCCCGCCGCCCTGATACGCGAGCGTCGAATCGTGGTACCGATCCGCGATCACCACGCGGCCCGACGCGAGAGCCGGCCCGATGACGTCGGCGATCAGCTGGCGCCGGGAGGCCATGAAGAGGTACATCTCGGCCTCGGCGTCGATCTCGAGGCCTTTGTAGAGGACAACGTCGCGGATCTGCTCGCCCAGCTCGGTCCCGCCGGGCTCACGCACGACGACCGGATCGCGTGACTCGAGCCACTCGCCGAGCAATTCGGCCTGGGTCGTCTTGCCTGAACCCTCGGAGCCCTCGAACGTGATGAAGAGTCCCCGCCCGGCCACCTACGCAATGTAGCTAATAGACGGATGGCGGCTGTAGGCCGGATTTACTCCGGCCGTCACCCCCGCGTGCCCCACCATCCGCCGCCAGGCATCGTGCAACTCGGAGGGGGCTCCACGGGGGAGGCTTGCCTCCCCCGTGACTCGAGACGGATGGCGGCTGTAGGCCGGATTTACTCCGGCCGTCACCCCGCGTGGCCCCACCATCCGCTGCCATGCATAGTGCAACTCGGAGGGGGCTCCACGGGGGAGGCCTGCCTTCCCCGTGACTTAAGCGGGTTGCTCGGGCGACGGCGTTATGCGCAGCCTTCGCTGAGGCTCCTTGCCGGTGCTGCGGGCCGAGAGGTCGTTTTCCGCCACCAGCTGATGCTGCAGGCGCCGCAGGTATGCGTTCTGCGGTGAGATCTCGACCGGGCGGAGGGTCGTCTTGACCTGGCGGATCGCGGCGGCGGCCTCGGCCAGCGCGCGAGTCGTGGCGTCATCAGGCTTGTCGACGCCGTAGATCCGCGAAAGCGCGTCGCGGACCTGGCTGGGCGAGTTGCTCTTCAGGATGTGTATCGGCAGGCCGCGGCTCTCCGCCTGGCGGAGACTGTCAGGCCGGCGGCGATAGTGATTTTTCAGGGTGAGGACGGCGCCTGCGCCGTCGAGGTTGCCCAGCACGCGAACCGGCAGGTCCAGCTCCTTGATCGACTGCTCGACGTGGTGCCGGCTGACGCCATAGGGAAAGATGCCGAGCGGCTTGGTGGTCGACACCGTGGCCGGCACAGGCGGCTCCTGCGCGAGAACCACGGGCGCGTCGACGTTGGAGATGACGCGTCCGTCCCGCGTGCGGACGCGGATCTTGGGAGTCTGCATCGGGCCGCGCAGCGCCGTGTCGACGACATCGGCCAGGGGCATGTGGATGGCCACCCGGTCGCGGTCCTGGATCTCGACGAGGACGTCGAACGTCGGGGGAGCCTTGCGCTCGAGGACCGACTTCTGAGTGCCGCGCCGGCGCGCCTCCTCGTCCGAGAGGGTCACGCTCTGGATGCCGCCGAGCAGGTCGTTGAGCGTCGGGTTGACGAGCAGGTTCTCGAGAGTCTGCCCATGCGCGGTGGCGATCAGCTGGACGCCGCGCTCAGCGATGGTGCGCGCGGCCGCGGCCTCGAGCTCGGTCCCTATCTCGTCGATGACGATGACCTCGGGCATATGGTTCTCGACCGCCTCGATCATCACGGCGTGCTGCAGGAGCGGCGTCTTGACCTGCATGCGCCGAGCGCGCCCGATCCCGGGGTGCGGAATGTCGCCGTCGCCGCCGATCTCGTTCGACGTGTCGACGATGACGACGCGCTTACGCAGCTCGTCGGCGAGCAGCCGCGCGCATTCGCGCAGCATCGTGGTCTTGCCGATGCCGGGCCGGCCGAGAAGCAGGATGCTCTGGCCGCTCACGACGATGTCGCGGATGATCTCGCCGGTGCCGGTCACCGCGCGCCCGACGCGCATCGTCAGGCCGACGATGCGTCCCGAGCGGTTGCGAATCGCGGAGACTCGGTGCAGCGTGCGCTCGATCCCGGCGCGGTTGTCGTCGCCAAACTGCCCGACGTTGTTCGCCACGTGCTCGAGGTCTGAAGCGGAGACGGAATGGTCAGCGAGCAGCACCTCGTGTTCCGGCACGCGGGCCGCCGGCTCCCGGCCGAGGTCAAGGACGATCTCGAGCAGCTCGCCCGGGTCGATGCGCTCATGCAGAGCCCGCGCCAGGTCGGGAGGCAGTGCGCGAGCGAGGAGCTCCACCTCTTCATCCCAGTTGCCGGCACGCGACTGGCGACTTGCTTCAGCCATTACGACTACCCAAACGACGGCACCAGTCCCTTTTCGCGCACGGGCTTCGCCACTCGGACGGCGAGCTCTTTGACCAACAGGAGTTGCGTGAGCAATACCGTGAACCCACGCCCGCGAAGGGCGTCGATCATGTGCGAATCATAGTGACGCAGGCTCGACCAGGCCGGCGCTCGCGAGTCACCCAGCAGTGAGATCCCGAAGTCGGCGAGCTCCGCGGGCAGCGGATTCTCAGGCAGGGCCATGAACTGCAGCGTGTCGGGCCTCGCTTCTCCTCCGCGCTGCATCCTGACCCAGCTGACGACCTCGACGCGATCCACGACGTGGCCTCCCGCAAGCTCACCCGTGTGCAGCGCCCTCCACTCCCTGTATGTCGGCGCCTCGAGCTGCGAGACCCCTTGCGGCGTCACCTTCCTGTACAGCTGATACAGGCTGCGCTCGTCTCCTCGCTTCACCGGACGCAGGCCGTCCGGATACTGCTCGGAGCGCTGTTGCGGCCGGTCGGCGTAGACGACTTGCTCTGTCGCGTACTGCCGGAATCCCTGGGTCCGAAACGCGGGCAGGAGCGCGTCGCGGTCCGGCAGGCGGACGAACAACCGCAGCGCGCCCCGCTCGAGGGCCTGGTTGCAAAGGTGCTGGACCAACGCCGGCGCCACCTCGTCGGAGTCAGCTCCATCGGCGACCTGCAGGTTGAGCACCTGCAGCACGCGGGCACGGCGCAGGTCGAGGCCGAGCGGCTGGCCGGACGCCTGGATGAAGCCGATCACCTTTCCGCCATCCTCCGCGACGAACATCAGCGTTTCCTGAGAGAGTGGCAGCAGAGCCGAAAGCGTCGAGCTCAACAGCGTCCACAGCCGCGCCGCCGGCGGAGCGGCCTCACTGAGGCGGATGTCGGAGGAACGATGCATCTCCTCGATCTTGGCGAGGTCGAGCAGCCCCGCGGCCCGCACCTTCATTCGGGGTGGCCCGCGAGGCGTACGAACTCTCGATGCAGGCGGAGGTCGCCGCTGAGCTCGGGATGAAACCCGAGGGCCAGGATTCGCCCCTGCCTCACCGCGACAGCACGTCCGTCGAGGGTCGCGATCACGTCCACATCGCCGGTCCGCTCGACGAGCGGCGCCCGGATGAAGACGCCGGGAAACGTCTTGCCATTCATTCCTTCGATGCTGAGCGGGGCTTCGAAGCTGTCGACCTGGCGCCCGTACCCGTTGCGCTTCACGGCGATGTCGAGCAGGCCCAGGCCCTGCTGATCGGGCATCCCGTCGGTGATCTCTCGCGCGAGCACGATCATGCCCGCGCAGGTGGCGAGGGTCGCGAGGCCGCCGCGAATCGCATCGCGCAGCGGCTCGAGGAGCCCGACCCGCTCCATAAGCATCGTCATCGTCGTGCTCTCGCCACCAGGAAGCACGATGCCGTCCAGGCCTTCGAGGTCTTCGCGCGTCCGCACCAGGCGCGTGCGGGCGCCAGCGGCTTCGAGGGCACGGACGTGCTCGGCGAAAGCACCCTGCATCGCGAGGACCCCGATCAAAGGCGCCCGGTCCTTCTTGGCCGACTCTTTCATCTGAGCGCCCTGCGCGCGCCCGGCTGCAGAGCTACCAGCCTCGGGCAGCGAGCAGCTCGTCCTTCGGGATGGCCGGGATCTCGAGGCCTTGCATGGCTTTGCCCAGCCCGGCGGAGGCCTCGGCGAGCACCTCTGGCTTGTCGAAGTAGGTGGTCGCCGTGACGATGGCCTTGGCACGCTTCAACGGGTCCTCAGACTTGAAGATGCCCGAACCGACGAACACCCCATCGACGCCGAGCTGCATCATCAGCGCCGCGTCGGCCGGCGTCGCGATGCCGCCCGCGGCGAAGTTGACGACTGGCAGGCGCCCAAGCTTCTGACACTCGACGAGGACTTCGACCGGCGCGCCGATCTGCTTGGCCTCGTGCACCAGCTCCGCGTGGTTCATGCCCTGCAGCTTGCGGATCCCCGCGTTCACCGCGCGCGCGTGGCGCACGGCCTCGACCACGTTGCCCGTGCCTGCTTCGCCCTTCGTGCGGATCATGGCCGCGCCTTCGGCGATTCGCCGCGTCGCCTCACCGAGGTCACGGCAGCCGCATACGAAGGGCACCTTGAACGGGTGCTTGTCGATGTGATTCTCCTCGTCGGCCGGTGTCAGCACCTCGGACTCGTCGATGTAGTCGACGCCCAGAGCCTCCAGGATCTGCGCCTCGACGAAATGGCCGATCCGGCATTTCGCCATGACCGGGATGGTGACCGCGGCCATGATCGAGCGGATCAGGTCGGGGTCGGACATCCGGGCCACGCCACCCTCCTTGCGGATGTCGGCGGGCACGCGCTCCAGCGCCATCACCGCGCACGCGCCCGCTTCCTGCGCGATGCGGGCGTGCTCGGCGGTGACGACGTCCATGATGACGCCGCCCTTGAGCATCTGGGCCAGCCCCGCCTTGACCTTGAAGGATCCCTTGACAGAGCTGTCGCCATTACGCGAACCGTTGCGTTCGGCCACGTTCGGAATTCTACGCCGGGCCCT
>DATNMQ010000122.1:0-1328 GCA_035602465.1 Candidatus Sulfotelmatobacter sp. | reverse complement strand
TCACCGGGGAGCAACTGTGTTGAAGTAGACCCGTGATCGGCCGGGCTCAAGGCTGGCGCTGCGCGCCCCCGCCTTCGGCGGCTGACGGCCTTGACCCCGTCCGCTCTCCGGTCTGTTGGCTTTGCAAGCGCTCGGTCGAGGACCGAGCGCGACATGGCGCGCTCGTTAGCTCACCGCGTAGCGACTGGCATCCCATTTCTCACGGCGAGCAATCATGGTGTTGAGAATGACGATCAGCTTGCGCATGCAGGCCACCAGCGCGACCTTTCGCTCTTTGCCCTTGGCGATCAGGCGATCATAGAAGGCCTTCAGCACGGGGTTGTGCCGCGTCGCGGCCCCGAGACAAGCCATGTAGAAGAGATTGCGCACCTTGCGGCGTCCGCCCTTGATCTGGCGCTCGCCGCGCCGTTTGCCGCTATCGTCATCGTAAGGCGCGACGCCCAGCAGGGCGGAGATCGCCTGGTTGCTCACCTGTCCCAGTTCCGGCATCGCCGCGATCAGGCCGGCGGAGGTGATCTCGGCAAGTCCCGGCACGCTCTCGATGATCTCGGCGAGCTCGGCAAAATGCGCCGTCGCCTTGATCATGGCAGCGATCGCAGCTTCCAGCCCGGCAATTTCGCGGGCGAGCTGCCGCAAGAGCCGCGCCTGCATTTTTTGCACCGGTTCCGGCGCGGGATGTTCCTCCCGGTTTTGCAGTTTGGTCTGCAGGTCGATCAGGGCGCAACGCGCGTTCACGGTCTGCACAAGCTTCTCGCGTGCCGCATCGTGGGCCTGGCTGGAGGCCTCGCCGAATGTCTCGCCGAACCAGGCGATCATCTCCGCATCGATGGCATCGTTCTTGGCCAATCGACCGGCCGAGCGGGCAAAGTTGCGCACCCGCTTCGGATCGACAATACGGACTTCCACAGCCTTCTCGCGCAGCGCCTTGGCCCATTCGCGCTCGTATCCCCCGCTTGCCTCCATCACGGCCGCGGTCACCTTGTGCTTGCGCACCCAGGAGATCAGCTTGCGCCGCCCCTCCGCGGTGCTTGGGAACGTCTGCCGTAGGGACAACGCGCGAATGCACGCATCCACCTTGTCTTTGGCCACATCAATGCCGACGACAACGAGATCGTTTTGTGCCATCATCCACTCCCTTCCTTGCTCGGTCCGGGCTCGAAGCCCATGCAACTGTTCGGGTTGAGGAAGACACCGGATCTGTCCCCGGCTCCCCGTCAGGCTCGCAGCCTTTGAGCACGAACGGGCTCAGATCCAGCGACGGGCGGTTGGTTGAGAACCGCCCGTTCGCACATTCTGGCAGATTTTTCGGACACAAGAGCACGAAGGAA
>DATNMQ010000085.1:0-4162 GCA_035602465.1 Candidatus Sulfotelmatobacter sp. | reverse complement strand
CGTGCTGGGGATCGGCGAGCGTAACGGCATCGTGCCGCTCAGCGGCATGATTGCCCGGCTGCTCAGCGTCAACCCCGAATTGGTGGCGCACTACCGGCTCGAGATCCTGCCCGAGCTCGACCGGATGGTCGCTGACATGGTCGGGATCGAGATCCCGTTCAACGCCGCCATCACCAGCGACACCGCCTTCCATCACAAAGCCGGGATGCACACCAATGCGGTGCTGAACGACCCGTCGAGTTACGAGATTTTCGACCCGGCACGCTTCGGACGAGAACGAACGGTGATGGCGGGTCACCGGCTGACCGGCCACCACGCGATTGCTAGCCGGGCCACCGCGCTGGGGCTGACGCTCACCGACCGCGAACTGCGGACGCTCACCAACGAGGTCAAGCGCCGCGCGGACGCGGGGCCACTCAGCAACGACGAACTCGACGATCTGCTCCGGGGCTCGGTCCCGGCATAGGAGAGGGGAAAACAAGATGGGAACACTGACCGAAGAAATCTTCTCGCGGCGACTTGGACGGCCCGTCCATGCCGGTGAGATCGTCGTCGCGCCGGTCGACTATGCAATGGCCCACGATGTCACCGGCCCGCTGGCGATCGAGGCCTTCCGCAAGCTCGGGGTCCCGCTCTGGGATCCGGAGCGCGTCATCATGGTTTTCGATCACATCCTGCCGGCGAACACCGTCGCGTCGGCCGGTCTCCACAAGATCGTTCGCGACTTCGCCGACGAGTACGGCGTCACCCACGTCTTCCAGGAGGGCATCTGCCACCAATTGATGGTGGAGAAGGGTTTCGTCCGGCCCGGCGGCATCGTGGTTGGCGCGGACTCGCACAGCACCACCTATGGCGCGCTCGGCTGTTTTTCGGCGGGTTTCGGATCCACGGACATCGCGGTCACCTTCGCCACCGGCAAGACCTGGTTTCGAGTGCCGGAGACGATCCGGATCAACCTCCGTGGAGCGCTGCCGCCCGGCATCTTTCCCAAGGACCTCGCCTTGAAGGTGATCCGCATGCTGGGCGCCGAGGGCGCCAATTACCTGGCGGTGGAATGGGGAGGTGAGGCGGTCGAGGCCATGAGCGTGGACGAACGCCTGACACTCGCCAACCTGACGGTTGATTTCGGTGGAAAGGCCGGACTTTGCGAGCCGGACGAGCACACGCGGGCCTATCTCGGCGAGGCAGAGGTACTCGACCTGCACCCGATCGCGCCCGTGTATCGCAGTGTCATCGAGGTTGACGCGGAGAGACTTGAGCCGCAGATCGCCTGCCCGCCGTCGATCGAGAACGTCCAGGACCTGAGCGCGGTCGAAGGCACGGAGCTCGACGAGGTCTTCGTCGGCAGCTGCGCCAACGGCCGGATCGAGGACCTCGCCATCGTCGCCGGATATTTCAAAGGCAAGCAGGTCCACCCGCGCACGCGGACGATCGTCGTTCCCGCCTCCAAGCAGATCTACATGGAAGCGCTGGCTCGCGGCTATATCCAGACCTTCATGGAGGCCGGCGCGCTCGTGATGAACGCCGGCTGCGGCCCATGCCTCGGCCGCCAGCACGGCGTGCTCGGCCCCGGCGAGCGTGCGCTCTCTACCAGCAACCGGAACTATGCGGGGCGGATGGGCAGTGCGCAGGCCGACATCTACCTCGCCAACCCGGCGGTCGCCGCGGCCTCGGCCCTGGCCGGCGCGATCGCGGATCCCCGGCTGCTCCCCGTCCCTGCCCTTCCGAAGAGGGTGTGGGAATTGGTAGGAGGAAGGAACTGATGGCCAGGGTCTTCAAGTTCGGCGACGGGATCTCGACCGACGCCATCATCCCGGGCCGCTACAACGTCACAACGGATCCGGCGGCGCTCGGCAAGGCCTGCTTCATCGAGGCCCGGCCCGACTTCGCCGGCAGCGTCCAGGCGGGTGATGTCATCGTCGGCGGGCGCAACTTCGGCTGCGGCAGCTCGCGCGAGCACGCGCCGATGGCGATCAAGGCGGCCGGCGTCGAGGCGGTCGTAGCCCGCAGCTTCGCCCGAATCTTCTACCGGAACGCCATCAACATCGGCCTGCCGGTGATCCAGTGCGATGCGATCTACGATGCCGTTGAGGACGGCGACCCGGTCTCGATCGACATCCGTTCCGGCGGCATCGGTGTCAATGGCAAGATGTTCCAGGGGGAAACACCCGGCCCGGTGGCGGTCGCCATCATGGAAGCCGGCACGCTGATCGACCTGATCAAAACTCGCGGCTGGGCCGCGATCGAGGAGGTGTCATGATGGCAACCGCTGTAACCGCGAAGTGCCCGGAATGTGCGGCCGATGTCAAGCTCGCGGCCGACGTGGAGAAGGGCGAGATCGTTCCCTGCGCCGACTGCGGCGCGGAGCTCGAGGTGGTCGAGCGCGACCCGGTCGAGCTGCGCCTGGCGCCGGAAGAGGAGGAAGACTGGGGCGAATGAGGATCGGCGTTCTCTGCTCGCGCATCCGGGCCGAAGAGAAATTGCTCTTCGAGGCCTTTACGAGCCGCGGTCTCGAGATCGAAAAGATCGACGATCGCAAGCTGGTCTTCGACCTGGCGGCGGAGCCGGCCCGCTTCGACGTGGTGCTGGAGCGCTGCCTGCACCACTCGCGGGCGCTCTACGCGTTACGCATCCTCAACCAGTGGGGCGTGCCGACGGTCAACACCTACGAGGTGGCGCTGACCTGCGGCGACAAGATCAACACCACAACAGCGCTGATCGCCGCCAATGTCCCCAGCCCGCGCACGCTGGTCGCCTTTACGCCGGAATCCGCGCTCGAGGCGATCGAGACCCTGGGATATCCGGTCGTGCTCAAGCCGGCGGTCGGTTCCTGGGGCCGGCTGCTGGCGAAGATTTCGGACCGGGACGCCGCCGAAGCGCTGCTCGAGCACAAGGACACGCTCGGCTCCTACCAGCACGCGATTTTTTATATCCAGGAGTACGTCGACAAGCCGTCGCGTGACATCCGCAGCTTCGTGGTCGGCGACGAGACCATCTGCGCGATCTACCGCGAGTCGTCTCACTGGATCACGAACACCGCCCGCGGCGGCAAGGCGCGCAATTGCCCGGTGACGCCCGAGATCGACCGCCTCTCGCGCGCGGCGGCGCGAGCTGTGGGCGGCGGCGTGCTCGCGATCGACCTTCTCGAGCACCCCGATGGCATGGTCGTGAGCGAGGTCAATTACACGATGGAGTTCCGCAATAGCATCGACACCACCGGCGTCGACATCCCCGGCCGTATCATCGACTACGTGCTGCGGGTCGGCGAGCTGGAGGCCGTGCCCGCGTGATCACCGAGGTGTCCACCGCGACGCAGCCCGTCACGGAATCCGGCATCGAGCTGCTGGAGGAGATGGTGTCGATCCCCAGCGTCTCGACGCAGGAGCGCGAGCTCGGCCAGTGGCTGGTGACCCGGCTGCGCGGCATGGGTTTTGCCGCCAAGCGCGACGAGGTCGGTAATGTCGTCGCCTTCTGGGGCAGCGGACCGCGTGAGGTACTGCTCCTCGGGCACATGGACACGGTCCCTGGCATCATCCCGGTGCGTCGCGAGGGCCAGCGGCTCTTCGGTCGCGGCGCCGTCGACGCGAAAGGCCCGCTGGCCGCGGCCATCACCGCGGTGGCGCGTCAGCCCGCCGGCGCCACCTGTCGCTTCACCATCATCGGCGCGATCGAGGAAGAGGGCAGCTCGCGCGGCGCCCGCCACCTCGTGAACCGGCGGCCGCCCGACCAGCTGGTGATCCTGGAACCCAGCGGATGGGACGCGGTGACACTTGGCTACAAGGGCAGCCTCAAGGTCCGTTACCGGCTGTCGCAGCCGATGGGCCACGGGGCCGGGCCCAATGAGAGCGCGGCCGACCGGGCGATCGCCTTCGTGCGGCGCGTGCAGGATCATGCTGCCACCCACGGTGAGGGGCTCGGGACTTTCGAGCGGCTCGATGCGCGCATCCTTCGATTCCATGCCGACCACGACGGCTTTCGCGACACCGCCGCCATGACGGTGGGCTTTCGCCTGCCGCCCAATTTCGATGTGCCGTCCTTTCAGCAAGAGCTGGAACAATGGGCCGAGGGCGCCGAGCTGCGTTTCGAGTATGCCGATGCCGCCGTCCGGGCGGAGAAGAATACGCCCGTCGTGCGGGCGTTTCTCAAAGGCATCCGTGACGCC
>DATNMQ010000078.1:0-2922 GCA_035602465.1 Candidatus Sulfotelmatobacter sp. | reverse complement strand
GCTCAGTAATTGGTGTGCGGTCGTCGGTGGGATTTGATGCTGTAGCGCAGCGTGAGGTCGGTGCCGGGGTAGACGGTGTGGGTGTCGTTGAGGGCTTGGCAGAGTTCGTCGATGGCGGCGGTGTGGCGTGGTGCGGGGAGCGGATCGAGCCGGATGTGCAGGGTGTTGGTGGCTGTGTCGGGGATGATGTCGCCGGAGCCGGTGAGGGCGGTGCGGATCAGGGTGTGGGCTTCGTCGTCGGCGCGGGTGTAGCCGGTGGCGGTGACGATCGCACGGGCGAGGGATTGTGCGGTGTTGAACGCCGCGATGCGGATGGCGTGGTGGATCAGCTTGGTTTCGGTGTCGAGGACTTGCTGGCCGGGATTGACCTGCGACAACGGTAGCCGGGCGGGGATCGCCCGGTGCGCGGCGAGCGCCGTCTGCAGTGCCTGGCCGGCGGTGTGGACGTCGGCGTTGATGGTGTTGATCATCTCGTTGGTCAGCACCACCGAGGTTCCCGGTTGCGGCGAGTGAGCGGCCAGCAGCGCGGCGTCGCAGGCGGTTTCGGCCAGATCCAGTGCCCGCCGGGCCTTTTCGACGGCGCGGTAGGCGGTCTTCTTGGCCGGGTTGGGCACCATCCGGTCCGCGTTGTCGTCGGTGGCGCGGTAGGTGTCGTGGGAGTCGAGATCGAAATGGATGCGGGCGTAGCGGTAGTGGTTCTCTTGGCGCCAGCGCGATCCCATCCGGTAACGGATCTCGGCGGCGGGCAGGTCGCGGCGGGTGGTCAGGATGTGCATCTGCCGGGTTGCGGCGGTGTTGAACAGGCTGACCTGCCGCATTCGGAATACCTGGCCCGCGCGTGGGCCCTCGGCGATGTCGAGGGTGACCTCGGTGTCGGCCAGCCGCCAGGTGTGGGTGCGGCCGTGCTCGTCGATATAGGAGTGCTCAACGAACCTGTTCTCCTCGATGTCGGCGATCGTGCCCTTGCGCCAGGTCAGGGTGTCGAACCCGGCCGCGTCCAGGTCGGCGAACAACGCCGGTGACCAGCCGCCGCGGTCGAACCCGACCAGCACCCGCCGGTCGTCGCCGACCATGTCGCGCAGGTCGGGGATCAACCGGCGCAGCTCGGCGGCCAGCGAGGCGGCCGGTTCGGCCATCACCACCAGCAGCGGATCCCCGGCGGCGTCGGCGACCCAGGTCTCCACCGTGGCCGGGGCGGGGAACTTCAATCTGGGCACATGGGTTTTCGCGATCCTGCGGGTGCCCTGATAGGCGCGCACATGCCCGTCGACATAGCACACCGCCGCCTGCTCGGGGCGGCCCTGCACATGACGGCGGGCCATCGCGGCGATCCACTCGCCGGCCTTGCCCGCCTCGGCGAGCAGCCGGATCTTGCGGCGGATCGTCTTGACCTCCGGCGCCCGGTCCAGCCCGAGCGACCGACCCAGCGCGGGCGGGTCGATCCGGGTGGCGCCCTGCGCGCGGGCCTGCCCCAGCAGGGCGCGGAACACGCTCTCGCACAACATCGTATCCAGCGAGTAGAACCCATTCGGCAACTCACCGTAGACGGTGTGCGCGGTGTCGAGCAGTCCGGTCGCCGTCAACGCGGGCAGCGCCAGGAACAGTCCCGCCAGCGGGGCTCGGGCGCACCCGGTGAACACCGGCGGCGCGTACGGGATCAACCCGAACGCCGCCCACGCCCGCTCGGCGCCGCGGTCGACCGGATCCGCCAACACCGGCACCTGCACGGGCGCGGGCGGATCATCGGACATCGCTGCCGAGCAATCCTTCTCAACATCAGGCTCACCCTCGGGCTCACCCTCGGGCTCGGGCTCGGGCTCGGGCTCGGGCTCGGGAGGAGCATCCGACGTCGTTGCCAGGCACGCTTTCTCGGTACGGGCGCCGTGGTCGGCCAGTACCAGCGCGTTGCGCACGCTGCCCTCCGACACGCCGGTTTCGGCGGCGATGGCGCGGTACGACGCTCCACCGTCGCGCAGACACTGGATGGCCGCGACGGTGTCGGCGGTGAGTTTCGACTTGCGTTTGGGCCCTTTGCGTTCCCCGAGCAGCCCGGCCACGCCGGAATCGGTGAGCCAGCTCTCCCAGCGCCGCACGCTGGCCGGTTTCACCGCGAACGCCTCGGCCACCTCCAGCTGGGTGGCGGCCTTGATCCGCATCAGCGACACCGCCGCGAACCGGCGCGCCGCAGTGTCGCCGACGTCCCAGGCGTAGGCCAGATTGCCGTGCACGAACACCCGGCCGCCGTCGCCGTCCTCGACGATCGCCGCGGCCGCACCGACCGGGCGCGCGTCGTTCGGCGCCAGCGGCAGGGGCGGCTGCACCGTCATCACGGCCATCATCCACCACCCCTCAGTGCGCCTGAACTGCTCTATTTATTATTGAGTATCGGAGGGCGGAACCGCACGTCGACACACCGGGAATTCGCAGATCAGAGCGCGGAATTACCGACCGGGCACGGACTACATGTCATTCCTGAAGGGGCGGGGTGCTGTCAAGCTTTGGTTTCGCCGTCTTCGACCGGTTTTGGGCGGCACCGAGTAAGGGAGCGGGGTCAAGACGCAGCGTACGGCGACGCGTCAGCGGCGCCGACGAACGGTCTTTACGCCGCCCCTGCTCGGGTGCAGACTTGCCGGGAGTCGAAGACAAGTCGGCTGTGTGCGGTTGTGGGGGCGCGTTCTCCAGGCTGATGTGAAGAGGGGCTGGGCAGGCCGGCGACCCGGCTGCCGGTCATTCCTTCGCCCGGCGGAAGCGGGCATGGAGTGGTGCGGCGAGCGGCATACGGGGGTCAATCAGGAGGACGACCACGCCATTGCGGGGGTCAGACATGACCACGACCACGCGTATGCCGCGTCCGGGCGGCTCACGCGGCGTCCCGAGCCAACGCCCGGATTTCTCCGTCGCGTAGGCCGTAGTAGACGAGGG
>DATNMQ010000074.1:0-2036 GCA_035602465.1 Candidatus Sulfotelmatobacter sp. | reverse complement strand
GGCCGTCTCATCGCCGAATATCTGGCGACGTCCTATCGCGGCGACGATGCTCCGTCCTGGGCGATCGCGGGACGCTCGACCGACAAGCTCCAGAAGGTGCGTGCCGACATCGGCGCACCAGACGATTTGCCTTTGGTTAAGGCGGATGCCGCCGAGCCGGCCAGCCTGCGTTCGATGTGCGAGCGTGCGGCCGTGATCATCACGGCGGTCGGGCCTTATCAGCTCCACGGTCCCGAGCTTGTGGCGGCCTGCGCGGCCACGGGCACGGCCTATGTTGATCTGTGCGGCGAGCCGGCTTGGATGCGGCGCATGATCGACGCCCATCACGAAGAGGCGAAACGGACCGGCGCGCGCATCGTCTTCTCCTGCGGCTTCGATTCCATCCCGTTCGATCTCGGCGTGCTCACGTTGCAGGAGAAGGCGCGCGAGAAATTCGGACGCCCGGCGCGGCGGGTCAAAGCCCGCCTGCGCAAGGTGAAAGGCGGCATGTCTGGCGGCACCGCGGCGAGCGCTCGGGCGACGTTGGCCGCCGCCGCGCGCGACCCGGCCCTGATCCGGCTGCTGACCGATCCCTTCGCGTTGACGCCGGGGTTCACCGGGCCGTCTCAGCCGTCGGGCCTCATCCCCGAATACGACCCGAGCATGAACGTGTGGCTCGTGCCGTTCCCAATGGCGCCGATCAACACCAAGAACGTGCACCGCACGAATTTCCTGTTGGGTCATCCCTACGGCACGGACTTCGTTTACGACGAGATGATGGTCGCGCCGGGATTTGGGGAAATCGCTCGCGTGACGACGGAGACGTTCGCCACGATGGTTTCCTTGGTCGCGACCGGCGGTCTCAAACCCGGCGCAGGCCCGACTCGGGAAGAGCGCGAGAAGGGCTTCTACGACATCCTTTTCCTGGGCGAGCTGCCGGATGGCGGACGGGTCGAGGCGGTAGTCACGGGCGACCGCGATCCGGGCTACGGCTCGACCAGCAAGATGATCGCCGAGAGCGCTCTCTGCCTCGTGCGCGACGTGCAGGGCGAGGGCGGCACCTGGACGCCGGGCGCGCTGATGGGTCCGGCGTTGCGCAAGCGTCTGAAGGAGCGCGCCGGCCTCACCTTCAGCGCGCGTTGAGGTAACGCTCAGAACTGCAGCGGCGCGCTGGATTACGTGGATGGTAACCAACGAAAGCGCGGCTTGGCGAGCGCGAGCCTTAAATCCGGTTCAATGACGCGGCCGTAGTCGCTATGGCGTAACCTTGAAATGCCAGCGTCATCACACCAACGAGCCAACGGCGCTTTCGCCTTGTGAGAGGTCCAGCGATGCCCGCAGATGATGATACGCGCCCCCTGGGTCGAACCGGCATCCATGTGCTGCCCTTGGGGATCGGCACGAACAAGTGGCGGCGTGCCGATCGTGCGGCGGTTCTCGAGACGTACCGGACCGTCAATGACGCCGGTTCCTGCATGATCGACACGGCCGAGATCTATTTCTCGGAGCGCGTCGTGGGTGACTGCTTGCGCGCCGGTGCCACCCGTGCGGTGATCGCCACGAAATTCTTTCCCTTTCCGGGCCGAAGCTCTCCGCGCCGCCTGATGCACGGCCTTGACGGTTCGCTCGCGCGCCTCGGCCTCAAGACAATCGATCTCTATTATGTCCATTTTCCGCTACCGTTGATGGACGTGCGAGTCTTCGCCGAAGGCCTCGTCGAAGCGGTGAAGTCCGGCAAGGCACGCGCGGTTGGGGTTGCAAATTTTGGCGCGGACCAGATGCGCCGCATTGCCGACCAACTCGCCAGGGCTGGCGTTCCGCTCGCCGCCAATCAGGTCAACTACAGCCTCGCCCATCGAGCAGCGGAAACAAATGGCGTGCTCGACGCCTGCCGTGAGCTCGATGTGGCACTGATTGCGTATTTTCCCCTTGCGTCCGGCCGCCTCACGCAGCCGTCGGACAGCATGGGCACGAAAGCGCTGCTGACGTGTCTCGCCGATATTGCCCGCGCGCACGACGCCAGCATCAGCCAGGTCGCCCTGAACTGGCTGTTGGCG
>DATNMQ010000073.1:0-6554 GCA_035602465.1 Candidatus Sulfotelmatobacter sp. | reverse complement strand
CTTGATCGTCTCGGTCGGAATCGCTGTTTGCGTCGCGGTTCTGCGCGAGCGCGAGCACCGGCGCCCCGGGGTTCTCCTCGACCTGCTGCCACCCGAGGGCGCTACCGCCGACGTCCGCGCATGGGTGCTCTTCTTCCAGAGTCTCTACGCGATCGCGCATCCCTGGTGGAAGCGCTGGCTACTCGGCCAGCCCCACATCGTCCTCGAGCTCTGGTCGGAAGGCGGCGACCTCGGTGCTCGCTGTTGGGCGCCGGCCCGTCTCGAGCGGATGGTCTCCGTCCTGCTTCGCAGCGCCCTGCCCGGCATCCAGGTCCGTCCGTCAGTAGCTGCCGTATCGATGCCCGATCCAGCGACTCGAACGCGGCTCCGGCTGGATCGCGACCCGCTTCACTCTCTGGCCGATCCCAAGCCGGAGTCGCTGCGGTCGGTGATGCTCGCCTTGGCCGAGGCGCCTGCCGCCGTGGTCCAGCTGGCGATCAGTCCCGACGTCAGCTGGCAGAAGCGCGCCCTGCGCCAGCTCGATCAACTCGCCGGCCTGGAGCCCGAGCGGGGCCTGGTGGTGAGCCTACTCGGCTGGGTGGTCGACGGCTTGTTCCACCTCGTCCTGCCGGAGCAGCCCGATCCGCCGCGGCCGGCCCGGCGGCCGTCGCGGCCCGCGCCGCCAGCAGAGAAGGCATGGAGTCCGGGTTACTGCGCCGATCTCCGGCTCAGGGTTTCCGCATCGAATGACGCGGCCGCCCAGGCGCATATGCACGCGCTACTCGCATCGTTTCGAGGCTTCGATGGCGCCAACGGCTTTCGGCCAAGACGTGTGTGGCTCGGTCGACGTTTCGATAAAACGGTCGCCGGGCGAGTGGCGCCATCCGGCGGGATGGTCCTGGTCGCCAGTGAGTTGGCCGGCCTCTTCCATCTCCCAACCGACGTGGCTGGCTTCGACACTGCACCGACGAGCCTCACCCCCGCGCGCCGTCCGGGCAACGAGGGCAAGATCCTCTGCCTTCTCGAGGACGGCCGCCAGACCCCAGCAACTCTCGACGCTGCTGACGCCCGCCACCACGTTCACGTCCTCGGACCCACCGGCGCCGGGAAGAGCACCCTGCTGCTCAATCTCGCACTTGACGACATCGAGGCCGGGCGCGGTGTGGGAGTCATCGACCCCAAGGGCGACCTGGTGGCCGCGCTTCTGGAGCGGATTCCGAAGCGGCACTGGGATCGCATTCAGTTGATCGACCCGTCCCTGCGCGACCGGCCGGTCGGCCTCAACATCCTCGACTGCGAGGATCCCGATCTGCACGAGGTCGCGTGCGATCAGCTGGTCACCATCTTCCGCAAGGCGTATGAGCGCTTCTGGGGCCCGCGCACCGATGACATCCTGCGGGCGGCGGTGCTGACGCTGCTCCTCCGACCCGGAAGCACGCTCTGCGAGGTCCCGCTGTTGCTGCTTCAACCCGGAGCTCGCAGAGTCCTCACCGCAGGCATCGAGGACCCGGTCGGTCTCGGTCCGTTCTGGGACGAGTATGAGCGGCTGCCGGATGGGCAGCGCCTTCAGATGGTGGGGCCGGTCCTCAACAAGCTGCGCTCGGTGCTGCTACGGCGGACGGTCCGCAACATCATGGGTCAGCCGACTTCGACCATCGACTTCGCCCGCTGCATGGACGGCGGCGGCATCCTTCTGGTCTCGCTGGCCAAGGGCTTGCTTGGCGAGGAGACGAGCAAGCTGCTGGGCGCTTTCCTAGTCGCCCGACTCTGGCAGGCGGCGATGGCACGGGCGGGCCGACCGGCGTCGACTCGGACCGACTTCTGCCTCTACCTGGACGAGTTCCAGAACTACCTGCATCTGCCGCAGAGCCTGGACGAGATCCTGGTCGAAGCCCGCGGATACCACCTCGGCCTGGTGCTGGCCAACCAGCACCTCGGCCAGCTCTCAGGACCGACTCGCGAGGCGATCGCTGCCAACGCGCGCACGCGCGTCATCTTTCAATGCGGACAGGACGACGCTCGCTACCTGGCGCGCGAATTCGACCCTTGGCTCGGCGACCTACAGCTCCGGAATCTTCGTCCCTATCAGGTCGCCGTACGCCAGTTCCACGCCGGCCGCACCGAGCGTCCATTCACCGGGGTCACGCGGCCCGAGCCACCAAGCCTGGGCGCTGACCATGGACGAGGGCTGATAGAGGTCGCGCTCGCGCGGTGCGGGCGGCCGCGCTCAGAAGTCGAAAGCGAGATCGAAGAGCGCCTCCGGACATATGAGAGCGCCGCCGGCGACCGCCGCGATGTCGCGGCCGGCGAAGAGGGTGGTCGCAAAGGGGTTCGCAATAGGGTGCGCAGAGGACGATGATGGCCGACCCATTTCCCGTTCAAATCGAGGGCCTTAAGCGCGGACTGTCTCCGACAACACATGCGCACCCTCGACCGCTCTCCGACCGTGACCTTGCCATCCTGCTGGCAATCGATCAGTACCGCTACCTGGATCGCGATCATGTCACTGACCTCTTCTTCCCTGGTCGCAGAAGTGCGGAGCTCTGCCTAAAAGACCTGCTCTGGCGAGGGCTCATCTACCGCTGGCCTGTCGTGCGCTGGCAAGGCTCACCTATTAAGCCCTCTGTGTACGGGCTGACTTCGCCTGGAGCGAGACGAGTCGCCCAGCTTCGCGGGCAAGACCCAAGGCCGATACGCGACCGCGCTCGCCGCGCCCGCGAACAGACCTACCACCTGAGACACGACCTGGAAGCCAACCGGTTCTTCACGAAGCTGGCGGCGGGGGCGCGCGACCTGCCCGACCAAGGTCTCTATCACTGGCTCGGTGAGGCAACGTGTCGCGCCGCGTACGAACGCGACGGCAGCCCGACATCTGATGGATGGGGTCGCTATCTGCTCGCCGACCGCGAAATTACCTTCGACCTGGAGTGGGACCGCGGCACGGAGCACGCGCGGCGCATCCGACAAAAGGCGATCGGATACGTCGAGTACTTTCGCGGCCGGAGAAACGCCGCCCTCAACCACGTCTTGTTAGTCGCTCCCACGCGCGTGCGCGAAGGTGAGCTCCACGACCTGATCTCTCCGATCCTTCCCCAGCACACCAATCTGTGCCGCTTCTGGACCACCGCTGTCGAGACGGTTTCGGCAATTGGTTGGCTGGGTGCGGTGTGGCTGGAGATCACAGGACCGCCGGGCCGATACGCCTTCGCCGACATGCCCGGCTACCCTCGCGGCACCCGCGCAGCAAACGACTCCATCGCCAAAGGCCGCTGGTGGGACCGGCGTCCGGGCGGAGGCGAGGGAGCATGAGCGGTCGCCGGCCTCGCCTTCGCGTGATCGATGGAACGAGGGGGCCAGACTCTGACCCCTGCGTCGTTGGGCCGCAACAGCCGCTGTTTCCGATCGTGCAGGGAGCCCGAACACTAGGAAATCTTCATGTCTGGAACCGCGAGTGGACGCAAGGCGAACACGGCGGACCCTGGTTCACGTCGGAAACTGCTCACGTCGATGTAGTTAACTCGCGACCGACCCAGCGTCCAAGGATTTTCGCTGGCGGCAGCCGCACTATCGCTGATCGCGCCGTCATCGACTCCAAGATCAAGGCACTGCCTCGCACCGCGATAGTCCTGACGAGCCGAACGCACGGCGCATCAGCGGCCATTCGGGATGCGGTCATGCGGCGCGGTCTCCAGCTGGAAGTCTGGACCGCAATCACCGATGGGCACCCCACCGTCGAGGCGGCATACTTCGCGCGCGACGAGGAGATGATCCGGTCGGCCGACCGGGTTCTCGCCTTCTGGGACGGCAAGAGCAGCGGCACGTCGCACGAGCTGGCATATGCACAGAAGCTCGCCAAGCCAATCGATCTGGTTGTCGTCAAACGAGAGTCGTCGCCCAATGGCTTCACCGGAGGCGATGCCGCGTGACCGGAAATCGTGTGCCTCCAGGCCTCGCGATCGTGCCAATCGACCTGATCCAACCCTGCCCGATCCAACCACGCGTCAACGTCTCAGTCGACCTGGTCGCAAAGCTTTCTGACTCGATCAGGTCTGGCCGCCATCAACCGCTGCTTGAGGTCGAACCAGCCCCTGGCATGCGCGGCCGCTTCCAGATCGTCTTCGGAGAGCAGCGGTGGCGCGCGGCGAAGGTGGCTGGCCTGCTCGAGATCCTGGTTCGGGTTCATCCGCACCTCGGCTATCTCGAGCGACTCGAGAAACAGTACGAGGAGAACCACCTTCGCGCCGACCTCGATGTGGTCGAGGAGGCGCATTGCATCGTGGTCGACAAGACCATCCGTGACATCGCGATCGCAGAGCAACTGCTGCGGGAATCACTGGTGCCCTTCAAGCCGCTCGATGAGAAAAGGATTGTCCATCGACAAGAGTTCGTGCAGCACCTCGACGGCCTGCGCGAGATGCTGGTCAAGCACAAGACCCACATCGTCAACGGCGCCGACGGCAAGCCCGTTGCGAAGCCGCTCTCGCGATGGCGCGAAACCGAAAAGGCACTCGGCATTTCCGAGTCGCAGCGAAAGGTGAAGGTCGGTCTCCTGCGCCTGGATCCTGAGGAGCTGGACCGTGTACGTCCCCTGCCACAGGAGCACGCCATTCAGATCTCTCGGCTGGCTGACAAAGAGCAGAGGACCGAGCTGATCGAGCGCGCCGCCGAGTTAACTCACCGCGAGGTCCGGCGGGCCGTCGATCGCCTGCTGGCCGATCGCGAGCTCGACGTTGATGGTGCGCTCGCCGGCGACCCAGAGACACCTGAGCCGCTCACCTTCGAGAGCCGGCTGGACGCGATCGCCGACCTATGCCGCCAGTTGGTCCGAGCGCTTCGAAACCTCGACCCCGTGGTCTCGGCTGACGAGCGGAGGGCGGTGAGCGACCTTCTCGCTTGCGTGGACGCTGAATTGACCGATTTCCGGTCCGGTCCCGGGAATGATCGGAAATGATCCCTCCAAAAAACGATCATTCAGGGCCAACGAATCCATTCCGCCCAGGCATGGGTCTGGACCCGCCCTACCTTGCAGACCGCGCAGCCCAGCTAGACCGATTCGACAAATACCTCACAGGATTCCCGACCTTCCCCCGCAATGTCAGGCTGACAGGCCTGCGCGGTGTCGGCAAGACCGTGCTGTTGCAGCACTACGCGGCGGCAGCGGAGGCGCGCGGCTGGGTCGTGGTCCGCCGTGAGTGCAGCGAGCACCTCCAGACTGAATCCACCTTCGCGCTCGCGCTGGTTGAGGACTGCAGAAGTGCCGTCGAGCATTCGTCCCGGACCCTCGCTCTCCGACAACGATCGAGTGCCGCCGCACGTCGTGCGCTCGACATGCTCGGCGGCCTGACCGTAACGCTCGAAGGGGTCACGCTGGCCGTCAAGCCACCAACATTCGCAACGGGCCAACCGGCCATGCTCGAGGATCGGCTGTTTCAGGCTCTCGAGCTAGCCTGCGAAGGGGCTGCGGCGGCCCACCATCCAGGAGTCCTGTTCTGTTACGACGAGGCCCAGGTCCTCTGCGACACGCCACGCCGCCACCAATTTCCACTCGGTATCTTCCTCGCGAGCGTTGCCAGGGCACAAAGGTTGGGGCTGGCGGTGATGCTGGTCGTCTGCGGGCTACCCACATTGACCGACAACCTTGCCCGCGCCAAGAGCTACTCGGAGCGCATGTTCCAAGCGGAGCTGCTCGACGCCCTTCGCCCACCTGAGGACGGCCTCGCCTTCACACGCCCGATCCAAGCCGCCGGCCACAGCGTCGACACGGGCGTGGTCGAGTCGGTTCGGCGCGACACAGGGGGCTACCCATTTCACATCCAGTTCTTCGGAGCTCTGCTATGGGAGGCGTGCTCCCCGTCGGCGACCATCACCAATTTGGACTTCGAGCGCCACCGGCCGACGATCCTTCGGGCGCTCGATGGTGCCTTCTTCGACGCCCGCCTGGCGCGGACTTCCGGGCTGGAGCGGCGCGTTCTGGGGGCGGTCGCGGCCGGGGGCGAGGTCGCCTCGCTGCAGTCAGTGAGGGAGGGCGTGAACTTGCCCAACCGAAGGATGCAACCACTGATTGCTGAGCTCGAAACCAAGGGTCTTCTCTACCGGCCGGAGCGCGGCCGCCTCGCCTTCACCGTTCCGCTGTTCGGCGATTACCTGCGGCGCAATAGAGGTGCAGCCTGATGAGCGGGATCGCCTGCGGAGTGCACTGCGATGCATGTCCCGCCGCCGCACGTTGCGGCAAGAAACCCAACTTCTGCCTTCGCGGTCGATGCGAAGACTGCGCTGATGCGGAGCGGATGATGGCGGAGCGCCGCCGTGTTGTCGAGCACCTCGGCGGCCTCGACCTCAGGTGGTCGCGACCGGTGCGCCACCCCGCTCTTCCCGAGTTGCCGGATCACCTTCCTGTCCTGGTCCAGGCATACGCCGATCCCTTGGATGTGCCCTGGGTCGCGCTGCACGGCGGCCGCGTCTTCGGCACGGCCGGGCGGTGGGTCACTCGGAAGCACCGGCGGCCGGTTCGCGAGGTCTATCGCCTCGGGCCGGACACCAAGGTCGCGCTGCAGCTGTACGTGGAGGACCGGGTG
>DATNMQ010000059.1:0-1712 GCA_035602465.1 Candidatus Sulfotelmatobacter sp. | reverse complement strand
CAGCGCCCCACTTTGACGTCGCGCTGAAACTCGGTCACGACCCCCGTCTCGTTGCTGTAAATCAGGAACTCGTCGTCGTTGGACCTGACCAAGACATATGAGGGACCAGGTGGGCCTTGAGCTTGCCAGCCCAGCGGCTCGAGCTTCTGCGTGTACCACAGGTCGACGGCTTCGATCGGATCGCTGGTCTTGAAGGCGACCTCGAGCCACGCGGGTTGCCACAACCCGTCTCTGCATTCCGGCAGGACCCCAGACTTATGAACGTTCTGCGCCCCCGGATAGACGAGCTGTCCCTCAGGGGCGTTGGCCAGCGCCGGCTCGATTCCGGGCGGCCCGCCTCGTGACGACGAAAACAGATAAATGACGCCGACCGTGATCAGGACGCCGGCACTCAAGGCGAGCAGGACGATAGGGAGCACCCGCACACGTGAAGCGGGTTGCCTCAAGGGCGCTAGGACTCCTGTGGCGCTTCGGTCTCCGGCTCCTCTGCCACAACCTCTTCCTCGGGAGCCTCGGCCTCCGGCTCGCCCACCAGACGTCGCCGCTCGCGGATGCGGGCTTCGCGGCCGATCTTGCCCCGCAGGTAGTAGAGGCGTCCCTGCCGCACGTCGCCGTGGCGGACGACGTCGATCTTGTCGATACGAGGCGAGTGGATCATGAAGGTCCTCTCCACGCCTACGCCATGCGTCACCCTGCGCACTGTGAAGTTCTGGCGCAGGCCGCCACCGGTTACGCGGATCACCGTGCCCTCGAACACCTGGATGCGCTCGCGCGTGCCCTCGACGACCTTGGCGTGCACGCGCACGGTGTCCCCGGCACGCAGCGCCGGGACCTTCTTTTTCTGCTGCTCCTTCTCGAGCTGCTGGATCACGTTCATGTCTTCTTCAACTCCTTAGTAGATGGGACGCGCCTCTGCGCGGCTTGCTGCCGGCGCCACTGCTTGATTCGTGCGTGGTCGCCGGAGAGAAGCACGTCGGGAACGGTCATGCCGCGAAAGTCCGCCGGACGGGTGAACTGGGGCCAGCCCGTGAGCTCATCCACGAGGTCGGCGGCAAACATGTCCTGGGCCAATGAGCCGGGGTCGCCCACGACACCTGGGACCAGTCGCGCGACCGCGTCGATCACAACCATGGCCGGGATCTCCCCGCCGCTCAACACGTAGTCGCCGATCGAGATCTCGCGCGCACCGAGTGCGCTGCGCACGCGGTCGTCGATGCCTTCATAGCGGCCGCATACGATGATCAGTCCGGGGTTTGCGGCGAGCTCGCGCACCAGCTCCTGGTCCAGGCGCTCGCCCCATGGCTCCATGAGGATCACAGGACCGGCGTTCTCGCGCCTGATCGTCTCCACGGCCTCGATCACCGGCTCCGGCTTCATCACCATCCCCGGACCACCGCCAAACGGCAGGTCGTCGACCTGGCGGTGCCGGTCATGGGTGAAATCGCGGAGGTCATGCGCGTGAAGCTGCACCACCCCACGCTCGATCGCGCGGCCGATCACGCCCTGCGCGAAGACGGGACCGAACATGCCCGGGAAGATGGTGACAACGTCGAATCGCATCAATCGATCAGTCCCTCGCGTCCTCGTGCTGGAGCAGCCAGTCGGCGACCACCACGCGGCCGCCGGCGACGTCCACCTCGACGAGGGCGTCCTTCGTCGCGGGGATGAGGTGCTCAATCGTGCCCTCGCGGCTGACCCACACGTCGTTGGCG
>DATNMQ010000035.1:0-62869 GCA_035602465.1 Candidatus Sulfotelmatobacter sp. | reverse complement strand
GATCGAAGTCGCGCGACTGGTCGCCGAAGGCTTGAGCAATAAGCAGATCGGAGCGCGCCTGTTCATCTCAGATCCCACCGTCGCAACCCATATCCGCAACATCATGAACAAGCTCGGAGTGAACTCACGGGCACAGATCGCGAGTTGGATTAGTTCGTCGAATTCATAGCGGTGGCAATCAGTCATAGCGGCCGGTGATCCTCTGGCGAGCGCATGAGTTGGTCCATCGCCGGGGCACAGCCGGGGCACAGAATCGCGGAACCAGGCGGATCTTAGAGGACACGAGAGGAGACGACGACTCCGGCGATTGAGTTCAGCGGGACCCTGAAGGATTCCCCGGGACACTAGGGGACACGCCATCGACACGGTTCGGGACCGTGAGGCCCCGGGTTCAAATCCCGGGCCCCCGACCAATTTCTGAATACGATCCCGGCGTCACGGCTCATGCAGCGATGGCGATGGATCACAGCTGGATCACAATTTCCCAGATCGCTTGCGCCTCCGACCTCGCCCACCCGACCGAACAGCGCTACACGCGTAGTGAAAAGACGGTCATCCTTGACCATGGCGGCTCCTTCTTGTGGACGTCAGACATCCACAGGATGGGCCGCCATCGACTCCCCTGGACAACCCAGGGTGTCGCCTAATCTCGAGAGCTGTTCAGGTTAGGCGCCCAACGGTAAGGTGCCAGAGAGTTTTGTTCCACGGCCCGGAGCCGATTCGACAGTGATCGATCCGCCCACGGCGCCAAGGCGGTCACGCATGTTGGTCAGCCCTGCGCCGGCGTTTTGTCCGTTCGACTCGAACCCGGATCCGTCATCGGCCACCTCGAAACGCAACACCCGCGAGTCTTCCCAGAGTCGGATGTGTGCCGAAGCGCCAGCGCCGGCGTACTTGCCGGCGTTCTGGAGCGCCTCGAGGCAACAAAAGTAGACCGCCGACTCGATCTCGGCCGGATGCCTGCCCACGCCGATGACGTCGACGCTCGCAGGCAATGCCGCGCGACGGCAAGCTGCAGACAGCGCCTCGGCCAGGCCGCTGCTCGAGAGCAAAGGTGGATAGATCCCATGGGCCAAAGCGCGCAGCTCGTCGAGGGCAGCTGTCGCGTCCAGTTGGAGCTGGTGCAGGAGCTGGCGGGCACGCTCCGGGTCGCGATTCGAAAGCTGTTCGATCAGGCGGGCCTTGATGGCCATCGCCACGAGGTATTGCTGAGCACCGTCGTGCAGGTTGCGCTCGATCCGCCGGCGCTCCTCGTCGGCGGCCGCCACGAGGCGGCCACGCGACGCCTGCAGCTCAGTCGCCTGCCGGCGAAGCTGGTCCAGCGATTGCTGCAGTGCCGCGTCGAGGCGCGCTTTGTTCACAGCAACGCCGACCTCGCGAGCCACCTCCTCCAGCGTCACGTCCGCCTCAGAAGCGAGGCTGCCTGGCCTGCGGGCTCGCTCGGCCACGATCAGGCCCAGCAGCTGGCCTCCGTGGGTGATTGGGGCGGTCCGCAGAGTGGAGTTGGGGCGTCCAGGGAGGAGCTCGGGGAGCCATACCTTCGCCCATGCCTCGCTCGAGACGCGCGCGTTGGCCGCGATAGACTGCTCAGCCGGGGTGATGGCGATCGTGGTGCGCTCGGCGCGAGGCTCCGAAGCCTCCAGGCTCAGGCGGTCATCGGTGCAGAGCCAGAGCTCGGCGGCGTCAAGCTTGAACGTGTCGCGTAGTGCCTCGACCAGCTGGAGCAGCAGTTCGTTCATAGGCACCCCGTGGCTCAGCTGGCTGGCGAATGAGCCGCGCGCGAAGTCAATCGCGGAGAGGCTCGCCCCCTGGCGGCGCCGGCTCGAGCTGCTCGAGACGAGTCCGTAGATGGTCACGAAGGCGAGCAGGATCAACGCGACCAGGCCGGCGAGGATGGCGGCGGTGGGGTTCATCTAGTTCATGATCCAACCGGCCCGTGAACCGACATCTAGACCGTCACGCCACGAAGTTTGGGCGCCGGCTCGATTGACAAAGCCGATCTGGCGGGAGCGGTAGGCGGTGCGGGCGCGGTTGGACATCTTGGAGAGGTCCTGGCGATCGATCACGACCTGGCCGCCGTCGAAGACATCGAGGCCGGAAAGGCAGTTGAGGAGGTTGGTCTTGCCGTAGCCCGACGGTCCCACGATGGCGACCATCTCCCCGCGCTCGACCTGGAGGTCGATGCCGCGCAGGGCCTCAACCTCGTCCGCCCCGTGATAGACCTTGCGCAGACGCCGCGCCTGGACGATGGAATCTTGCAAATCAGGCCGCTATGCGAAGCGCCTCAGCCGGCCGCAGCCGCGACGCGCGGATTGCCGGCACCAGCGTGACCAGCAGGACGGTGGCGTACACGGCGCCGATCGCCGACAGCATGGTGCCCGCATCGGGCGCGAAGCTGGAGTTGCCGACCGTCGACCCACTCAGCGATGAGCCAAGGCTGTATGCCGCCCCAATCCCGACCGCCATCCCGGCCGTGGCGGTGAGGAATGCCTCGAGGAGGATTCCAAACAACACCTGGCCGGGTCGGAACCCGATGGCGCGCAACACGCCGATGGCCCGGCGGCGTTCCACCACAGCCCTGAAGGCGATCGTGCCGAGGCTGACGACTCCAAGCAAGAGGCCTACGCGCATCAGGACCAGGAGCAGGTCGGCCACTCCCTGGCCTGACGCATACTGGGCGTCCACGAGCTGGCGAATCGTGGTCGCGTCGGCTCCCTCCGACAGCGTGGCGCGCCGGATCTGGTCGGCGAGCGCTTGCGGCGTCACGCCGGGCGCGGCCCGAAGCAGGAGCAAGACACCGGGCGGAGAGGCGGACAGCCAGTCGAACACCTTTTGCGATCCAACTAGTCCGTCGATGATCGGAGCTCCGGCGTTTCCGTAGCCAACGTTTGCCACCGAGGTCAGGTGCAGCGTCCCCTTGGCGGTCGCAAGGTCCACCTTGTTATCCGTGCCAAGGCCGACGGCGAGGCTCGGATCGCTTGCGATCGCCTGCCAGACCTCGGCTGCGCTGTGGTACCTGGAATTCCACGAGCCGGGCTGAAGCGGCACGATCCCGGATGCCAGCTGCTCGACGGTGAGCCCGAACACCGTTAGCGGCTGCACCTGCCAGTCGCTAATTGCCGCAGGTCCGCTGGACGATGGGTATCTGATAGGGCCCAGAAACGCGCGGCTCGCGAGCGTCTCCTGCCGGCTCACGTTCTGCTGCACATCAGGCGGGAGGGCCAGCTGGCCGCTGCCAACCTCGGTGACCCTGACGTCGTAGCCGAACGAGTCGCGCGCGTAGTTGGGGCTCGTCACGCCGGCTGCAACGCTGGTGACGAGCGCGATGATGATTGCGAAGGCCGCGATCGACAAGCCGGACCTGAGCGGACGGCGCGAGGTGTAGGCGAGCGCGGGGCGAAGTGTCGCCCGTAGATCGGAGACGCCGCGTCCAGGGACGCTCGCGAGGTACTCGAGCAGGCGCAGCTGGCTCGCCACGAGTACTGAGATTCCAGCCACCGCTACGACCACGCCCATCAGGGCGCCAAATGTTTGGTCGAGGCTTGGCCAGGTCTGGCTCGTCAATGAGACATAGCCGATAGCCCACGCTGCGATGGCTGCGCCGATCGCCGTGAACCGGACCCGCTCGGAAACCCGGCCACGAATGAACCCACCGGCGCAGGCGATGACAACGCCCCCACCCAGCACGCGCCATCCGGCTATTGGGGCGGCCAGCAACGCAGCGCCGGCCAGGGCACCGACCACGAGCAGCGCCAGCCGCACCCACGATGTGCGCCGCGCCCTCGGCGGCTCGGGCAGATCGCGTATGGCGGCGGAGATCGCCATCCGCGAGGTCCGCAGAGACGTAATGAACATCGTGGTCAGCGTGATCAGCGTCGCGGCGGCAACCGAGCCGAACAAGGAGCTCGGCTCGACAGAAAGGTGAACGCCTGAGCCATCCGTGGCCAACCACTGCAGATTAGAGTTCATCACCGCCCCTATCGCCAGGGCGAGCGGCAGCCCTGCTATCGACCCCGCGAGGCTGTAGATCGCGCCCTCGACCACCGCGACCTTAACCAGGCCGGCTCGGGTCAGGCCGAGCGCTCGGAGCACAGCCAGGCGCGGACGGCGCTCCTCGGCCAGCATGACGGCGAGGTTGATCACAACAAAGCTGCCGGCCAGGACAACGATCAGGCCCAGCCCTGTGTAAACCTGGCGCCAGAGGTTCGAATTCGCGAGGTCCGTGGCCACAACGGTGCCCTTGGTCTCCACGACCGCCAACCCGCCGCCAGACGCGAGAGCCCTGAGGCGGTCGACCATCTGATGCCCGCGCGCGATCTCGGCGTCACCGTCTCCGCGGGCGGAGATCCGGATCAAGTTCACATCGGAGGTGGCGGCCACCTGCTGGGCGGTCTCGAGCGAGCTGAAGATCGAGCGGTATCCGCTGAACGTCCCGACCGACGATCCGAACCCGTAGGCACCCGCTTCCTGGCGCTGGACGATGCCGGCCACGATGACATCACCAGATCCCGGACCGCCCGATCCAGTCACCTGCAGGTGGTCGCCCGGTTTGGCTCCGAGTGCGTCGGCGAGCGGCTGGGTGATGAAGACGCGACCAAGGGTGAGTTCCGAACCTTGACTCATGCGGCCATCGCTCAGAACGAACTCGCCAAACCTTTGCTCCGAGGCCAGGTCGAGACCGATGAGCTGAACGCCGGGCGTGCCGAGGTTGCGGTCGAGGTCGGTGACCGACGTCGTCACAGTGAGAGCGTTCTGAAAGGTGGCCGCATTCTGGGCCAGTTGGGGGTCGGCGGCCAGGCGTGAGGCCAGGCCTGGATCGAAGGTGGCTCCACCGGCGGTGATCTCGATGTCATCCCTACCCCACGCGGCCAAGTCATTGCCCGTGACGTATCCGGTGCCGGTGTCGATGGCGACCTGGACTGCGAATATGGAAGCCCCGGCGACCATCAGACCGACGATGAGGATGGCGGTCTGGCCAGGTCTGCGCACCACCTCTCGGAGCGCCAGCCGGCCGACCAGGGGCTGCCGCAGAACGATCAGCGCCAGCGCGGCGTAGACGACCAAGAAGATGCCGACCAGGACATTGGAAAAGCTCACAACGCCACCGCCTGCACCCGCTCTGGCTCGGGGGCTTCGATACGGCCGTCGCGCATGCGGACTGTGCGTGCGGCACGCTCCGCGACCTGGGGGTTGTGGGTGACGAGCACGATCGTCTGCCCGGTCTGGTTCATCCGCGCCAGCAGCTCGACGATCACGTTGGTGACCTCCGAATCGAGGTTGCCGGTTGGCTCGTCGGCCCAGACCACCGCCGGCTTGTGGATCAAGGCCCGCGCCACCGCCACCCGCTGCTGCTCGCCGCCGGAGAGCTGGTCGGGTCGGTGGTTGGCGCGGTGGGCAAGCCCAAGCGTATCCAGCATCTCGAGCGCGCGCCGGCGCGAGTCCCTGGTGCCGGCGCCCTGCAGCAGGAGTGGGATCTCGACGTTTTCCGCCGCGCTGAGCACGGGCAGCAGGTTGAAGGCCTGGAAGACAAAGCCCATGTGGCGGGCGCGGTAGGCGGTGCGGGCGCGGTCGGACATCTTGGAGAGGTCCTGCCCGTCGATGACGACCTGGCCGCCGTCGAAGACGTCGAGGCCGGAAAGGCAGTTCAGGAGTGTGGTCTTGCCGGAGCCGGAGGGGCCGACGATGGCGATCATCTCGCCGCGCTCGACCAGGAGGTCGATGCCGCGCAGGGCCTCGACCTCGTCTGCCCCGTGATAGACCTTGCGCAAACGGCGCGCCAGGACGATGGGGCCCTCCATGGGTTGACGCATTATCGCCCCTCCTCTCGCCGGTGTCCCCGAGCGATTTGTGCCAGCTCGCGCTCGTCCGCGTACCGCTGCGGAAGAGCGGCCACACGGCACTGGGTGCGCGCCCGCAGCGTGGCGGTCCGGGTGCCGCTTTCGAGGCCTGAGCGTTCGCCGAGGATCGCTCCGGGTCCGACCTGGGCGACCTCCGCGCCGTCGACCTCGACCGCGAAGATCCGGTCGAGGATCAAGTACATGTCCGATCCAGATTCGCCCTGCTTCGTCAGGCACTCGCCCGATGGAAGCTCGCGGCTCTTGAGCTTGCCGCTGCGTACGACCATGCCCGTCAGCTCGCGCTCGAGCGGGCTCTCGACCTGCTTGACCATGGCCGGCGCGTCGTACGCGCCCCATGGGGTGCGATCGCCGAACGCGTCGTTGATCCAGGTGGTGAAATCGGTCAGCCCGGTCTCCATGGCGAGCTTTCCCGTGTGGTCGTAGACCCAGTGCCGTGGAAATGGGCTCGCGCCGATCAGCTCGTACTCCGACCTGCCGTCCTTGTAGATGGTGAGGGCCAAAGTCGTCCATGCGACGGCGGAGTCGACCTGAAAGAAAGGCTTGCGTGGAACGGGCCGGGGCGCAGGTGCGCCTGTGCGGCCGCCACACGTCTGGATGAATCGGACGTAGTCATCTGTGACCTCGGGTACGGCGCGGATGTCAGGCATCGCCTTCGCCTTGACCGTGACGGTCTTCGGGCCGATCTTCAAGCGCGTGACGCCGATGCGTCCGCCACCCTCCTGGCCGTGAGCCACAATCTTGCCGTCCTCGACTTCGATCCAACCCTTGAGCTCGTTGGCCTCCCGAAAGAGGTCCTTGCCGTGCCATTCGTCCAGGTTGTCGAGCATCTCGGGCAGCGCGTCGTCGTAATGGGCAAGGCCCATCTCGAACGGCACGCCAAGGAAACCCTTGACCGCTTCCGCCGGTATCCACGAAACGGCTGTGACAGAGCTTTCGAATTTCATGTGCATGTCCTCCGCCAGCAACGTAGGCGCCTCCGGCGGTTTGGGCGATGGTGGCCGCCTGCCTCTTTGAGCGGGGGCAACCGAACCGCCCCGGTGGTGCTGGCCACCTTGCCGGCGTCGCGAATCGCCGGTCCAATGGAACCGTATGGCGCATATCACCGTGCTGCTCGCGGACGACAACCTCATCGTGCGCGAAGGCTTGCGAGCACTGCTCGAGGTGTCGGGCGACTTCGAGGTGGTCGGCATCGCCCGCGATTACGACGAGCTGATCGCCCAGGCTGAGGAGCTCGAGCCACAGGTGATCGTGAGCGACATCAGGATGCCGCCCGCGTTCCAGAAGGAAGGTGTCGACGCCTGCCGGCTCATCCGCAAGCGCCATCCCGGTACTGGTGTGGTGATCCTTTCGCAGTACGACGAGCCCGACTATGCTGTGTCGCTGCTCAACGAGGGCGCCGCCGGATATGCCTACCTGCTCAAGGACCGCGTCTCCGAAGGCGACCAGCTGGGGCGGGCGATCAAGGCGGTCAGCACTGGCGGATCACTGTTGGATCCCAAGATCGCGGAGTCACTCCTGATGCCGGTCGACAGTGGCCGTCTGTCTGCGACCGACAGGGTTCTGCTCCAGATGGTGGCGGAAGGACGCACTATCCATTCGATCTCCGCCTTGCTCAGGACGACGCCGGCCGACGTTGCAGGCGCGGTCGAACGACTCTTCCTCGTCATCGCCCGAGATGCAACGGCCGGCAATGAGCATGCATTGCGCAACCTGCGCCTGCTGCACCAGGCGATCATCCAGCGGGAGGAGCAGCGCGAGACATTGAGCCGCCTGGTGCCCACCGGCGTCGCGGAACAGCTTCGCAGTGGCGGCTGGCGAGCGGGGGAGAGAGAACGCATGGTCGTCACCGTGCTCATGTCCGATATTCGCGGCTACTCGCGGATCGCCGAGTCAGCCGACCTGCTCCCGCTCTGTGAACAGCTGAACGGATATCGGGCTGCCGCGAGCCACGAGATCATGGCCGAAAAGGGCACGGTGATGCAGTTCGTCGGCGACGCCGTGATGGCCGTCTTCGGTGCGCCAGAGGGGGTGCCCGACCACGCGGATCGTGCACTTCGAGCGGCGCATGCCATGCATCGCCGGCAAGCCGAGCTGAATGGCCAGTGGAGGACGGCCGGCCTGCCGCAGCTGGAGCTCGCGATCGGGCTGTCGTCGGGGTTGGTGGCCGCCGCTCTGTTGGGAGGTGAGGAGCGGATGGAGTACTCGGTGGTCGGAGATGCCGTGAACCTGACCCAGCGCCTGCAGCAGCTGGCGTCCGGCGGCGAGACAGTCCTCAGCGAATCGAGCTACAAGGCGCTGAGCACTCGGCCCCAGGCCGAGCAGGTGGGTCCCGCCCAGGTGCCTGGGCGGGATGGGCTCGTCACCGCATATCGGGTGGCTGCGCAGCCAGATAGATGAGCGCCGCGCGCACGCGGCGGTGGACGTCCTGCTCGTCGCCAAGCCCGAGCTTGGAGAAGATCGAGTTGATGTGCTTCTCAACGGCCCGGTCCGTCAGGTGGAGGTTGGCCGCGATGGCCGCATTGTTCTTGCCCTGCGCGACCTCGCCGAGCACCTCGGTCTCACGAGGGGTCAGGTCCGCGATCGGCGATCGCGCATGCCGAGCGCGAGCGGCGATCAGGTTCTCGACCACCTTGAGATCGATCACGGAACCACCACGCGCGACCTCCCGGATGGCGTTGGCAAGCTGGTCCAGGTCGGTGACCCTCTCCTTTAATAGGTAAGCCCTCCCGGCCGCTCCTTTGTCGAGCAGCGCCAACGCATACTCGGCGTCAGCGAACTGGCTGAGCACCACGACGCCGATCGAGGGATCGGTGCGTCGCAGTTGTTCGGCCATCCGGATGCCTTCGTCGGTGTTGGTCGGCGGCATGCGGATGTCGGTGAGCACGACATCGGGGTGCTCAGAGGCGACCGCCGCGATCAGGGCATCCAGGTCGGCGCATGTGGCGACCACGTTGATGTCGTCGATCGCTTTGAGGAGCTCTCGCACGCCCTCGCGGACGATGTAGCTGTCGTCGGCAAGCACAACGCGAATCGCCATCTCGGCAATTTCAACACAGGCAATCGCCCTGGGACGACGGGGCTGGCCTCCCCGCGAGGTTTGGTGTTGGCACCATTGGACCTTCAGGCTCCCAGGTCTAGCGTCTGGTTGGTGGCGGTGAAAGTGCTGATCGTCGACGACCAGCCCGCGTTCAGACTGGCGGCCCGCGAGGTGATTGCGGCGACCGAGGGTTTCGAGGTGGCCGGCGAGGCTGAAGGCGGCGAGGAATCAGTGGTCGCGGCGAGGCGCTTGCATCCGGACCTGGTGCTGATGGACGTTCAGATGCCCGGCGTCGATGGGATGGAGGCAAGCCGTCGTATCCGATCCGAGCATTCCGATGTCGTCGTGTTCCTGCTGTCTACCTACGACCGGGAGGACTTCGCGTCGGGCATCGCTGTATCCGGTGCGGAGGCGTTCATCCCCAAGGCGGCGTTCGGCCCCGAGAGTCTGTCCGACTCATGGAAAGCGGCCCGCGGAAAGGACACGCTCTCGCCGCCCAGCAACCAGTGATGCTCGCCGATCCCTGACGGGGAGATTATCCTTTTCGGAGCGGCACGAAGTGCCGTTCAGTTGTTTTTTAACAGCTGGTCAAAGGGCCCTTTTTGGCCGATTTCGATCTGTGACCCGCGACCGAGCATTTCCCGACCGTCTTTTTGGCCAAGGCGATGTTCTGGGTTGTCGGATCGTCTCGCCTGCAAAAGCGGGCCCAGTTCGGACTTCACCGCCCGACAATCAGTGGCCGCCCGACGCTTAAAGCCGACGCACGGGTCAGGACCGTGAGGCCCCGGGTTCAACACCGGGCCCCCGACCTGCTTCCGAACTCAGGACCATCGAGGCGACGTTCAGCCGCGTCGCCGGTGTGGGGGATCTGTCTAGCCGCCGCGACCGATTGCCCGGTTAGAAACAGCGTTCGCCATCGCCTCAAGGTCCTCGAACTGCGCGGCATGTCCCTCGCGGAATGCCGCATCAAAGGCCCGCGAGTCCAGTTGCAGCCGGATTGCGGCGAGGTCCTCGCGACGGACCTGCTCGTCGGCAGGCGCAAGCACCCGGTGCGCTGTTTCCAACGTGCGGTCAACCGCCCCGAACAACCGCAGCCCTTCGGTGAGCTCGCCGTCGCGCAGGGCGACGCTGGCCATACCCGCGAGGCTGGCGGCGATGTCGGCGGCGGGCCCTGACCGCCACCGCAGTAGGAGACTCTCCCTGAACCTTGCGGCTGCCGTCGGCCTGTCATCGGACTGGAGCGCGACATGCCCCAGGTTATGGAGGGCCCACGCGACAACCATGTCGTCGCCCATGCCTCGACCGTCGGCCAGCGCTTGCTCGAACAACTGCGCTCCACCGGCCGGATCGCCTTCGCTCCGACTGACCTCACCCAGGCTGATGCGCGTGATCGCGACCTGCCACGGGTTATCGGGCCGCGTGCGGATCGCCAGCGCCTCCTCGACGAGGGTTCGCGCACGACCGTAGTCGCCGTCCACGCAGGCGAGCCGGCCGAGGCTCACCAATGGGACGCTCCTCAAACGGAGTTCGCCGAGCTGGCCGAATATCGCCAGGCTTTCGGTGAGGCGGACGCGCGCGGCGTCGTAGTCCCCATGCGCGAGCGCGCCATCGCCCATCGCCCAGAGCACCATTGCAACGCCCCGGATGTCGCCGAGCTCTTCGAGGATCGCCCGAGACTCGCTCATCGTTCGGCGCGACACGTCCGGATCGTTGAGCGCTCCTAGCGCCACGAACAACAGCGCATAAGCCAGTTCGCGCTTCTCACCGAGCTCCCGAAGCAATCGGACGGCCTCCCTCGCGAACGGGGCCGCGACCGGTAAATCACGCTGCAAGGCCGCAAGGGTCGCGAGAGCCAGGAGGGCACGGGCACGGCCAAGCGTCCGAGCGTCCGGATCGCTGCGGGCGAGCGCAGCCGTCAGGATTTGCTGCAGCTCACTGTGGCGACCGCGGACACCGGCCGGACCGATCAGCGAACTGCCGAAAAGAAGGTATTGGTCGGCGCTGCTCGGCTCCCCCTCGATCCATTCGAGCGCCGCGCGGAAGTTTTCGTAGTCGAGTCCATAATCGACTGACACCCGACCTAGGGGACGAGCCCACATCGGCTTGTCCACTGCCTCGCGAAAGTAGTGATCGAAGTGTCGCTGGCGAAGAATATCGGCTTCACCAGAGTCGACAAGCTTCTCGCGAGCGTACTCGCGGATCGTCTCGAGCATCGAGTAGCGTGCGGCCCCGCCGCTGTCCATCATTACGACGAGCGACTTATCGACGAGGTGCGCGAGTAGCTCGAGGATGGCCTCGCTTTCGATGCCATTCCCGCTGCATACGGCCTCGGCCGCGTCGAGGGTCCAGCCCCTAACAAAGGTCGATAGTCGCCGAAGCAGGGCGCGCTCTGCCTCGGTCAGCAGGTCGTAGCTCCAGTCGATGAGCGCCCGCAGCGTCTGCTGCCGTGCCACCACGGTTCGCCCGCCGCCAGTGAGAAGGCGGAATCGATCGTCGAGCCGATTGGCGACCTGAGCAACCGAGAGGACTCGGACCCGAGCAGCGGCGAGCTCAAGTGCAAGAGGCACGCCGTCCAGGCGGCGACAGATGCGCACGACTTCCGCCGCGTTCTCATCCGTGAGGGCGAACGCAGGCTGATACGAGGCGCAGCGATCGACGAACAGGCTGATCGCCTCGAAGCCACCTAGTTCGTCGAGCGGCGGGATCCTGTGGCCTTCTGGCACTCGCATCGGGGGCACCGGCATGAGGGCCTCGCCCGGGACGTTCAGACCCTCGCGGCTGGTGGCGAGGATGGTCACCAGAGGGCATGAGCGAAGAAGCGCATCTGCCAGGTCCGCGCACGCGGCAACGAGATGCTCACAATTGTCCAGCACTAGCAAGAGGCGCCGGCTGCGGAGCGACTCGATGATCGTGTCGACGGTCGGGCGACCCCCGCGGTCACCGATATGCGCGGCGGCAACTACTGTGGGACTCACGCCGCCAGGGTCGCTGACCGGGGCGAGCTCGACCAGCCAGACCCCATCGGGGTACCGCTCGAGGAGGTCTGCAGCGAGGTGGAGGGCGAGGCGGGTCTTGCCGCTGCCGCCTGGTCCGGTCAGCGTCAGCAGCCGGGTCGTCTGAAGGCGCTCAACTGCCCCAGCGATCTCACGCTGCCTGCCGATGAACTTTGTCGCCTGCGTCGGAAGGTTGTTTGGGGTCGAGTCAAGAATCCGGAGCGGTGGGAGGCTTGCCTCCGACGCCTGGAGCCAACCTGCGATGTCACGGCGGGAGTGGAAGCCGAGCTTGTTTCTAATTTGCTCCACGTGGTACTCAGCAGTGCGCTCGGAGACGAAGAGCCGCTCGGCGATCTCGCGGTTCGTGAGTCCGTCGGCGACAAGCTCTGCCACCTGCTTCTCGCGCCGGCTTAGCTGGGCTCCAGCCATCCCTTGGCTCACAGGGGCGAACGTTAGCGGTAAATCCGCGATCAGACCGGTACAAGAACAGGTACTTAAACCGGTAGCTGGCCCCAGGGGCGGCGAACGATGCGGGGCCTAGCGTGGTCGGCACCGGCGCTCTTCGGCTCCTTGCAGCCCTTCGGCCAGGAGCACACAGGAACGCTGGAATGTAATGCCGGCAGGAGTATCCGAAGGGAAGGAATTGACATGTCCGAGCAGAACAAGGCGCAACCGGCGCGTCAACGTGAGAGGAGTACCGCAGTTCGGCTCAGCTGCTGGTCGGCGGTCGTCGCCGCCCCGATCACCATCATCGCCGTCCTGATTACGGTCTTCACAGTCTCCGGCCCGACCCTTGACGTCAATACGGCTCAGAGCCCTGCCTTCGTCGCCGCGAATCTGTTGTCCACGGTCGGCGCGCTCCTGCTCGTCTACGGACTGCCTGGCGTGTTCGCGCGCTGGCATGAGGGCTGGGGCCGCACGGGGCTCGTTGGCATTGCGCTGCTTTCGCTGGCGGCTCTCATTCTTTCGTTCGTGTCGCTGCTCGCCGCCCTAATCGATCCGTGGCTGGCTGAGAAGGCGCCACAACTCGTCAAGGACCCCGGCCCGCCTCTCTTCCTAGCGATTTCTTTCACCTCGCTAGCGGCGTTGAGCGCCGGCACCATCCTGATGGCGATCCCGATCCTCCGCCGCCGAGTTAGCCCGCGATGGATCGGTTTCCTGCTAGTCGCCTCCGCGGTCATGTACCCGGTCTATGTATATGCGGCCTTTTCATCGAGCAAGGTGCTGCTCTCGCTCGTCGGAAGCCTGAGTCCTATCTGCTTCCTAGTCGCCGTGGGCTCTCTAGGCTACTCCGGTGCGTCGGAGACCCGGACCGCCAGGACCGAATCCATGCCGAGCACGGCGCAGCGCGCATGAGCAACGCAGTGCGGCTCAGCTGCTGGTCCGCTGTAGTCGGCGCCGCCATCTCAACCATCGCGATCCTGGCCTTCTCGGTCTACGTGCCCGGCCACGCTTTTGATGGCGCGAAAGCGCAAAGCGCCGGCTTCATCGTCATCAACATCGCCGGCGCGACCGGCATGACGCTGCTTGTCTACGGACTGCCCGGCGTGTTTGCGCGCGGGCGCGAGGGCTGGGGCGGACTTGGGTTGGCCGGCATTGCGCTGATCGCGCTCGCCGAGATGATCTTCGGTTTCATTTCTCTGATGGCCGCAACGCTGTACTCGTGGCTGGGCTCGGTGGCGCCCGATCTGTTCAAGGACCCGAACCCCGCGCCGCTCGTCAGCCTGGTCTTCATGATCTGGCTCGTAGCGATCATCGCTGGCAACGTCCTGATGGCGACAGCTATCTTCCGCCGCCGGTTTGCCCCGCGTTGGGTCGGCTTCGTACAAATCGGCTCCGCCGTCATGTCCCTTGTCTATCTCGCTGCGGCGCTGACACCGCCCAGCGTGCCGGTCTCTCTCGTCGGGAGCTTGGGCCCGATCCTCCTCTGCGTCGCACTTGGATATCTGGGCTACACCGGAGCATCGGAGACACGGGCCATCCGCGCTGAACCCGCGCCGAGCATGGCGTAGAGGGCATGAGCATGGAATGCAAAGTCCGCGACATCACCATGACGTACGAAGAGGTCGGCACCGGGAGGCCGCTGCTGGTCCTTGACGGTTGGGGTTACAGCGGGCAGCTCACGATGATTGGGTCCGAGCCTGTTTACGAGGGTCGAACCCAGTTGGCAGGCGTAGAGCCTCCCTGATCACCGAGCCCAGGCTGGGTCCCGAGGCCAAGCCTGGGCTCCGTCTGGTGCACATTTCGGCAATCTAGGGCGGGACGCGATGTAGACGAGCAGAGCGACACCAAGCCCGATCGACCGCGTCGAGGACCTCAAGTTGCCACGTGTGCGTGCATACCGTACTTCGAGAGCGCGGCTGCGATCGCGCTAGATTGCCGCCGGCTCGTTGATCTGCAGAACTCCTCCGCGGCCGATAAACGGATGGTCGGCGAGCAGCTTCGACGCGGCGTTCAGGTCGGCGGCCTCGATTACGGACCAGCCGTTGAATGGCCCGTCGGCAAGACCGTCCTTCGTACCATCGCTTGAAACTGTCCGCGAAGCGCCGATCGGAGCTCCGGGCTCCACCAGCGCCGGGCCCGTCTTGCCGGCCCAATGCATGAAAGCGTCGCGCGCCTTGGCCATGGACACGACATCGTGGGGCATGTTGCTGCCGTGATAAGTGATCAGAAATTTAGGCATCGAAGTCCTCCTCGGGATTAGAGAGTGAGGTCAGGTTACGGCCCGAGTGAATTTCTGGCCATGCTTCGGGCGACGAAAAATCCGTCCTAGCGTCCAGGTTTTGTACCTGGGTGAGTACGAGCCCTGGTGGACGCCACGACAGCTAAGGAGTAGAACTACGCAGTGGATCCGTTGAGCGTGGCGCTGCGCAGTATCCAGATGTCCGGATCATTGATCGCCCGCGCCGAGCTGACCGCGCCGTGGGGGATGGGCCTCGAGCCGTTCGGCGCAGCGGTCTTCCACGTCATTCTCTCGGGATCTGGATGGCTTCGGACTGAGGAGGGCCGTATGATCCGCCTCTCGGCCGGCGACGTGGCCGTTCTAATGCGCGGGCAGCGCCACGAGCTCATGAGCCAATCGGGCGTGCTGATCACATCGTTCGCGGACCTTATGCAGCATTGCGTTCCGGGACGTTTCCCGTCGATCGGCATCGCGGGTGGCGGCCATCAAGCCACGATGCTGTGCGGCTTCTTCAAGTTCGAGCGCCAAACCAGCCATCCTCTCCTGCGAGTGCTGCCGGACCTGATCCATGTCAACGCGGGCGCGGGCACGGGAATGATCGAGGGCCTTGTCGCGATGGCGGATGCAGAGTCGGCGATGCCGCTCCCCGGCTCCGGCGCGTTGACCGATCTACTCTGCGGACTGCTGCTCGTGCAGGTCCTGCGAGCGCAGCTCGCGCTAGATTCGCGCGCGGCCGCGCCATGGATCCACGGCATTGAGGACGCGCGCGTAGGAGCAGCGCTCGGGCTGATCCAAGAGTCGCCTCAGAAGGACTGGACAGTGGCGCGGCTTGCATCCGCAGTTGCAATGTCCCGATCTAACTTTGCTCAGCGCTTTGCCGAGTGTGTCGGCGAATCGCCGATGCGCTACCTGGCGCAATGCCGCATTCTTCGTGCGGCGCAGCTGTTGGACGCGGAACGCCTGTCGGTCACCGAAGCGATGCGGAGCGTCGGCTACGAGTCGGAGTCGAGCTTCACGAAAGCATTCCAGCGACATCTCGGGTGCACGCCGGCGGTCTACCGAGGCTCTCAGCGGCGAAGTCGTTCTAGAAAGGTGCCTACGGCCGGAGCCGTTGCGGTCTGACCGATGGTGTCGTACGTGTGCTGCCCCAAGCCCAGGCGATTAGCGCCCGGTCTGTTTATAGCCCCCACCCGTCACGTTCGAGAGTGGGTTTGCGTGCTCGACTTTGGGGCTGATCTGGCCCTCGCTGGATCACAGCTGGATCACGCATTCCCGGAAACGGACGGTTCCGAGAGGTCACACGAGGACACGAAGGCCCCGCCATTTGAGTTCAGGCGGCCCCACGAGGAGCCGCCAGGACACTCCAGGACATCCCACGGAGACGGTTCGTGACCGTGAGGCCCCGGGTTCAAATCCCGGGCCCCCGACCAAAGTTCCCTTATTTGAACTGGTCAACAAGCGTTCGACTAGATACCCGGATTACGACTGCGGACGACCCGAGTCGCTGCTGCCAGTGTCAGCGCCAGGCCCGCATAGATTAAAAACGCGAATCCCTCATTTCCTGTCAGCGCCAATCCGACTACGAACAGACTGCCCAACAGGCAGTAGGCTCCAGCGAGCCGGAGCGCGCGGCGCTCGCCGGGCCAGCCAGGCCAGTTATGGAGACGGCGTCCGGTCACGACGACCCAGAAGCCCACTGCGGCAGTCGCTGCCGCGGACACGGCAAGCACGTTGATGGCGCCAGGGGCTCCGTCTCGGTGCCCTTGTAGCGTGCGATAAGTCTCGACAAAGACGAAAGCACCTGTGAGGACAATTAGAAGCACACCTGCGATGACTGATGCGACGAGTCTGTTTCGCTTGCGATTGCCATTCATCAAATACCCTCTGGGGTCGTCATGTTGGTATGTTCTGCCGACGTCGCCCGGTGGCATCTCTTGGTTTAGCCATGCGTCCACGCAACCGACCATGACGTCCAGCAAGAGCGAGAGAGTGACCGGACGTCTTTCCAAGATGTCGAGCGCCTCGGCCCCATATCGATCGCGCCACCAATGGGGATAGAGATGGAGAAGTAGCTTCATCGCGCCTCCTCCAACTTTCGTGCGCCATAACGGACAACACGATTCAAGGAGGCGAGGCGCGCCCTCAGATGGCCGACTCCCAATTCGGTCATTCGGTAGGGCCGGCGACGATCGTCTGAAGCTTCGGCTTCTATGAGCCTGAGCCTCTCCAGGCGGTTGAGCGAGCCATACAACGTGCCCACGCTCAGTGGGAAGCCGAGCGATGCGCTCTCCTGAAGGATCGCGTATCCGTGCTTCGGTCCGTCCGCCAAGCAGGTCAGGACGACAAGCGCTGGGTCCGAGAAGCGCCCGAGATCCGGTTCAGCCTTCTGCTGTCTACTAGGCATATTACGTCAACGATTATAATCGTTCTCGTAATAGCTTGGAGCCGCCTGTACCTTTTGCCAGCAGGGCCCGCGGGCGGACTAAACGCTGGCTGCGGCCTGTTCAAGCCGGTCGCAATGGGTCCTAATTAGGTCGAGGACGCCGCTGCCGAGTTCAATTCGAGAGTTCAAATAGTGTCCCCACCGAGGTCCGTCAGTTTTAGACCCGGGCCCCCGACCACTTTCTGAATACGATCCTTGCGTCACGCTTGGTGCTGGGTAGGGCGCCGGATCAAAGCCGTATCACAATTTCCCCGGGAAGTAATCCACAGATGGGCTCTTGTGGATACCACCCAGATCGTCCGGCCATCAGTGGCCAGGTTCGGTCGCACGCCGGAGATACACCTTGAGTCCGTTCTTACGTTCATGGACCCGCTATGCTCGCCCCCCCAGTGTCGTGCACGGCAAGGCAGGACGCTCCTGCCCGTGGTGCCTGGGTAGGATCGGGTACGCAACCAGGGAGACCCGCCGCCCTTGACCTATTTCTGCGCCACCGGCCAGCACCAGGGACTGCGTTCCACCAAATCCGCGTAGACCCAGTGAGGGAGGGGAGCTACGACGCGAGGGTGCTAGGCATCGTCGTCGACGCGGAGGGCCGGCTGCTCAGCATCCCGGCCCAGTACAAGAAGAGGCTCACCATGCTGCGCTGGCTGGCCCAGGATTTTCAGCCCGGGCGCAGCTTCACCGAGGCCGAGGTGAGTCGCATCATCTCGCGCAGGCATCCGGACTTCGCCACCCTGCGCCGCTACCTGGTCGACGAGGGGCTGATGCAGCGGCGGCGGAGTATCTACTGGCGGACAGGGACGGTCCCGAACGTGGGCCACGACCCGGCATCGTGGCCGGATGGCTCGAGCGCATGCTCCACTGGCACCCGCACCTGGATCAGATCGAGAGCGCAATCGGTCGGGAGATCTAGCGGCCTAGGTTTCGTCGGCCTCCTTCGCTGTTGGCGAGCCCATGGCTCCTTCCTGGATCAGACGCACGGCAAGAAGCACAATCCAGCTGCAGATGACGAGGATCCCAATCCTTTGCAGCAATCCTGCGATTCCCACCCCGACCAGCAGGTCAGCTGTGAACAGTCCGGCAAACGCGACGCCAGTCACACGGGAGTAGGCCGCGAATCGGCGGCCGTTGGCTAGGTCGTAATGGGCGGCAACGACGAAGCACGCCGCGGTCATCGCCGCGAGGAAGACAATGCTGGCGGCAATGTGCAGAGAGCCGTGCACAGTCACCGCGTTTGGACCTGGATCCGCGACAAAGACGCCAGCCGCAATCAAGCCCAGTCCAGAGACAGCAATCACGATGGGTCCTGCCGGGGCGGCGGGCCCCGTCCGAATAACAGTGCGGACGCCCGCCGCGAACGCCGTCATCAGCAGGCCGAGGACGATGAAGTTGGCGACGTTGACCCAGCCGTAAGGCCCGAGGCTCAGAAAGCTCGTGAAGTCGCGGATTGGGCTGTATTCGGGCCGCAGCGCCCCCTCGACCGTGAACACCGCGATGTTCACGGGCGGACCGATGACACCGCAGGCGAGGAGCAACCCGCCGACCAGCGCTTGCCCGGTGGCCGGGCGTGGATCGTCGGCGGACGATAAGGAGGGTTCCCTCAGCTGGCTTTGGACGCTGGACCACATAGGGATCTAATCCTCAGATCGGGCGGGCGAGTGGTTCGGAGCGGAGGGATGCTGAATCAGTCGACATTGGCTGAACCGCGATTTTGCCGATGAGGAACCAGCAGCTGGCGATCACGATCCAGACCAAAGACAGATACCAGCCGATTAGAAACAGCGGACCCAGGGCGTCGAGGCCGCCGGACAATGCAATCGTGCCAAGGCTGAGACTCGTGCCGCCGGCGAGACCTATCCACCGGACCCACCCCGGGAACGCGTGCGCCAACAGTGCGAGGACCGAAATCGTCAACACGAAGATCCCAAGGAACGCATGCCCGGTGAACGCGATTGAATCCCAGACCCCGTAGACAGCACGCACAGTCTCCGGTGTCGATCCCTGGGCGGTACCGGCTGCAAACTGGAGCACGCTTTGCCCCCCCGCGTAAAGGGCGACGGCTGCGATCGCGCATCCAAATGCAGCTCGGCTTAGAACTCGCGAAGCGGTCTCACTTCGGTTGAGAATCTCGGTGACGCCGGCCGCGAACACGATCAACGGAATGGTGGCGAGGAGCATGAGAAAGCTGCCTGACCTAGCCGCGCCAAGGTTGCTGATGAGAGCGCTTGCCACCTTGCTGGCGGTGTCACTGGTAGCGGTTGGCAGCGGGGCGAGAATGAAGCCCGCCGCCAGCATGATTGCCGCTGAGAGAATTCCGGCGATTCCCAAAATCCGATGCCATGATCCGACACTCATGAATTTCGTCCTCCAAAAAACGATTCGGCCAACTGCTGAATCGACAAGCTAACGGAGGACCGGAACGCTGTCGACCGCACCAAGACGGACCTGTCCTAATCAATTCGGATGTCATCCCTCCGGGGGATGCGGTTCTACTGATCCGCCTTACGCTGGGCGGGATGGTCGGGCGCCTTCGCGAGTCGCTCAATGCCGGAGTCGGTTTCTTCACTCCGTCGAACCGGCGAGATCTCCTGATTGGGGCAGGCTTCACGCTGGCAGGAGCTCTCGAATTCGCCGGCTCTGTGTTGGCGAACCCCGCGAGCTTGGTGGGCGTGCTCCCGATGCTCGCCGCCCTGTTCAGCATTACGTTTCGGCGCCAACGACCCCTGTTGCCCCTGGCGGCCATCACCTCGGTCGTCGGCGCGGGAAGCCTTGCCGTAAGCCTGATGCCCGGAACCGGTCAGGGCGGAGCGGGGCCCGCATCCATCATTTTCGGCCTTCTCTTCGCGACCTTCTCGCTGGGAATGCACGGCAATCGGCGGGAACTCGCCATAGGTCCGACGCTTCCGCTGCTGCTGATCACAGTGATCACCTTGCTCGATCCGGCCGGCAATTCGCTTGTCGGCGGTCTTACCTTCATCGCCGTCTTCGTGGTTGGCGCTCCGCTGCTCGCCGGTCGACTCTTGCGCGACCGATCCAGGCTCGTGACGGAGCTACGCCAGCAGGAGGCGCTGCTGCGAGCTGAGCGGAAGGCAAGTGCCGAGGCGGCCCTTGCGGGAGAGAAGGTCGAGCTCGCGGCCCAGTTGCAGGCGATTCTGGAGACGGGGATGGACCGACTGGTGGCGCAGGCGAAACTCGCGCAAGTAGCGGACCAGGAGCACCGGCTGGCGGCGATCGGCGGCATCGAAACCTTGGCTCGCGAGCTGCTCGGCGAGCTCCGCCAGGTGCTGGCGTCCATCTCTTCCGGCGCTGATGCATCGCGGTGGACCAGTGTAGGTTTGCACGCTGGGCTCGCTCGATCGCGGGTCTTCGCGCCACACGCCGAACCAGCTCGGCCGGCGGTTGAGCACGCGCTCGTCACCCGGCAGCACAAGCAACTTCAGTCGATGCTGCGGCGGGCTCTTGACCACTGGAATCTCTGGCTGGCTGGAGCTGTGTTCGTTGGGCTTGTATTCGATGCGCAGAGCAACTTGCATGCAAGCGTGCCGACACCTGCCGCCGTCCTTGCCTGCTTCGCTGTGGCGGCACCATTGTCGGTAGCCAGGTGGCGCCTGCTGCCGGCGGTTGCGGCTTCGACCGCTGGCGCGACGCTTTTCTCAATCTTCGTTCGTCCGCTCACGGACACAAATCTCCTCACTGCCATCACGCTTCTTTGCGCGCTTCCCTTTGTGGTAGCCACCGTCGAAGATCGGCGTCGAGCCGTTGCGGGCTTCACCATCTGTCTTCTCGGCACCCTTGCGACTCGAGGCCTCAACTCGATTGTGGGGATTGCTCCACTCCTGATCGCAGCCTGGTTTGCCGGACGAGTGTTCCGCGATCGCACCCGGCTCGCTTCGGTTCTACGGGAGACCAATCAGCGGCTCGCGCTGGAACGACAAGAGAATGACCGGCGGATCGTGCTCGAGGAGCGGGCGAGAATGACTCGCGAGGTTCACGACGTGGTCGGCCACAGCCTGACTGTGATTGCGCTTCAAGCCGGCGCGGCCCGGCGGCTGTGGAACCGGGACCGCGAAAAGGCCGAGGGCGCCATTGTCACGATCGCGCGAGTCGCCGAGGAGGGCAGGCGCGACTTGATGCGGGGCGGCCATATTAGCGGCAATCTCGAAGCCGTAGCCCCCGGGCCTCCACGACTTCTGGAGATCCACGACCTCGTCGAGCGAGCTCAACTCGCCGGACTGACCGTTGGAGTCCAGGTTCAAGGGTCGGAGGTTCAGCTTGACCCCGCCGCGGAGCTCGCCGCCTATCGGCTAGTCCAGGAGGCTTTGACGAACGTCCTCAAGCACGTGCCCGTGGCGACTGCCGAAATCAGTCTGCGTTATGGGGAGACTGGGCTCGAAGTAGCCGTCAACAACGCCGTCAACGTGTTGCCTGCTCCCGACCGCGCCCTCGGGCGAGGCCTCAGCGGGATGCTGGAGCGGGTCACCGCCTGCGGAGGAACGCTGGAATGGGGTGCTAGTCCAGCCGGGGAATTCGAGGTTCGGGCGTGGTTTCCGGCGGCGGCAACCGCCCGATGATCAGAGTCGCCATTGCCGACGACCAGCCATTGGTCAGGGCCGGCCTGCGGATGATCCTGGAGGGCGAAGCCGACTTCGTAGTGGTCGGCGAGGCCGCCGATGGTGAGCAGGCGGTTGAGCTCGCGGCGCGCGAGCGGCCTGACGTTCTCTTGCTAGATGTTCGTATGCCCGGCCCGGATGGTTTCGAGACGGCCCATCGAATCCTCGCGGAAGGATCTGATCAACACGTCCGCATCCTGATGCTCACCACCTTCGACCTCGATGACTATGTCTACGCCGCGATGCGAGCCGGAGCTTGCGGCTTCCTGCTCAAGGACATGGCGGGAGAGGACATCGTCGCGGCTGTTAGACAGGCGGCGCGGGGCGGCGACGCCATCCTCGCTCCAGCGGTGACGCGACGCTTGATCGAGCGCTTCGCTAGCCGTCGTGGCGGGGTCCAAACGCCGAGCGCTGCCGTCGGCGATCTCACGGCGCGTGAGCTGGAGGTTCTTCGCTTGATCGCCGGCGGCTTGTCGAATGCAGAAATCGCCCAATCCCTCAAGATCGGTGAGGCCACCGTCAAGACGCACGTCGCGCGCGTACTGATGAAGCTCGAGCTGCGCGATCGTGTGCAGGCCGTGATCTTCGCGTATGAAAGCGGACTGGTGCCCGGGGTCGGGCCAATTCAGGCTGCGCCGTAACAAGGCCTACGGGCCGGCGGTCTCGCGATTTGCCACGTCAAGAGACCGCCGGCAGTCGGAAATTCAGGCCAGAGTCGGATCCTATTCCCACCTAACTCAGTCCTGTCGATGCTTTCGATAAGCGATTCTTATGGTCCACAAGACTTCAGGCGAGACCCCGCTGTTGATCCTGACACTCTGAGCAGCGCCACAGGCGGCGAATCCGCGAGCCAGGGCATATCCGAGATCTGCAGGATTGCCTTTGACCTACAAATCGAGTATCACTCGTAGCACGACGCTGTCCGAACTCAACACGTCTGGACACCGATTCGCGGCGGAATGTTAGATAGACGGGTGACCAAAGCGTCGAGCGTTGTGGGCCTGATTGGGATGCCGGCGTTCCGAGTCCTATGGGTGGCCGACACTGTTGGCTTCACCGCCAGCATGGTGAACCTGGTCACGTTGCCATCGGCGGCGATCATTCTGTTGCACGCCACACCGGGTGAAGTCGCCGCATTGGGAATCATCCAGTTCCTCCCCTTTCCCCTGGTGGGCTTCTTTGCGGGGGTGGTCGTGGACCGGAGGCCGAAACGACCGCTGATGGTCTCGTCCAACGTCATTCGGTTCTTGGTGCTTCTTTCTGTGTCGCTTGCTTTCGGGGCGGGCCACATCAGTCTTGGCCTTCTTTACGTGGCATCATTTTTGACGGGACTCTTTCGGGTCATCTATGACGCTGCCAACCAGGCATTCGTGCCCGGACTGGTGAAGCCTACCGGCCTCGCGACGGCCAACTCAACCCTTCAGTCAGGAAACGGGGTGGCGTTGGCAGTCACGCCGCCACTTGCGGGCCTGTTGATTGCCGCTCTTGGGCCGGCTCAGGCAATCGCCGCGGACGCATTGCTCTTCCTGCCCGCCGGCGTCACCCTCCTGTTCCTTCCGTCCAGGTTTGAGCTGCCTCCGGCACGTCCTAAGAGTTTCTACTCAGAGTTGCGAGCGGGCTTCGAGGTACTCATGCGGAACGGTCCGATGCGGCGGATCTTGGTGGCCACCTGCATCTTCAACTTTGGAGTTGGCGTAGCCGAACCGCTGTTCATAGTTTTCGCCTATCGAGGCCTACACCTGAGCCCTGCGCAAGTCGGCTTGACGTTCGGCCTCGGCAATCTGGGTTTTCTTCTGGGAGCGCTTGCGGCTCCCTGGCTGACCGGAAGGTTTGGATTGGGCCGTGTGTTCCTGGTCGCCACGGTGCTGATTGGAATCAGTGAGGCATCAACTCCACTCTCTTCCTTCGGGCCCACCAGTCTCACGCTGGGATTAATACGGATGTTCCTTTCGCTTTGGGTCACGGTGTTCAACGTCACCGCATTGAGCTACCGCCAGTCGGTCCTCGACGCCCACATGCAGGGACGTGTCAACGCGGGTTTCAGCGCTACCACGTGGGGCGTGGTGCCTCTCGGGATGGCTCTCGGTGGTGCGCTGAGTCAGACCGTAGGGCTCCCTGCAACCTTCATTGCCGGTGGGATAATGAGCCTCGCCGCCGCGCTTGTTCTTGCGTCCGCTTCAATGATGGCGATTCGGTATGCCGACGTGAGAACCTGAAATGACCTTTGACAACCTCGCTACGGGTGTTGTCGCCGGCGTAGTTGCGACGCTGTTGGTCATCGCGGGGCAGTGGATTCTCGCCCGCCTGAACAACTTCGAACTTCAGTTGAAGTTGAGGATTCCACGCGGATCCAAAGTACGCGTCGTGGTACCCGTGTACCACGGACGGGCACCCAATCCCCTGCCAGATCTCCCGGTGCTTGCGACCGACGACGCGACAGCTCTCGCGTACATGTACGAAGCTCTCGGGCGTATAGGTGCACACCCAACATACCAGTTCTCAGAGCAAGGTCCGTCCGGTCACGAAGCCATGCACGCCATAGCCATCGGTGGCCCAATTTCGAATCGCGAGGTTCGCGACCTGCTGTGGAATCGGTGGCCTAAGTTTCACCTCTATGGCGTCGAGGTCCCTTCTGGAATCAATCCGAAAGCCGACGAGGCCGTATGCAGTCCGGCGGGTTTTCAATTTGGAGACAGGCCGTACTTCGTGAGCTCGCCCGGTGAAGATGAGCCCGCCGTCATCGCCCGCGTCTGGAATGGGATCACCCGGCGCTATACGACCATGATTTTTGGAGTGGGAGGTCGTGGTACCGCCGGCGCGGCGCGCTTTGCCGCAACCGACTACAGGCGCTTGCCATGGGCGCCAACGTTCTTCATGGTCGTTTTCGTTAACCGTGACTACGAAGTCGTTCGCTCAGAGGTTCTGGAAACGAAGCCTGCGCCAAACGCCACGCATCGGACCGACGACGATTGGTGGATCGGCTGCGAAGAATGCGGTGACAGAGCAAGTGCAGACATCGAGTTCGAGGATGCGCTAAGGCGCTTGGTGAAAAGGGGCCGAGCATCTTCCACACGCTAAGTGGGTGTCAATCGCCTCCGGGCAGTCTTCGCGGCGCCGGAACGGTGGCTTCGCCGAACCTGACCCAAACGCCTAGCGGTTGCTGGGGCCCGATGCTGTCGATCAGGCGCCATTATCTGTTGCAACGCGTTGCGCAACCGCCGGAGTTGTTTGGCTATGCCACGTGGGTGATTAAAGTGCGGATACTGTCACAGAGCCATGAGCGAGTTGCCGCACATCGATCGTCGACGCTTAGACGGTTTTAGCCTAACCGTCATCGACACCGGAGTCACCGAATGGCGTCCCTCCTACAACGCGCCCAGGTCGGAGTGGGTGAGGAAAGCGCCGGCCATCGATCTGGACGGATGGGTGCCACTTCACACAAATGCGCTGCACATCCAAACGCCGCAGGCATCCATCCTCATCGACCCATGTTCATGGCACCCGGCCCACCTTCGAGTCTGGCCAAACGTTCGCTTGAAGGAGAGCTACCCCGGCGCGGAGACCGCGCTCGGCGCGATTGGCTTTTCACCGGCCGACGTCACGCACGTGCTAATGACGCACTCGCATTTCGACCACTGTTCCGGAGTGGCGACGCCATCTCCAAGTGGCTGGGAGCTGATATATCCGGATGCGGTTCACCTTCTCAACCGACTCGACTACCCGACCGCTAGAACCGGAAGCGGGGTGGTCTTCGAGATCCTCCATTCGCTCGCAGAACGGGGCCGGCTGAAACTCGTCTCCGGCCAGTATCAGGTGTCAAACGGCGTCAGGCTACTCCCGGCCCCTGGCGAGACGCCGGGCCATATGGTCGTGGACGTCAACTCGGCGGGGAAGAGGTTCATCTATGCAGGCGACCTGTTCCACTTTCCCTTTGAGCTAGAGCACCTGGACTGGATTCCGGAGGGTCGAAACCTCGACGAGATGATCAAGTCGCGGACGTCGGTCATCGACCTTGTCGATGGCAGTGGAGCATCGATGATGTTCACACATGCCGACTTTCCGGGATGGGGTACGTGCAGGTGGGCCGACCGGCCGCGTGCCAGGTGGGTTGCCGAATGACGCTTTGTCAGTTCAGCTCGGGCAGGATTTCCGTCTCAGGCCTGTGGCTGCGAAGTGATTTCCCGAACGCGAGGTCACCTGCCGAGCGCGCTGGCAAAGCGACATCGTCGGCCCGGTAAAGCATTTCGCCAGCGTTTCGAACGACGAAGATTCCTTCGTCTTCGCGGTGGTCCCACTCAAGAGGATTAACGTCACGAGGGTCTAGATAGCCGAGATTCACGCGGCGGCATCTCTCCTTCGGTATTCCGGTCGCCAGTGTGACATCGATCCTCGGTGTTTCGATATTGCTCGAAGCGTCGTATAAGCCCCAGCCCTTGACGTGCGTGCTATGCGCTTTGATGACTCCGGGGATGGTTCCGAAACGCTCTTGTTGCTTCGTGAAGTACTCAAGGACGTGATAGCCAACGTCATCTATGAGCTTGCCGTGTGTATATGAAATCTCGGTGAGATGCGGGGCGTAGATCACGACCTCGCCTCCATCCGCGATTGCCGGCTCCGTCTTGTACATGGCTTTGGCCGCTGTCCAGAGATCCTGGTAGATCGTCGACGGCATCGACAACACGCGGCGAAATCCATGTGGCACCCGAACGATCTCCAGTGTCGCCGAGAGATCCGCCGCTGCACTCCACGCCTCGATGTGACCGCCGCACCAGACACCGTGGAGCTTGTCGCCGCGCACGACGAGCGCTATGCAAATCAATGGCTTTGCGAGCAGCTCGGCAGCGCGATGAATGACGCGTCGGACGGCGGTGTCCTTGACCCCGATCGTCGCCAGGCTTGAGCCGAGCGCACCGAGCCAGTGCGTCGCGCTAATCACAGCCGGTCCCGCTATGCCCGGAACCAGGTATTTGGCGCCGCCCGAAAATCCAGCGACCTCGTGCGGAAAAACCGGTCCGCAGATCAACAGTTGGTCGTAGTCGAGGATTGCTCGATTCAGGTCAACCGGAATCTCTTCGTTCAGCAACCCTTCAGTGAGCTGCTCGACCTCGTGAGCGGGCAAGACACCAATGCGCGTAAGCGTCGACGGCTGGTCCCACGTGTGGTTGTCAATCGCGCAGTTGGGATAGTGCTCAATACGTTCGGAGGCTGACATGCCGACGAGCCCGTCGATTTCCGACATTGGCATCGGTGGATGGGTCCCGAGCGCGATCATGAAGTCCAGGCGTGCTGCACGCGGACCCAGGAGCTCATTAAGCACCCGGAACAGCATCGGAACCGGAGCGTGCCGTGTTCCGTCGGGAATCAGAACTAGGAGACGGCGATTGTCGACTGGAACTTCAGCAAGGGCTTCGCCAAGGAGGGCGAGAACCTCATCCTCACGAAGCCCTTGGACCTTGTCTTCCGCGCCTACCATCGGTCTCAGACTCCGCTGTATGCCGAAAAACCACCGTCGACTGGTATCACTACACCGTTCACGAAGGTCGCCCCCGGACCACACAGCCAGATGAGGGCTCCGGCAAGATCGGCGGGTGCGCCGAACCGACCCATCGGGGTGCGAGCGAGGATCGCCTCGCCTCGCTTGGTCGGATGCTGCTGGGCATCGACTAACATCGTGCGGTTTTGCTCGCCTATGAAGAACCCCGGTGCAATCGCGTTGACGCGAACTGAACCGCCATGGAGCCTGCCCAGCTCGACCGCGAGCCACCTCGTGAGGTTTTCTACCCCTGCCTTGGCCGCGCCGTAGCCGCCGACACGTGTCAACGCCTGACCGGCCGCCATCGAGGAAACGTTGATCACCGACCCCCCACCGGACTTCACGATCGCTTCTCCAAATATCAGGCTCGACTGCACGGTCCCTGTGAGGTTCAGGTCGACTACCTCCCTGAACCCGGCGATCGACATGTCAAAAATGCCACCGGTCTCGGGAATCGTCGCGGCCGGCAGGTTGCCGCCGGCGCCGTTGACGACGATATTCAGCTTGCCGCACCGCTCGAGCACCTGGTTGCGTGCCGCGATCAGCGATTCGCGGTCGAGGACGTTGGCCGAGATAGCGAACGCGTCGTAACCTGCGGCACGAATCTCCGAGGCAACGCGCTCGGCTGCGTCGCCGCGACGACCGAGTACACCCACTTGTGCCCCAGCGCTCGCCAGCGCAGTCGCCATCGCGCGACCGAGGACACCAGTTCCCCCCGTGACGATGGTGGCCTGGCCATCGAGGCTGAACAACGAGCTCAAGTAATCGTCCGGTTTCGTCATCGCTCGACTGCATGCGTGAGCACGCCTGTGGTCGAATCACGTAAGACCTGGTTAGCTATGTGCCATTCCGGTGATCGAACGCCCGAGAGCCAAGAAGATTGCTTAGCTCGCTGACCCTGCGTGATCGATCCCGGGTCGAGATTGGTCGAGCCACTATCGCCCTTTCGCAGGATTACCGCCTCGTCGCGTGGGGTGAAGATCTGCAGCAGATCGAAGGCCAGCGAACCAGTGACGACGGCAACGAAATAGTCGTTGGCCCAGCTAGCCACTCCAACCTCCAGTTCTTGCGAGCGTCCCTGCCATGGCTTACGCCCAAACTCATAGGAACCAAACTCTCGGTAGGGTTTGGCGACCGCGTCGGACTCGCAACCGCAGGACACATCCGGGCCATGAGGATCGCAGGACGAGGGGTCGGACCGGTATTCGCTCAGCAGTCGATTCGCGAAATGTCTCGGTCGGGACGATCTCCGTCGCAGGTCGTCGACGACGCAGCCTGGGGAGTGTTCGCGGAGGGCTGGCGGGAGGGATTTGGAGCCGACGCGGACCATGTCAAGAGCGAATCCGACATCGACCCATGCATCGCCGCAGGCTTTACGTTCTATACGATCGACCCCAGCGAGCACGTCTGGAACGACGCGGACGGCGCAACGTCGGGCGATGTTCAAGCTATGGTTCGGAGCCTTCCATGGAGAGCGCTCGAGGACTCGGAGCGCAACATGCTGCGGCGCCACCGGATGCCAGTCGAAGCCACGGTGCGAGCAGCAGCGAAGTACGGACGAGCGCTCGCGCACGTTGTAGGGATCGACCGCTACCTGAGTTCTCGGCTGGGTTCTGGTTTCGAGCTGGAAGTCTCGGTCGACGAGACCGACACTCCGACGACGCCGGAGCAGCACGAGTACATGGCCGTGGAACTGCGCCGCCTCGGAGTTCGCTTCATCAGCCTCGCGCCGCGCTTTGTCGGTAGCTTCGAGAAAGGGGTCGATTACGTCGGCAACGTCACCGATTTCGAGACGCAGTTTGCGCGGCATGCCGAGATCGCAAAGCACTTCGGGCCCTACAAGCTTGGCCTGCACTCCGGATCCGACAAGTTCTCGATCTACGAGATTGCGGCCCGACTCTCCGCAGGCTTCCTGCACCTCAAAACCTCCGGCACGAGCTGGCTCGAAGGCCTGAGAGTAGTTGGGACATGGGATCCGGATCTTCTCGCGGACATCTACGCGCTCGCTCTCGATCGCTATGCCGAAGAGCGAGCGTCGTATCACGTTTCGGCCGACTGTGGCGATGCTCCTGCTCTGGCCGATCTTGGCGACTCCCGCGTTCGGCAGATACTCCATGTGACCTTCGGCGCCGTGATGCGCCGGTATGGTCCTCAGTTGCTCGAGGTGCTTCGCGCCCATCGCGACGACTACGAGGCCGAGATCGAAACGCACTTTGTGCGCCACCTCGCCCCTCTTCAACTCGCGACCTGAGCGACACATCAGGGAGCAATAACAATCTTCAGGACTCGGTCGCCTCGGTCCAGCACCTCGAACGCAGTGCGTGCGTCCGCGAGGTTAAATCGATGCGTCAAGAGAACCTTCTCGTCGATGGCGTGATCTCGCATCAGGCGCAAGACGGCTGGAAAGGCGCCGACGCTGTTACGGCTGGCATAGACCTCGGCCTCCTTTTGCATGAAGGTGATGGTGTTGAAGGTTGGCGCCTTCTCGTTCCAACCGACGAGGACGATCCGCCCGCCCACGCTCACGACATCGGCTGTCTCTAGAGTGCACGCTGGATTGCCGGTCGCCTCGAAAACCCTGTGGGCCATCTCACCAGAAGTCTGCTTCGAGACTTCGGCAGCGATATCAGCCGTCGAAGCAATCGTGAGAGCCCCCAGGCGCGCGGCGATTCCAAGTCGCCACTCGTCCTGGTCGACGACTATGACGCGGCTTCCCCGAGCGTGCAGGAGTAGCTGGGTGATCAGGAGCCCGATAGGACCGGCGCCGAACACAATCGCATACATCCCAGCCTCGATCTCGGCCCGCTGCACAGCCCTGTAGGCAATCGACACGGGCTCCGCAAGAACCGCGAGGTCATCGGGCAGCTCGTCCGGCACTGTATGAAGGCGATCCAGACGAACCAACGTCTCGTCGCATAGGCCGCCATCGACATGGACGCCCATGACCTCGAGCGATGTGCACGCGTTGTAACGGCCAGCGCGACATGCATAGCAGCGCCCGCAATTCAGCAGTGGCTCGACGACTGCTCGTTTTCCGAGCAGGTCCGGGCGCGCCGGCGCCGCGACCACGTCGACCAGGAGTTCGTGCCCCAGCACGATCGGATAGCGGACGAGTGGAGACTGGCCGCGGTAAGCAGCCTTGTCGCTACCGCAGATCCCGCCCAATCGAAGTCTCACCAGCGCGTCTCCAGCCTGGGGAGAGCTAACGTCCGAGTCCGCCACGTCAATCGCGCCCGGGCGGCGGAGCACGACCTGCCTACCCACCGTCTCCTAGCCCTCCGGCACTTGGTACACGCGCGCGGCGTTGGCGCCTAGGATCTGACTCCTGTCCCCGGTGCTGAGGTCGTGAATGCACTCGGCAAGAGCATCGAACACCTGGCGGTAGCTCGCGGCGACAAGGCACACCGGCCAGTCGGACCCGTACATCACCCGTCTGGGCCCGAACCATTCGAGAACACGATCGACGTACGGCTGAAGGTCGCGCGGCTTCCACGCCGACCAGTCCGCCTCGGTGACCATGCCGGACAGTTTGCAGTGAACATTGGATAGCTTGCCAAACCGAGCCATCGACGCCGACCACTCAGAGCTCTCGTGGTGAGCGATGTCGGGCTTGGCGATGTGATCGATGACAAACGTCGTGTCTCGATGCCTTTGTGCGAGGGTGAGCGCAGCCGGCAGTTCGCGAGGCCGGACCAGCAAGTCATATACGAGTCCCGCCTCACCAACTGCTGAAATGCCACGGTCGACGTCCGGCCGGAGCAGCCAGTCGGCGTCCGGCTCGTCATGAACCTGGTGGCGGATGCCGACCAGGTAGCGGCCGTGCGGCGACGTTCGGAGATCGTGAATGGTCACGGCCACATTCGGATCGGTCAGATCGACCCAACCCACAACCCCGGCGACGAAATCGGTGTCGGCAGCGACATTGAGGAACTCCCGCGTCTCCTCGAGGCTGGACCACGTCTGGACAACCACAGTCCGCGACACGCCACAGTCCGACAGCACAGGGGCGAGGTCGGACGGCCCAAAGGGACGCCTGATCATGGCCATCCTGCCCACCATCCACGGGTAGTCGCCACGATCCGGATCCCAGAAATGGTGGTGAGAGTCGATGACCGCCATGCGCTGGGCTAAAGCTTGTCAGACAAGCTGATAGGCTGTCTAGTTATCCGGGTGCTACGAACAGAGTGATGCGGCGGACCGTCCTCCTCGGCCTGGACTCTGTGATCCCACACTTCGCCCGCCGGTTTATCGCCGAGGGTTACATGCCGAACCTAGAGCGGTTGGTCAGGAGGGGCTTCTGGACGGACACCATGCCGACGATGCCTGCTTGGACGCCGCCCGGGTGGGCTTCGGTCGCGACAGGAGCCTGGCCAAGCACACATGGAGTCGAAGGGTTCGGCGTGTATGTGCCAGGCGAGCCGCTGTCGCACCAGCACGAAGGTTTCGACAGCCGCATATGGCGGGCTGAATCCATTTGGGAGGCCGCAGCACGGGCGTCGAAGCGGTCGATTCTTGTCAAGTATCCAGGTATGTGGCCGCATAAGCCACTGCCGCTTTCAATCCAGGTCGGCGGGCTAGCCGGGTACGGTGGACGCAAGAGCGCCCTCGATATCACTCATTCGCAGTGTTTCGGTTCAGACCTCGAGACAGGCGGTCAAGCGGTTCGGATAACCCTGCATCCGTCAACGGACGGCACCGTCGAGACGTCATTGCCGGTCATGCCGCTTCGTGAGCCTCACGAGATCAAGCGTTACCGCGTCGTGTTCGAACGATCAAGTGGCAAGCCCCGGGCGCGGATCGAAATCGGTAACCGCGACCGGTCGGCCATCGTGCTGGAGCCCGGCCAGTGGAGCGATTTCATCGTCGATACGTTCATCTGCGGAGGCCAGGGGATCGACGGTGGTTTCCGATTCAAACTTCTGCAGTTGTCGGACGGTCTTGACCGAGCCCGGATCTATATGACCCAGAACCATCCGGTACGCGGTTACACGACACCGCCTTCAATTGCGGACGGACTTCTTCAAAACGTCGGCCCCATGGTCGAGTACAGCGAGGCGTTCTACGAGTTCTACGCAGGACTGATCGACGAGACGACGTACCTCGAAGTCTTCGAATCACACGCCAGTTGGCACGAACGCGCCATGCGCTGGCTGGCTGCCAACAACGAGTGGGACCTATTCGTCACGCAGAACCACATCATCGATAACGCTCAACACAGCTTCTGGTGTGGTATCGACGCCGGCCATCCGGATCATGACCCGGCGAAGGCTGCGCACTACTGGGACGTGCTCGGCCGGTGTTATTCGCTCGTCGACAGGTTGATCGGCGCGGCAGTAGACATTGCGGGAGATGAGGGACTGGTGGTCGTGACCGGTGATCATGGGCACGAGCCGCGACGCTATACCTTCCATATCAACAATTGGCTGGCCAGGCATGGCTACTTAACTGCTGAAGAAACAGACTCCGGCTGGCAGATCGACTGGACGCGTACTCGGGCGGTTGCGATGGGGCCGGTTCACATCATGCTGAATGTCGCCGATCGTAATCCGGACGGTATTGTCGCGCCGGGCGCCGAATACGAGCGATTGCGAGAAGAGATCGTCAACGCGCTTTATGAGGTGCGCCACGACGTGACGGGAGAGCAGGTTCTCCACGTCGCCTTCCGCCGCGAAGACATGGACATGTTCGGTCTCTACGGAGATGGAGTCGGAGACATCATTTATGCGGTTCGACCCGGCTTTGATGTCGGTGCGAGCATGAGGACCCAAAGCCTCGAGAGCTTCGGCCTGTCACGCGGCTTTGGTCTCTTCAGCACAAGCGTCCCATTCCGCGAGCTGACGAGCCAGCATTGCTCCGTCTTGGGGTTTACCCCGAACAACCGGACGTGGACGGTGTTCGCCGGTCCCGGGATACGCCAGGGGGTCTCGAGAAGGATCCCGATCCGGCTAGCCGACATCGCACCGACGATCAGCCTCCTGGCCGGGTTTCCGCTGCCGAAGCAAACCGAAGGCCAGCTGATCGCCGACCTACTCGATGACCCCACCAGTCTTCAAGCCATACCGTCCTTTGAGCTCGCCGTCCCAAGAGCCGCGGACGAATAGACAACGAATTCAGCGCAGGAGCGCATCGCTGGCATCCACGTCGGCCCAAAGGTTTTCGGGGATGGCCAGGTCCAGGAGCTTGAGATTTTCGTCGAGCTCGGCGACCGAACGTGGGCCGATGAGGATGGCGTTGACTGCCGGGTGGTGGAACGGGAACTGCAACGCCGCTGCTTTGAGCGGAACTCCGTGGCGCCCGCAAATCTCGGCTAGCGTTCGAGCTCGCTCGATCAGATCCTGCGGCGCCGGCTCGTAGTTGAAGGTCGCGCCGGGCGCAGGACTGGCCAGCAGACCGCTGTTGAACACACCCCCGGCGATCGCGGCAATTTCTTTCTCAACGCAAAGTGGCAGCAGTGCTGTCTCGGCTGTGCGATCGAGCAAAGTGAACCTGTTGGCAACCAGCAGGCAATCGATGTCGGTCGTCTCCGCGATCCGCACCAATGTGGCGACTCTGTTCATGCCGACGCCAAAGGCCGCGATCGTTCCCGCATGGCGCAGTTGACGCAGTGCTCGCGCGCCAGAGTCGGTGGCCTCCTCCACATGCGTGTCAGGGTCGTGCAGGTGGAGGATGTCGACGCGATCCAGACCCAAGCGCCTTAGGCTCGCTTCTAACGAACGCATGACGCCGTCGTAGCTGAAATCGAAATGCCAGCCGCCTGTGGGACCCTCGGCGTCCACGAGCCTGCCGACCTTGGTCGACACGATGAATTCCCCTCGCCGCTTGCTCCGCAGCACTCTTCCGAGACGGCGCTCCGCCAGACCGGCTCCGTACAGGGGTGCTGTATCGAAGAACCGGATGCCGGCGTCGTACGCATGCTCCAGCGTGGCTTCAGCCTGGTCGTCCGAGACGCCGGTGTAGAGGTGGCCGAGAGCTCCGGTGCCAAGCCCGATTCTGGGCACGGCAACTCGTCCGTTCGGGATTGGAGTTCGCCGACCCAGCTTGCTGGAGAACCCGTCGCCGCTCGGTTTGGTCACCGGAGTCGGCCAGCCCTCACTCGACGGCGCCGGCTCAGCGCGCGAGGACTGAGGGCGCGACCAGGCGATCGATCGCAGCTTGGTCGAGTTCCACTCCAAGCCCAGGGCCGTCGGGCACTGGCAAGCAGCCATCCCGAAGGGGGAGGCTCAACTCCGAGTCGTGGGGCGGTTTCAGGAAGTTCGGATGCAGCCCGAGCTCGGTGAATTCGACGGCGTCGACAACGCCCATAGTCGACGCCGCCAGGTGAAGCTTGGCCGCGACCTCAAGACCCAGCCCGAAGGCCGTCCCCAGCACGCACCTGAGCCCCGACGCTTCGGCCACAGCCGCAATTTTCTTGGCCGCGTAGAGGCCGCCCGCCTTCGAAAGCTTGATGTTGAGCACGTCCGCCGCCTCGTGGCGGACGATCTGGATCGCATCCTGGACCGTGTAGCAGCTTTCGTCTGCTTCGATGGGGATGTCAACAGCTCGCCTGACCGCGGCCATACCCTGAAGGTCCCACGCGGCGACAGGCTGCTCGAGCAATTCGAGCCTCAGGTCGAACTTTTCGGCCAGCCGGCACAGCCGGATCGCCTCCTTGGTGTTGTACCCCTGGTTGGCATCTGCTCGGATCGACACTTCGGGGCCGACTGCGTCGCGAATAACACGCAGCCGCTCGGCATCACGGTCGGGATCGAAGCCGATTTTGGGTTTGAAGGCCCGAACACCCATCGCGACGAAGCGCATGCATTCGTCCGCCATGGCGCGGGGAGGACCACCGGCGATCTCGATCGACACCGCCACCCGACTCTTATGTGGCCCGCCGATGAGCACGCTGACTGGAACGCCGAGCGCCTTGCCGATCAGGTCGTGGAGAGCCAGGTCGATGCCTGCCTTGGCGCACGAGTTGCCCCGGTAGTCGATGAGTGTGAAGAGGTACTCGCGGTCGAGCGGGTCCTTGCCGACGAGCTGCGGGCCAAGGTAGTCCTGTACCGCAGCCTGCACCTCTTCCTGAGTCTCGCCGAAGAAGCCGATGTCGGCCTGTGCCTCGCCGACCCCCACCGCTCCGTCGTCCGTCTCCACCGTCACGAGGAGGTGATCGTGGATGCGGGTCGGCCTCTTTGGCGTGAGCCGGCTCCTCACGTACTTCGTTCCGCCGCCTTCAGTGCTGTAAGGCGGGTCGGGAACGTGAACTGAAACTGGTCGCGCGGTGACCCGAGTGATCTTCATTCGTCGACCTGGAGCAAGTCATGCGCGTGTTCGAGGAATATCGTCAGCAATCGGATCGTCGCCTCCAGGTCGTCGTCGTGGCAGAGCTGCACCGTCGAATGCATGTATCGGACAGGCGCACCAACCGTGGTCGCCAGCGCCCCAGACCTGCTCCGCTGAATCGCGGAGGCGTCGGTCCCACCCCCGATGTTCCTCTGGTGAGGGATGGAATGGGTCTCGCAGATCTTGAGCAGGAACGCAACCAGCCGGCGGTCTCCGATGGTCAGTCGATCCATCAGATAGATGCCGGTGCCCAGACCCATGTCGGTCGTTTTGTTTGACTCGCTATAGGGACCACGACATGGACTGCCGTCGATTGCGATGCCGATATCGGGTTCGATCGCATATGCCGCCGTCCACATCCCCCTGACGCCGAGCTCTTCTTGAACCGAGCTGACAGCGTACACATCGACGCTCGTTTCACCCAGTCGGCGCATGGTCTCGAGGAGTGTGTAGGTGCCGATCCGGTCGTCGAAGTTACGGCCCATGACGACCTTGTCATTGATCTGCACGACTTCGTGGGGGAACGTGATCGCATCGCCGACCTCGACCAACTTGCAGACCTCTTGGTAGGGAAGCCCGACGTCGATCATCAGATCTTCGACTTCGAGCACCTTGTCTCTGTGCGGGACTATCGCGCCGAGTACCTGCTTCCTGCCGTGGACGACGACTGGTTGCGAAGTGATCGAAGCCGCAGCGAGGCGCCCTACCTGTTGGAAACGAAGGTAGCCCTCGGGGTTGATGTGTTCGACCATGGCTCCGACCTCATCGGCGTGGGCGGCCAGTACCACACGCAAGGGACGTTTCGCCCCTGCCGGCGTGCGAGCCGCCTTCTTCAGCGCAATCACGTTGCCCATGCGATCCCGCTTGATCGAGTCACACGACTTGCCGAGCACCTCGGCGACCACGTCCTGGATCGCATCCTCGAAGCCCGGAATGCCTGGCGTGTTGCTCACCAGTTTGAGCAGCTCGAAGTTCAAGTGCCCGCCTCGCCTCTCAACGGAAACTCAGACTTTTCGACATCACCGGGATTTGCCGGTGGCACCCACCGTCTTCTGGGGACGTGAGCGCCTGCTTCGGTTGAGCCTGTCCTCCCGCTCTGTCAGTTGCAGGCTACCTGTATAGCTCAGGTGCTCGCTCACAGCGACCCGCGCGAGGTCTGAGTCGCCGTCAACGATCGCCTGGTAAATCGCTCGATGCCCGCGCTGCGACTTCAGCCGGCCATCGGTTGGAACCTGGGCGCTGATCTCGCGCCCGAGCTCCAGCAGGGGTCGGAGCTGTCTGTAGAGGGGGCGAAGCAGATTGTTGCGGGTGGCCGTGAGGACGGCATCGTGGAAGGCGATGTCGTCTTGGGCGAAGCGACCTGCGTCGGAAAGGTCGGCGTCCATGCGATCGAGCCACGCACTCATGGCTTCGATGTCGTCATCCGTCCTTCTTCGCGCCGCAAGGGCCGCAGCCTCGAGCTCAACCATTCGCCTCAGCTCGAGTAGCTCCAGCATCAAATCCTCCACCGCTCCGACTTCTGTTCGTGCTGCGAGGAGCTCGGGCGCCAGGTGCCGCCATTCATCTGAGGGCGCAATCTGGGTCAGGCGGCCCTGACGCCGCCGGACAAGCCCCAGCATCTCGACTTCCTTGACGGCTTCGCGGACAACGGGCCGGCTGACGTTGAACTGCCTCGCGAGCTCGTTCTCTGAGGGCAGCTGGGAGCCGGATTCGAGGTCGCCGCGGAGGATGCTGACAACGAGCCGCCGACTGACCTGAGTCGCCAGGGTTTGCGCCTCAACCGAGGCGAACGGACGTGCCGACATGGAGGAGTCGCTGGCCGGGCTGTCGTTGACAGCACTCATTCTCGCCCCTAAGCTTGTCAGACAAGCTGGTTGGTTGTCTAGTTGGCATGTTTGCGGCAACCGTGTTTACGTCAGGAAGGAGGTTCTGAATGTTCGGATCGAAGCACTCCGGACAGGGCAGCTACCGAACCGCGGGCCGTATCGCAGTGGCTGTTGCTGTCGCACTCATGTCCGCCGCATGTACCGGCAACAACAACCAGACTGCTACCAACACGGTAACGACGCTGACCTGGGGCCTGTCCTCCACTCCAGCGAACCTGTTTGCACCCACCGATTTCAGCGCCCCTGACTCGACCATCATGGGGCTGATCCAGGACAACTTGCTCGTCTACACAGGCGATGGAAAGCTTGTCCCGAGCCTTGCCGAGTCGTGGACCGCTTCTGACAGCACGACTTACGTTTACAAGCTCCGGAGCGGAGCGAAGTTCTCCGACGGGCATGCCGTCACTACAGACGATGTGCTGTTCTCGCTTCAACTCCAGACGGATCCGTCGTACGGCGCTCGAGAGTCAACCCTGTTCGCTAACGTCGCCTCCGCCAGCGCGAGTGGCAACGCCATCACGATCAAGCTCAAGCAGGCTGACACTTTGTGGAAGTGGCTGCCGTCGCACATGGGTTTCTACATTTACGAGAAGAGCGATGTGACGGCAAACCTCAGTTCGTACGGCACCCCGCAGCACCCACCGATCGGATCCGGACCCTACAAAGTCAAGGACTATGTTCCGGACTCCCACATCACGCTGATTCGGAATCCTAATTACTGGGGCACGAAGCCGCAGTTCGACACGATAACTTTCCAGATCATTCCGGACGACAACACGCGCTTGCTCGCCATGCAGAACGGACAGATCGATGGCGCGTTCAACCCGCCCGGAGCGGCAATCGTGCAATGGGCTATCGCGGGCAACCTGTCGGACATGCCGGCATACATTTGGCGCGGACTCACGCTCGACATACAACAGGCACCGTTCAACGACATCCATGTTCGCCGGGCGCTCTACTACGCCACCGACCGGGCCAGCATCGCCCAGGTCGTCTCGCCTGGAAGGGCGATGGCATCGACCGCGCTCGACGATCCTGGGCTTTTTGGCGCGCTGCCTTCCGCGAGCGTTACGTCGGGCTACAACCAGATCGCCAGCTATCCGTTCGACATCTCCAAGGGCAAGGCCGAGCTTGCACTATCATCGGTCCCCAACGGTTTCACGACGACCCTCAACGTGCCCCAGGAAAGCGCCGCCGCCAAGCTGATCGCGCAGGCGGTCCAGGCGTCGTGGGCGCAGATCGGCGTCAATTTGAAGCTGAACCTGATGCCAGGCGGGCCACGTTTCCAGATCATCCTCGACCACGGTCCGAACCTGGGGGTTCAAGTCATCGGCAACCTGCCTGACGTTCCCGACCCCACTGAGTTGCCGTGGCTCTATTTCGCGAGCGACCAGGCCGTCAAGAACGGCAATAACTCTTCGAACCTCAAGGACTCGCAGATCGACTCGTTGGTATCACAGGCGCTGGTTGAGACCGATCCGGTCAAGGCGGCGAACCTCGACATGCAGATCCAGCAGTTGGCTTCGCAGCAGGTTCCGATCATCCCGATCCTTTGGCAGGACAATACCGTTGTGGTGAAGAAGGGCTGGAAGGTTGGTTCCATCAACGCCTTCAGCTGGAGCCACAACTTTGTGGAGGCGATCCAGACGAGCTGAGTCGGCAAAGCACCGAAGGAACTCATGATGCCCCAGGCGCAAGGCGTGCGCCTCGGGCATTCCACAAAGTTGGCAATGGTTGAGGGATGAGAGGGCGGGCTCTGCTGTTTTACGTCGGCCGCAGGCTTCTCCTGCTGATCCCCGTGACGCTGCTCGTCACGATCGCCGTATTCCTGCTCGCCTCGCTTGTTCCCGGTGGCGTAGTTGCCGTAATTCTGCAAGGTCATCCGACCGACACCGCGGTGGTCGAGGCGCTGCGCCAGAAGTACCACCTCAACGACCCGATTTACGTCCAATACCTCGCGTGGCTGGGCAACGTGCTCCACGGAGACCTGGGCCGGTCGGTGCTGACGAGCGAGCCGGTCAGCTACGCGATCATGAGTCGCCTCGCCTTGACAGTCGAGCTCAACGCCGGTGGCCTGCTGCTCGCTCTCTCGGTCGGAGTGCCGCTCGGGATCATCGCCGCCACGAAACAGGGCAGAGGCCGCGACCGCGCGGTCGTCGGCGTCGCGATCTTCGGCAGCAGCGCACCGCATTTCATTGTCGCGCTGGTGATCCTTTACGTCTTCGCGGAGAAGCTGAATCTATTTCCACTCTTCGGAACAGGCAGCGATGACATCGGCGATCGACTTTGGCACATGGCCTTGCCGATCGTTGCGCTGGCGATCGGTCCCCTCGCGCTGATCACCAAGATCACGCGAGCGTCGGTGCTGGATCTGATCGAGCGAGATCATGTCCTCTTCGCGCGTGCCCGAGGCGTCTCTGAATTACGCATTCTTGTCGTTTACGTTCTCCGCAACGCCCTCATTCCGATTGTCACGACAGCCGGCCTGTTACTCATCGGTCTGCTGACGGGAACTGTGTTTGTGGAAACGATCTTTGGCCTCCCCGGTCTCGGTCAACTCCTGGTGTCATCCGTCAAGGGAACCGACATCCCGATGATCCAGGGCCTGGTCCTTGTGATCGGGATCTGGGTGGTCCTCGCTAACGTGTTCATCGACGTCGTCTATGTACTGATCGATCCCCGGGTCGGCTTCGAACGGGCGGCGCGCTGATGGCAACGGCGACGATCACGACCGTCCGATCAGGCAAGCTTCCGTGGTCCATCGCCAGCCTCGCTCGCAGCGTACCGATCAGCATCGGGCTTGCTCTTTTCGTCATCGGAGTGCTGCTTGTGTTGGCAGCGGTTGGTCAGTGGATCTGGCCGGTATCGCCGAGCGCGCAGCACCTCTTGAACGTTGCGGCACCTCCGGGATCCGAAAACTGGCTAGGCACGGACACGCTCGGCCGAGATGTTACGGCGCGCATCGTCGCTGGCTGCCAGTCAGCTGTCATCGGGCCGTTCATCATCAGCGCGAGCGGCCTCGTGTTGTCTTCCGTGCTGGGTATCGGAGCCGCGTACCTCGGGGGGGCGGTCGACACCATCACGATGCGGTTTGTCGACTTCATGCTGGCCCTACCGGGCCTGTTGATCGTCATCGTTATCGTCTCCCTGGGAGGCGGGGGCTACTGGATGGCAATCCTGGTTCTGTGTCTGTTCAACGTGCAAGGTGATATCAGGATCGTCAGGGGCGCCGCCCTGGATCAAAAGTCGCTGCCGTACATCGAGGCAGCGCGCGTCCTGGGCATTCCCCGATGGCGAATCATGTTCCGCCACATACTCCCCAACGTCTCGGCGATTCTGGTCGCCAACCTCGCGATCGACTTCGCGCTCGCTCTTGTCGCCCTCTCTGGGTTGGCATTCCTCGGGCTGGGCTCCCAGCCGGGCGCGCCCGAATGGGGAAGCATGCTTTCGGACAACGAGACGATCCTTTTCAGCAATCCGTATGGCGCGCTGGCGCCGGCAGCGGCGATCGTTCTATTGGCTCTATCTGTCAACCTCGTCGGCGACTGGATCTACGACCGCTACGCCGGGCGTGGCCGATTCGTCAGATAGCGATGTACCGAATCGACAATCTGCTCGAGATCCGAGACCTGGACGTCCACTACGCCGGCCGCGGAGCCTCGCACAGGATCCTGACGGGCGTCACCCTTGAGGTCCGTCCTGGCGAAACGGTCGGAATCGTCGGCGAGTCGGGGAGCGGTAAATCGATCCTGGCCAAGACCGTGATGCGCCTGTTGCCGCCTGGTGTGGAGATCGGCGGCGGCAGCGTTCGGTACAAGGGTATCGAGCTTCAAAGCCTGGGCGAGCGCGAGATGCGGCGATACCGCGGCGCACAGCTCACGCTCATGTTTCAGGACCCGTTTACGATGCTCAGCCCCCTGCTGCGCTGCGGCTTTCACATCACCGAGGGACTCCGGGCTGGATCAGGTCGGCTCTCGCGTAGGGCGGCGTGGCGGGAGGCAGTAGCCCGGCTCGCAGAACTCGGCATCAAAGACCCGGACGTGGCGTATCGGTATCCGTTTCAGCTCTCGGGAGGGATGAGGCAGCGGGTCGCCCTGGCGGCCGCGCTTGCGCGAGACCCCGAGCTGCTAATAGCGGATGAGCCGTCGACCGCCCTCGATGTGACGACCCAGGCTGAAATCCTTAATTTGTTGCAGACGATCCAGCGGTCACGGCGGATGAGCGTCGTGCTGATCACACATGACCTCCGTGTCGCATTCACAATCTGCGATCGCGTCTATGTCCTTTACGCGGGCGCAGTGCTCGAAGTCGGCTCGTCAGCCGAACTCGACTCCGAGCCGCTTCATCCATACACGCTCGGGTTGCTTCAGTCCGAGCCTCCCGTGGACAGAAGACTCCAGGTGCTGCGTGTGATCCAGGGCAATGTCGCCTCGCCGGACGAAGTGGTGGGCAAGTGCAGATTTTCACCGCGCTGTCGGTGGGTCCAGCCGGAATGCCTGGCGATCGACCCGCCGCTCGCGCTGATCGACGGCAGGCAGAGCGCCTGCGTCCGCCTGAACGACATTCGGTCCGATCTCCGTCGCGAGCGAGCACTGATCGAGCAGCGCGCAGCACCCTTGGCAATCCGGACGGAGGAGGCGATCGTATCCGTCGTTGAGCTGACCAAGATTTTTCCCGGCCGACGGGGACGATCCGTGACGGCCGTCGACAAGGTGTCCCTGAGCGTAGGCCGAGGCGAGTCAGTGGGGCTCGTCGGCGAGTCCGGCAGCGGGAAGACGACGATCGCACGCTGCTTGGTCGGACTCGAAAAACCCAGCCTTGGCGCGATCAGGATCGGCGGATATAACGTCTTTCACGAATCAGAGCGGTCGATCGACCCCCGCGTTCGTCGGATCGCCCAGATGGTCTTCCAGGATCCCTATTCCTCGCTCGACCCCCGGCAGACTGTGAGTGCAGCTCTCAGCGAATGTCTGCGGCTGTTCGGCGTGCGTCGCTCTGCGATCAACGATCGCGTCGCCGAGCTCTTGACTCAGGTCGGCCTGCCCCCGGAGTATGCCCACCGCCTGCCGACGACACTGTCTGGCGGCGAGCGCCAACGTGTTGCTATCGCTCGTGCGCTAACCTCCGAACCGAAGGTCCTCGTCTGCGACGAGCCGCTGTCTGCGCTTGACGTTTCCGTTCAAGCCCAGGTTCTCACATTGTTCCGCGAGCTTCGCGCAAGACTGAATCTGAGTTACCTTTTCATAACGCATGACCTGGCGGTTGTGCGCCAAATAGTGGAGCGCGTCTACGTCCTCTATCGCGGCCAGGTCGTAGAGGAAGGGCCGGTTGACCAAGTCCTGGATGCCCCTCGCCACGAGTACACAAAACGGCTCATCGCTTCAATCCCAGGCGGGGCGCGTGGTCACGACTTGAACCAGGAAGTGAGACAGATTCGTGGCTGAATTGACCGCGCGAGAGGTGGGGGTGAGGCATCCGACGCTCTGGTACGAGTCGCCGGCCGCGACATGGCTTCAGGCCCTTCCGGTGGGCAACGGGCGGCTCGGTGCGATGGTTTTCGGTCGCCCTTACAAAGAGCAGATAACGCTCAATGAAGAGACCCTCTGGACCCGACAAGCCATAGACCGCAACAGTCCCGTTGCACTCCAGACGACAAGGGACGTCCGCCGCCTCCTGATGGAGGGCAGGCCGCTCGACGCACAGTACCTCGCGGAGATCGGAATGTTCGGTCTGCCCCACTGGATGTCGACCTACCAGGTGCTTGGGACGCTCAAGCTCCTCTTCGAGGGCCACCACGACGTGAAGGCCGAAGAGTATCGACGGGATCTCGATCTGCAGACAGGTGTCGCGTCGGTCGCCTATCGCATTGGCCAGACGGCGTTCAAAAGACAAGTTTTCGCTAGCAGACCTGCAGACGTTCTCGTCATTCGTTTGAGTGCAAATGTACCGGCGGCTCTTACGTTCGCCGTCCAGCTGCCTCGCAAATTTGACGGTCGCAGTCAATGCTGTGACGATCACAGCCTCGAGCTGATCGGCTCATGCGGACGGGACGGTGTCCGCTTCAGGGCGTTCCTCAAGATCGTCAACGAGGGAGGCTCTTGTCGCGCGGTTGGCGACCATGTGGCGGTGACCGCCGCAAGCGCCGCCACAGTGCTCATCGCCGTAGGCACTGATTTCAACCCGGGGGACTATGCGCAAGGTGCCGAGTCGGCAGTTGACGGGGCCGCGGCAAAGCCGTACGAACAGCTACTTGAGGAGCATCTCGACGATCACCGACGGCTGTTTGGACGCGTTGAGCTCGAGCTGGACAGCGAGGAGAGTCATTGGCGCGACCAGCTCTCCACTGATGCGCGCCTCGCCAGGGTCAAGGCGGGCGATCTCGATCTCGGGCTGGTTGTCGACCACTTTCAGTACGGACGCTACCTACTGATGGGTAGCAGCCGACCCGGGACGCTGCCGGCGAACCTCCAAGGCATCTGGAACGACGCGTTTATCCCGGCATGGGACAGCAAATTCACGATCAACATCAACACCGAGATGAACTACTGGCCGGCCGAGGTGGCAAACCTTGCGGAGTGCCATGAGCCGCTCTTCGACTTGATCGAGCGCATGCGGGTGCGAGGCGCCGAGACAGCGCGGATTCACTATGGGTGCGGCGGCTTCACCGCTCATCACAACACGGACGCCTGGGCCGATTGCGCACCTATCGACAACGTCTACTGCGGGCTCTGGCCGATGGGCGCTGCTTGGCTGGTCCTCCATCTCTGGGAGCACTATTCGTTCGCTCCAGACCTGCGATTCCTCCGCGACAGGGCGTATCCCACAATGCGACAGGCGGCCGAATTCATTCTCGACCTGATGGTGGACGACGACAAGAATCGGCTGCTGACCGGCCCTTCAATGTCGCCGGAGAACGCATATGTCTTCGATGGCGTGCGGGTGACGATCTGCATGAGCCCCACGATGGATGTCCAACTCACTCGGGCCCTGTTTGATCGATGCGAGGAAGCCTCAGAGCAGCTCGGGATCGACGATGACTTTCGGCGCCGACTCCTCGCGGCCAAGGCGCGGCTACCCGAGGCGAAGATCGGTCGGTTCGGCCAGCTCCAGGAATGGCTCGATGACAACGAAGAGTACGAGCCGGGGCATCGCCATTTCTCGCACTTATTTGGGCTTTTTCCAGATGACCAGTTGCTGGCCGAACGGCCGGAGATCTTAGGCGCCGCGCGGCGGTCCATCGAGCGTCGGCTGGAACATGGGGGAGGGGAGGGTGGTTGGAGTCGCTCGTGGGTCGCAGCCCTTTGGGCGCGACTCGGCGAAGGCGATCGGGCGTTTGAAAGCCTGCGAGGGCTGTATCAGAAGAGCACGGAGATCAGCCTGCTCGACCTGCATCCACCGCAAGGCTCAAACCCGCTCACGGTATTTCAGATCGACGGCAACCTCGGCGCGGTCGCGGCGATCTGCGAAATGTTGCTTCAGTCCCATCGGGGCACGATCAAATTGCTGCCCGCGCTGCCAACTGTCTGGCCCTCCGGTCGCGTCTCAGGGCTGCGAGCTCGCGGCGGGTTCGAGGTCGGCATTGAGTGGCGTGACGGTCGGTTGGTGGCGGCGCGGATCACGTCGGGGAAAGGCGCGACGTGCCGGCTAGAAGCAAAGCTCGGGGTCGATGTGTTCGCCGGTGACCGGCGAGTCGAGATTAACAATCTCGATCGCGACACCGTGGTATTCGAAACGACTGCAGGTGCGAGCTATCGCGTCCTGCCGAGCGGCGACTGAAGGTTGGACGCCGCCCCGCCGTATCAGACGGACTTCAATGCTGAGGAGCTGAGATCCAGGCGGACCCGTCTTGCTCATGCCATCGGCGAACCGGCGGTTGCTGTCGTGCCGGGTCTCGGCGAGCTCGCCTCGATGGGGTTGTTCCGGCAGTCGAATGAGTTCTATTACCTCACTGGCCTTGAGGTGCCTCGAGCGTACCTGACAGTCGAAGGCGGTTCCGGTCGCTCGGTGCTCTATCTGACGCACAGGGAACCAGACCGCGAGCGAAGCGAAGGCAGTGCGATGAGCGTTGAGGATGCCGATCTACTCCGCAACCTCGTCGGCGTGGACGAGGTCAAGCCTGCCGATGCGCTGACGCTGGACCTCGCGGTGCGAACGTACAGACCACCCCGACCACGCGTATTTGTGCCGATGGCTCCGGCCGAGGGAGCCGCGCAGAGTCGGATTGAGATGACCGCAGCGGCGGCTCGGGCGCTGTCAGATCCCTGGGATGGCGGGCAGGGTCGAGAAAAGCACCTTGTCTCCGAACTTCAGCGCCGCTTTCCCGAGCTCGCGCTTGAGGATCTAACGCCGCACCTCGATCGAATGCGGCTTGTGAAGAGTGCGCGCGAGCAGGAGCTCCTCAGAGTGGCTGGCCGGCTCACAGCCGACGCCGCAGCCGAAGCAATGAGGTCGACGGCCCCCGGCGTGAACGAGTACGAACTGGCGGCCGTCGCGTTGCTCAAGTTCTTGTTGTCCGGCGCGCGGGGGGAGGGATACCGAGCCATCGTTGCGACGGGGACAAATGCGTGGCACGGCCACTACTTCCGTTTGGCGTCCCAGCTTCAGGACGGCGAGTTGGTTCTGTACGACTACGCTCCGGACTTCCGCTACTACACGAGTGACATCGGTCGGATGTGGCCAGTTAACGGAACCTTCACCAAAGCGCAGCGCGCGTTATACGGCTACATCGTCGAGTACCACCAGACGCTGTTGCGCCTCATCAAGCCGGGTGCTTTTTCAAAAGACATACTTGACGCCGCGGCTGAGGAGATGCGCCCGGTGCTCGAAAGGACGACGTTCGTAGAGCCGCACCATGCACGGGCCGCACGAACCGCGCTTGACTTTCGCGGGCACCTTTCCCACCCGGTCGGAATGGCGGTTCACGACGTCGGCGAGTACAGGGCCGGCAAGCTTGAGCCCGGCATGGTTATCTCAGTCGACCCGATGTTCTGGATACCGGAGGAGCGGCTTTACATTCGATGTGAAGACACGGTTTTGGTGACGGATGACGGCATCGAAGTCCTCACGGCCGGAGCGCCATTGGGTCCAGATGCGACCGAGCAGATGATGCGTGAGACGGGAATTCTTCAGAGCTTGCGCGGCTAGGCGGTCAACCCAGCGTCTCGGTTTCGCGCTCTCAGCGAGACCACGCCCCGACCGGCCCGGCTGATGGCCAATCGATCCGCAGCTATTACGAGTTCGTCGCTCGTATGGATCAGGTCATAGGCGGATCGCGGAAGAACGACCACGGGGACGGTGATGCTGTAAAGGGCCTTCGCGACAATCGCGCCGAGGACCAGGATGTCGTCCGGCTCAGCGAGCACGATCGCGGTGGGGTGAGTGCGCAAGCGAACCGCTTCAAGCAGGGTGCTCGCACTTGAGCTTGAACCGCGGCCGAACGGCATGACCAGGACACTTCCAGCAATGACGCTGCCTCGTTGTGGGTGATGGGCATCGATGACGGTCCCGGTATCGGGATCGAGACCGCCCCACAGGCTCAGTGGTTCCGTCAGGACTGCAGCCGGGCCCGTGGCAGAACCTGCTACGAGCGGCTGAAACCCGTCATTCATAGGCTGTATCCAGAACTACTCGACCGGCGACAGCTGAAGCGACGCAGTCGTCCAGCGTGGCGAAGACCACGTCGTAGCCAAGATTTCCTGGAGCGTAGTAGGCCCACTTTGCTGAGTTCGTCATCACCAGGCCATCGGTGCGCCGAAGAATCGGCTTCAGATAAGTGCAGGTGTCCGCTACAAGATCGATGCCGAAGTCATCCAGTAGCCGATTCCAGCCGCGCTCTTCAACTTGAAGGATCGTCTCGCGTGCGGCCGACACATAGAAGTCAACGTCCGCGTCTCGTCTCTTTCCATCGATCAGCGCAATCAAGCGCTCGAACTCTTGGAGTGAGAAGTGCGGCGTCCCCACGCTAACTGCCACAAGACGACCGGTTTGCGACGACGTAAGTTCAGATTGCGCTTCGCGCAGCATGCTCGCTGTTATCAGAATCGTTTCTCGGGCACGTGTGCCTTGCAGAGCCTGATCGAGGGTCTGAGCTTCGGGCGTCACACCGACGACATGGAAAAGCGCCACGGCTCCTGACGAAGCGGCCGCGGCACCGAAGGCTTTGAGTGCGTCCTCGTCAGGATTGTTCGCCGCGCCCACGATTACCGGAATCCTGTTGCCCGTAAGCCTGCCGACCACCAGCCCTAAGAGAGGCCACAGGAGTTCGCTGGTCGACAACGATGCGGGTAGGCCCGAAACGTCAAAGACAATCTCGCCACGGCGGTTCTCGGATATGTGGAGACCGTGCTCCGGCACCTTGCCGGTGATTGCCGCGCAAATGTCAATGAAGTCGCCGTAACGGTCGGTGCGCGCCCCGAGAACGGAGTTCACGAAGACGATCGCATTCGACTCCGCCCAGGCAATCTGCTCTCCGAACACCGGCCGGTCCTTCAGTTGGTACGGTGCGCACGTCCATGTGGGGCGGCATCCCATCGACTGATAGGCGGACATCAGACGTCGACCGCTCTCGATGCTTGCTGGGTCACTGCGGTTCAGTTCGGGGTGCAGCAGATCGACCGCCCCCACGTTCAGCGTTGTTGGCACCCGGACTTGCGCGCCTCCGTAGAGCAACCGTTCAGCGAAGTCGAGGCCCGACTGTCCGTGAAACAGACAGCTGTCGATGTGAGCACGGGTTATCTCCATGAGCCGCGAGGCGCCCATTGCGCGGCCGTAATTTGTGACGATCTCCATAGCAAATTTGGCGGCCGCTCCATGAGCGCCGCCTAGGACGTCCGTCTCTTCTGCAGTTAGCTCCATGCAGTGTCGTCAGACTTGGGAGCTCTGTTGGCCGCAACCTCCGCGACCGCGAGGTCCTGGGCCGCGATGCCAACCGACTTAAAGACTGTCCACCCAGTCCGAAGAGATGGCGGATTAGTCAGGAGCGTCCCGATCTCGATCAATCGGTCGGGAGTCAAGAAGCCCTGATCGATCGCTTGAAGAAGATCTCCAGCCTCGACCATGGCGGCCTCATATTCATCTATGGCTACGATTCGTGCGTCCCGAAGCAGCTCTGGGGGTAGCTCGCACATCTCCGGCGTGAATGCACCCACCGCATTGACGTGAACGGTTGGCTTTAGTAGGTTGGCTTCGAACAGCGGCGCAGTCGATGGCGTCGCGGTGCATATGACGTCGGCGTCACTAACCGCCTCGCCAATGGCCTCCACTGGCACGAATTGCACTTTCGGCAGTTCGTCGCGGAGCCGCACGGCGAGCTGTCGAGCCCTTGCTGCGGTTCGGGAGGCGATGCGTACTTGCGTGATCGGCCGGACGCAGCACACGGCACGGATCTGGTCTGCACTTTGGGCTCCAGCCCCAACCATTCCAAGTACGTGCGAGTCTGCCGGCGCAAGTAGCGCAGTCCCGACTCCACTGGCTGCTCCGGTCCGGAGAGCGGTTAACGAGGTGCCGTCGATGACCGCTCGGGGCGTCCCCGACTTGCCGTCAAAAAGGATGACGAGCGCCTGTATGGCCGGCAAACCTGCAGTCGGATTATCGGGCCGAATCGTGAGCGCCTTAAGAACCGTGGCACCTGTTTCTCGATCCCGTGCCATCATCGCCAATGCGGTCCCGCGCTCAAGCACCAGTCGGGTCGGCTGCTCTACGGTTCCAGCCGACACATTCGTGTAGGCCCTGCGGACCGCTTCGATCGCGTCCGGCATCGGCACTACTTGGCGAAGGCGGTCTGCCGAGATGAAGAGCATGGCGATTGCTGCGCGTGCATCGTAGCCGAAGCACCTTGGTCAGATCGGCGCGGTGGCCTGGCATGAGGACGCTACCGTTTCCGTCGAGTCAGCGGTCGGCGCGTCTGGTCCGCCAGCTGGGTTTATTCGAGCCGCGTCGGATCCCTCAACCCGAGCTTCTCAATGACGTCGTCGACGATTTGTTGTGGCGGTTCATCGACGTCGAACCTGATGGCGGGCTCGTCGGGCGCCGGCGGGTCCAGCTCGTCGAACTGGCTCTGTAAGAGTTGAGGCGGCATGAAGTGACCGTGGCGCGAACCGAGTCGGAGAGCGACGGTTTTCTGCGGCCCGTCGAGGAATATGAAAACGACTCCGCGCCGCCGTCGGTCGATTACGTTGCGATACGTGCGCTTCAACGCCGAGCACGTGATGATGCCGCTCTGACCCGTATCTAGCCGCTGGTCGACCCAATCGGCGATCAGCTCCAGCCAAGGACCGCGGTCCGCGTCGGTGAGCGGGTTGCCTGCTTTCATCTTGTCGATGTTGGCCTGAGGATGAAGGTCATCCCCTTCCTGGAACTGCCACTTCAGCCGGCGGGCGAGCATCGAGCCAACAGTCGTTTTGCCCGATCCGGACACTCCCATGACAACCAACACAACTGGTCCGGACACAGCTCGGCTCAACCCTCCCGCAGGAAACGAGATGCTGACGAAATTATCCGCATCAGGGAGCAGCTAGGCCCAGTCCTGGATCCCCCTTATCGACTCTGGGAGGGGCGCGTTGAGAAAGTCCTGGAGTCTTGTCTCAACGTCTTCATCCCTGGCCGATCGGCTGGCGAACATGTAACGGCGGACTTGAAGCTGATCCACAAGGTTCCAATACATTGACGCGAGATCGTCCCTCTGCCGAGGTCGATGAAGCCTAGGTCCATGTAGTAGTTCAAGTAGTAAACCCTCGGAAAAACGCTTCAAATCTGGACGGAGCGGCTGGCTGAGTTAGACCTTTCGAACTGAAACCGATCGTTTCCGACATTTCTGGACCAAAGGTCTCAGAGTTCGGGACCGTGAGGCCCCGGGTTCAAATCCCGGGCCCCCGACCAAGTCTTCGAATACAAATCTGACCACCACGCCTACATTTCAAGGCTATGAAAAGTGGCCATGTAGCAACCGGTGTAGCAACCCAGATCGAACCCGACTTCCCTCGCCGACGGTCAGACTCAGTACTTGCTTGGCGCCTTGGTGCTGAAGCTCGAGACCAGTTGCTGCACCCGGGACTTGCCGCACTTGGGGCACTTTGGCGGCCGTTTCTTCAAGCCGTCGTGGTCGCTGATCGGGACGCTTACCTCAAAGTGCTTGCCGCACGCCTTGCACTCGAACTCGTAGACAGCCATGACTTTCCACCTCCACCCCAGCTCACCACCGGCAACGCCCGCGCCGTTAGCCACCTCGGTCGAGGAGAGCCCCATAAACCGAGCAACGCAGCTCCGCCAGTCTGACGCCAACGCTGAGGCAACGCCGGTCACGCCTCGACTGTGGGCGTGACAATCCCGAGTAGCCAGGCAACCTCCGGACGACCGCCCTCGCTAACCATCGATGCGGACCTAGCATGAGTAGCAGCCTCGCGGGACACGTTCGAGGGCCCGGACAGGTGTAAGACCAGTACGGTTGTCCGTGTCACTTTTTTGGGTGGGATTTACGTGGACGAGAGAGAACTCGACCGGTTCGCATTCGAGGCCGGGCACCACTACGACTTCAGGGTGGCCGCGCTCGTACGGCAACTTCGCGAACACCGCACGATGCTCAGGCGCTATGTAACGGCCCACGCTGCGGCGTCTCAGGCAGGGACCCGTCAGCTCCCAGCGGCCACTCAGGATCTGCTTGAGGTCCACAACGACGCGCGGGCACTTCTCGGTGAACCTCGCCCGAAGACTGTTGCAGAGTCCTCCAAAAGCTGGGTAACGGTGTCCTCGGTAACGAGCCGATCACGTTCGTAAAGCATTTCTGAATCCCTCGCGCTGTAGGTGGGGATACCCCTACCGGGCCCTGCAGGTTGACTCTTGCCGCCATGCACTTGCGTCCCCCTCGGCTTACGGAAGTTCCTCGCTTCGATCATGCGTGATCAGTCCCAGCTGAACCAGCAACTCCATGAACTCGACCGTCTTCTAGAGGCCCTCGAGCAGTTGAACCTCCGGAATCAAAACCTGGTACCCAAAGGGATCACTGTGCGACTGGAGGAACTGGGAATGGTCGACGTCAAAGGCGTTGATCCGTCAGTGTTGATTCCCAGGGTGCTCGACGAACAGCAGCGTATCCGACGACGGCTCGCCTCGATGCGTCGGGGCAGAACGACGTAAGGGGCTTGACTGTCGGCATCTTAGGAGGGCAGGGCTCTGACCTCTTCCGCATGGTGAAGATCGGCGCTTAGCTTAGGTCCGTCGTTTGAAGGGCTGGGCGGTGACGCACCGCGATAGGTAAGCAGAACCGGGCTGAGGCCGATAGTGGGCGACGACATACTGCGAGAGCGACCATGCGGGCTCCGCAGTGCCTTCCTAGGCCGTTGCGCGGACGATCAGCGGCTTGTATCCGTCGGACTGGTCGGCGAGCACGAACTCGGGCTCGCGGGACTCGACGATCGACTCCTCCGATATGATGCAGCGCTTGATATCGGGCCGGGAGGGCACCTCGAACATCGAGTTGAGGAGCACCTCCTCGATGATCGACTTCAGCGCCCTGGCGCCCGTCCCGCGCATCAGCGCCTTGTGCGCGATCGCCTCCAGCGACCGGCCCTCGAAGACCAACTCGACGTTGTCAAGCGCGAAGAACTTCTGGTACTGCTTGACGAGCGCGTTCTTGGGTTCGATGAGTATGCGTACGATGTCCTGCTCGTTGAGGCAGTGCAGCGTCACGGTGATCGGCAGCCGACCGACGAACTCGGGGATGAACCCGTACTTGAGAAGATCCTGCGGCCGCAGGTGCTTGAGGATGTTCGAGACGTCCTTCTCGTGTCCGATCTTTTCAGTCGTCACATGTGAACCGAACCCGATCCGGCGGTGGCCGATGCGCTTCTCGATGATGCGCTCCAGGCCGTCGAAGGCGCCCCCGCAGATGAACAGGATGTCGGTCGTGTTGATCTGGAGGAACTCCTGGTGAGGGTGCTTGCGGCCGCCTTGCGGGGGGACGTTGGCGACGGTGCCCTCCAGGATCTTGAGCAGCGCCTGCTGCACCCCTTCTCCCGAGACATCACGGGTGATCGACGGGTTGTCCGACTTGCGCGCGATCTTGTCGATCTCGTCTATGTAGATGATCCCGCGCTCGGCGCGGCTGATGTCGAAGTCGGCGGCCTGGATCAGGCGGAGAAGGATGTTCTCGACGTCCTCGCCAACATAGCCGGCTTCCGTCAGGCTTGTGGCGTCGGCGATCGCGAAGGGGACGTCCAGGATCTTCCCCAGCGTCTGCACCAGGTAGGTCTTGCCGCAGCCGGTGGGGCCGACCAGCATGACATTCGACTTCTGCAGCTCGACATCGCCGACCTCCTTCGACGCCTGGATCCGCTTGTAGTGGTTGTATACGGCGACCGAGAGGACGCGCTTGGCGTGGCCCTGCCCGATTACGTATTGGTCGAGCGCGGCGCAGATCGTCTTCGGGTTGGGGATGAAGCCGGGCTTCGCCTTCTTCGAGGTGACGGTCTTGCTTTCGTCCTCGAGCACTTCCTGGCAGAGGTCTATGCACTGGTCGCAGATGTGGACCCCGGGGCCCGCGACCAGCTTGCGGACCTGGTCCTGGCCCTTTCCGCAGAACGAGCAGCGTGTGTTAGCGGCCACGATCCCGGCGTTTGTTCATGGTTCGCTCGCTCGCTCAGCAGCGACGTCGGCTTCCGACCGATCCTCAATGGGCTGCATCGCACGTTCCATCCGTGAGTGGGTTCGTCACCGCAGCGCGTCTCTCATGCCGGCATCAATCACGTAAACGACGCGACTACCCCGCCTCCAGCGTGTGGCCGTACGCGCGCGTCATTCGGGTAGCCGGCAGGGTTCTCGCATGGGTTACGGCCTCCCATGGCTCATCAAGCTGGGCGGCGAGGACGGGTACAGAGCGGCATGCTGGGTCATCGCCTGCCCCGGCTTCGATCGCGGCCATGAGCTCGACCCAGCGCCGGCCCAGCTTCGGCCACGTCATCTCCCTGGCGTAGGCGTACGCCATGTGCTCTAGTGTCTGTTTGCGCTCGCTGCTGGCGAGAATAGAGTTGACACCCGCAGCGAGTTGGTCGGAATTTCTGAAGCCAATCAGGATGCCGCGCCCTTCGCCCAAGGCCTCCTTGGCGTGAAGGTATCCAGTCGAGACGATGGCTTTCCCCGCGCCCATTGCATAGGCCAGCGTCCCGCTGGTGATCTGTCGCGGGTCCAGGTAGGGCGTGACGTAGACGTCACTCGCCAGCAGAAGGTCGATGATGTCGCGCTGGGCCAGGTACTGGTCGATAAAGGAGACGTGATCCCGAAGGCCCAGGCGCTCGACCGTGTCGATCAGCGAGTTGCGGTATTGCTCGCCCTGGCTCCTCAACAGGTTGGGATGCGTCTGCCCTGCGATCAGGTACAGCGCCTTCGGGTGCCGAGCGACGACGTCCGGCATCGCCTCGACCATGTACTCGATGCCCTTGCGCGGGTCCACAAGTCCGAAGGTGGAGATGATGGTTCGGTCCTGGAGGCCTAGCTTTGCCTTAATGCGAATCCGTCCATGCGGCTCGATCGCCGGCATGCCGTGCGGAATCACGATCGGCGGCTCCTGAACGTGGTAATCCGTGGCCAGCAGGTCGACGGCGGTGGCGGCCATTACAACCACTTGGTGACTCAACTCGACAATTGAGAGGACCGCCTCGCGCATCGACGGCGAGGGCTTGGGTGGAACCGAGTGGAGGGTTGTCACCACTGGCTTTCGGAGCTCTTCGAGGAATGGCCTCAGGTGGTCTTCGTAGACGCTTTCCGTCCCATCCATGTGCCACGTTCCGTACAGGCCGAACTCGTGCTGCACGTTGACCACATCAACCTTCGAGTCGTTGATGGCAGCGGCAGCGGCGCGATAGCTGCTCGGGTCGCCCTCGCGGATCCGCCAGCGGACCTCGCGCTTATAGAGCCTGACCACGTTAGGTTCGTCGATGGCAGCGACCCAGGTGCTTAGGTCGGGATCCGCATTTCGAGTAGCCGCCATGAGGTCGGAGGTGAAGGTGGCGATTCCGCAGCGGCGCGGCAGGCTCGAGGAGACGAACGCGATTCGCATGGTCTAACCCACCATACGCGGCTCGAGTAGGCTTCCGAGACTACACTGTCTTCTGGGGTTGTCCCTGCCATAAGAGCCATAGTGGCTTCCTCTTCCGCCCGCTCTCACTAACTACGTAGAGGCGATGCGCGGGCGGACGGTCCGGTTGGCGGTACGTATTCAGTGATGCCGCCAGCCACGAGTTTGCTCACCGAGGCGGTCGCAGCTAGCGGATAGCTCGGCTCGAAGCTGAGGCGAGGGAGCTCGCCCGCGCCACAACCCAAAGGAGCAGGTAGAAATCGCACGCGTGGCCAAGACGGCGACGGGGACCGGAACAAGACGCGGCAGCAAGACCCTGGATAAGCCGGAGAGCAAGTTCGAAGACGAGTTGATGACGGTCGCCGAGGAGTTGATCGTCAAGGGCAAGGAGCAGGGCTACCTCACACCCGACGACATCCTCCATGGCTTCCCGGAGATCGACGCCGAGCCGGATCAGATCTTCCGCATCTTCGCCGCGTTCAAGGAAATCGGCATCGATGTCACCGATGGGGAGAAGGATTTCGAAGAGGTCGAGCAGATCGACGACGAGATGCTCGACATCGAGATGATGGATTCGGTCTCGCTCGACGACCCGGTGCGGATGTACCTCAAGGAGATCGGGCGCGTCAGCCTGCTCACCGGCAAGGACGAGGTCGAGCTGGCCCAGGCGATCGAGGCCAAGCCCCTCCACGATGCGCTGCAGGCGCTCGACGTCGTGGAGGAGATCGACGCCAGACAGCGGTCGGTCGAAGAGATGCTGCCCGACGTCATCGAGCGCCTGGCCACGGTCAAGCGCAAGGGCCAGCAGGCTCACATCGCGCTGGAGCTGCTTGGCCTCAACGACCTATCGAAGCTGCAGAGCCTGCTCGACGCCGCAGCGGCCGAGCGCCGGCGTCAGGCCAACGGCGCAGCGCGGCCGCGGATTCGAGCGGAGGCGCTCGAGGCCTACCGAATCGCGCGTTACCGGCTGACGGAGCGGTACGAGCGCGCATACGAGGCCAAGCAGCGGCTGACCGAGGCCAACCTTCGCCTCGTGGTCTCGATCGCCAAGAAGTACTTCGGCCGCGGCCTCAGCTTCCTAGATCTGATCCAAGAGGGCAACGTAGGCCTCATCCGGGCGGTCGAGAAGTTCGACTACCACAAGGGGTTCAAGTTCTCCACCTACGCCCACTGGTGGATACGGCAGGCCATCACCCGTGCCCTCGCTGACCAGGCGCGAACGATCCGCATCCCCGTACACATGATTGAGGTGATCAACAAGCTGGGGCGGGTATCGCGGCGCCTGTTCCAGGAGCTTGGGCGCGAGCCAAGCGAGGAAGAGCTCGGCGAGGAGATGGGGATCACCCCTGAGCGGGTGCAGGAGATCATCAGGTTTGCCCAGTTCCCGATCTCGCTCGAGACCCCGATCGGCGTGGAGGAGGACTCCCATCTCAGCGACTTCGTCCAGGACCGTGAGGCAGTCTCGCCGTCGGACGCCGCCTCGCTCACCATGCTGCACTCCGAGGTGGAGGATGTGCTCGACACGCTCACGCCGCGGGAGCGCCGCGTGATCCAATTGCGCTTCGGGCTCAACGATGGTCATCAGCGCACGCTAGAAGAGGTGGGCAAGCGATTCGCGCTCACCCGCGAGCGTATCCGCCAGATCGAGGTCCGGGCCCTGCACAAACTCCGCCACCCCTCTCGCTCCAAGAAACTTCGCGATTACGTGGAGTAGCGCGGCGGCGCCTGGGCGCCAGATTGCCTAGACTCCGAGCCGCATGAGCGCAGTTTCCGCCCGGGATCTCGGCCAACGCCTGGCCAACAACCCGATCTTGTCAAGTCGAGATGTGGCGCCATCGCAGGCCGCGCTCGAGGTCGTCTCGGTGTTCAACGCGGCGGCGGCCACGGTCGGCGAGGAGACGATCCTGCTGCTGCGGGTTGGGGAGCGTCCTCGGGCCATGACCGGCCTCCTGCCCGCCACGGCAAGAACCCTGGACCCAACTGCCCCGGAGAAGGGGCTGCAGTCGCTCCCCGCTGGGATGCTCGGCGAGAACGTTATCGGTCTCGCCTTCCTGGACCCAGCCACAGAGCCTCCCCGCGTGGTCGTTGCCTATGTTCGCAAGGATCTCCCCGGGATCGACCTGAGCGACCCCCGTACCATCCGGGTCCGGGTGCCCCCCGCCAAGCCGGGAGCCCCTGAAGAAGTCAGGGATTACTTGACCCAGATATCACATCTCCGAGTAGCGCGGAGCACCGATGGTGCGCACTTCGAGGTCGACCGTCTACCCGCGGTGTGCCCGGTCGATTCGTTTGAGGAGTATGGATGCGAAGACCCGCGCGCAACGCTGATCGATGGCGTTTGGCATATCACGTATGTTTCGGTGGGCCAGCTAGGAATAACCACCAGCCGGCTGACGACGACCGACTTCTTGTCGTTCCAGCGCCACGGAATCATGTTCCTGCCCGACCACAAGGACGTGGTGTTGTTTCCTGGCCGGGTGAGAGGCCGTTACATCGCACTGACGCGGCCTATGCCGGCGTCGTTCAACCGCGTGCTCGGGATCTGGATCGCGTTCTCCGACGATATGGTGAGCTGGGGCGGGCACCGGCCACTCGCATTGCCTCGCAAGGGCATGTGGGACGGTCTCCGTACCGGCGCAGGCGCGGTTCCGTTCCGCGTGCCCGAGGGCTGGCTTGAGCTCTACCACGGCGTGGGCGTCGATGGCCAATATGCGATGGGTGCCCTGCTTCTGGACGCCGAGGATCCGAGCCGAGTCATCGGCCGCTCGCCGGACCCCATCCTCGTTCCGAAGGAGGAATACGAGACTTCGGGTTTTTACAACAACACCGTGTTCTCTTGCGGCCACGTCCCGCTCGACGACCGAGGGGAGCGGATCCGGATGTACTACGGTTGCGCCGACAGCTGTATGGCCGCCGCCGATTTCGACGTCAAGGAGATCGTCGGCTCACTAACACAATGTTGAGGCAGCTCGCGGCCCTGACACGACGGCTGCCGGCGGCCGGTCCACGGGCACTGGCGGTTGCCGTGTACTCCGGCTCAAAGGGCGAACTCTTCGATGCGCGCGAGAGCGGGGTGGAGGGAGTTGCCTGCGTGGACGACGCCGCCCGTGCCTGTGTCCTCTTGTGCAGGCTCTGGGCGGTCACCGGCAATGTGGCGCTCCGTTCTTGGGCGGAAGGACTCCTGGACTTCGTGCTCTGGATGCACGAAGCCGACGGCCGCTGGCACAACTTCATCTATGACTGGAACGGCGCCCGGAACAGCGAGGGGCCGACCTCGGTCGTCGGGATCAACTTCTGGCAGGCACGCGCAATCTTCGCGCTGGCCGAGGCGGCCCCGCTCCTGGACAACGGAGCGGCCCGAGGCGTTCTCGCCGACGGCCTTGCCGCGGCTTCCGCGGGCTCGCCCCCTTCAGACGTCCGAGCTCTCCATGCCCTGACGGCATTGGCCGTTCTGCATCGAGCCCCCGACCCATGGCTTTCGTCTCGCCTTGCCGTCTGGTGCGAGGAGCTCGCCGGATGCCGCGCGGACGGGATGCTGATGAACTCGCCCGACGAGCGCGGACGACCGCATCTGTGGGGGCATGTCCAGGAGGCGGCATTGATCGACGCGGCCGTCGCGCTCGACCGGCCGGAACTGCGTCAGGTCGCGGTCAGCAGCGCCAATGCGGTATTTACGGAGGTGATCGAGTCTGGGTTCGACCTCCCGCATGTCCACGCCTACGACGTTCAGTCGGCGGTTTTTGTGATGGACCGGCTCGCGGCCGGGACCGGGCAGCAGAGGTACAGGGAGTTGGCGCGAAAGGCCCGGAGCTGGTTCGATGGCCGGAACCCTGCTCAGGTGGTCATATACGACCGCGCGATTGGCCGAGTGGCGGACGGACTTGACGACGGGAGGCTGAACGATCGCTCAGGGGCCGAGGCGAACATCTCGGCGGGCTTGGCGCTATCCGGTGATCCGCTGGTGCTGTCCACGGCCGGTGAGTGGACAGGGCCTAGCGGGTAGCCGCCAGCAGTCTCCTGCGGCGGGGTCATAATGGGTTCGAGCCCGCAGGGGCGGACCGCGACACTAAAAGACGAGGAGGTGCTGGCCCTACCCTAGCCCCCGGACCCAAGGAGGGACGTGTACCCGTTCGAGAGGTTCACTGAGCTAGCCAAGAAGGTTCTGGTGCTCGCCCAGGAAGAGGCAGAAACGTCCCACCACAGCTACATCGGCACGGAGCACGTCTTACTCGGACTGATGCGACAGGCCAATGGGATAGCGGCCAAGGTCCTCAACAACCTCGGCGTCGAGATCGAAAAGGTCCGCCAGACGGTCGAGTCACAGGTCGGTCGAGACAAGGGGTTCACCGTCCTGCAGCAGATAATCCCGACTTCGCGCGTGAAGAAGGTGATCGAACTCTCCTTCGAAGAGGCGCGCCGGACAGGTCACAACTACGTCGGCAGCGAGCACCTGTTACTTGGCCTCCTCACCGAAGGGGAGGGCATCGCCGCCCACGTCCTCCATGATCTCGGCGCCACCCTGGACAAGGTCCGGGCCGAGATCGAGCGCCTGCGCCAGGGGGGCTCCACCCAGGAGGAATCGGAGCCGGCGCCCAAGACGCCCTCCAAGACGCCGCTGCTGGACCAGTTCGGTCGTGACCTCACCGAGCTCGCCCGCAAGAACTCGCTCGATCCCGTGATCGGCCGCGAGACCGAGATCGAGCGCGTGATCCAAATCCTCAGCCGCCGGACCAAGAACAACCCGGCCCTGGTCGGCGAGGCAGGCGTCGGCAAGACGGCGATCGCCGAGGGCCTGGCCCAGCTGATCACGCTTGGTAACGTTCCTGAGTCGCTGATCAATAAGCGCGTGCTTACGCTCGACATGGGTGCTCTGGTCGCCGGCACCAAGTACCGCGGTGAGTTCGAGGAGCGCCTGAAGAGGATCCTCGACGAGATCCGCTCCTCCCGTGAGGTCGTCCTCTTCATCGACGAGCTTCACACCCTGGTCGGTGCGGGCGCTGCCGAGGGCGCGATCGATGCCGCCAGCATCCTGAAACCGGCTCTCGCCCGAGGCGAGATCCAGTGCATCGGGGCGACCACGCTCAACGAGTACCGCAAGTACATCGAGAAGGACGCCGCCTTGGAGCGCCGCTTCCAGCCCGTCTTCGTCGACCAGCCCACCATGCTGGAAACGATTGACATCCTGCAAGGCGTCAAGTCCCTTTATGAGAAGCACCATCGGGTCACCATCACCGACGCCGCCATCCGGGCGGCGGCCGTCATGGGCGACCGCTACGTTGCCGACCGGGCGCTTCCCGACAAGGCGATCGACCTCATCGACGAGGGGTCAGCCCGCGTGCGCATGAAGTTGACCACGACCCCCGACGAGCTGAAGGACCTCCAGAAGGAGATCAAGAAACTGAATGCCGAGACGGAGGACGCGATCGCGCACCTGGCGTATGAGACTGCGGCCGCCATGCGCGACAAGCAGAAGAAGCTAAAAGAGACGTACGCCGAGAAGGAGTCCGCCTGGCGCGACAAGCTCGGCGAGATAGTCCCCGAGGTGGGCGAGGAGGACATCGCCCAGATCGTGGCGGCCTGGACCGGAGTGCCCGTCTCAAGGCTGGTCGAGGAGGAGACCTCGCGCCTGCTCCGGATGGAAGAGGAGCTGCACAAGCGGATGGTCGGCCAGGACGAGGCGATCGTCACCGTCTCGCAAGCGGTGCGCCGCGCACGCGCGGGGCTCAAAGATCCCAGAAGGCCGATCGGCTCCTTCATCTTCCTGGGACCCACCGGCGTCGGCAAGACCGAGCTGGCCCGCGCGCTCGCGGAGTACATGTTCGGTTCCGAGGACGCGCTGATCAAGCTCGACATGTCGGAGTTCATGGAGCGCCACACCACCGCAAGACTGGTCGGCTCACCTCCGGGCTATGTTGGCTATGACGAAGGCGGCCAGCTGACCGAGGCTGTACGCCGCCGGCCTTACTCGGTGATCCTCTTCGACGAGATCGAGAAGGCGCATCCCGAGGTCTTCAATATGCTGTTGCAAATCCTGGAGGACGGCCGGCTCAGCGATGCGAAGGGCAAGGTGGTCAACTTCGCGAACACGGTCATCATCATGACCTCCAATCTGGGCATCCGCGACGTCAACCAGGCTGGCACCGCGCTCGGATTCCAACCCGCGGTCGTGGACGAGTCCGATGAGGTCGAGCGGCGCCACAAGAACACGAAAGAGAAGATCGACGAGGAATTGAAGCGGATGTTCCGCCCTGAGTTTCTCAATCGAGTTGACGCCGTGGTCGTCTTCAAGAGTCTGACGACCGGGCAGATCCGGCAAATCGTCGATCTTCAGCTGCAGCGGCTGAGCAAGCATCTAAATGAGCTGCAGATAAAAATCGAGGTCACTGACGCCGCCAAGGACCTTCTTGCCAAGGAAGGTTACGACCGGATGTATGGCGCTCGCCCGCTGCGACGTGTGATCACGAGCCGAATCGAGGATCAGCTCTCTGAGGAGCTGCTCCGGGGCCGAATCTCACGTGGCGATACCGTGGTGGTCGACTGCAGTCCTGAGGGGGGCCTTACCTTCCACGCCGGGCCCCGTCGGGAGGAGACCTCTTCAGAAGACTCGCGAACTCCGAACGGCGCTCCGGCTTAGGCTGGCCGCCCCTTTGGCCCAGCTCCAGTTTCCAACTGTCCACCCTGATCCAGGGCATCGACTGAGAATCCAGTTGACGAGGATTTTCTAACAATGTCGGGCGAGGGCAGGGCGCCCTACGAGGTGCTCAAAGTTGCTGCCGCCTCCAAGCCGGTCTCGGTGGCCGGTGCCATCGCCGGAGTCATCCGGAGTCAGCAGCGTGTCGAGGTTCATGCCATCGGGGCCGGCGCTGTCAACCAGGCCATTAAGGCGATCGCTATCTCCCGTGGTTATGTGGCGCCAGCGGGCCTCGACCTGGTATGCATCCCGTCCTTCATCGACTTGTCGCTCGATGGGCAGGAAAGGACCGGGATCAGACTCCTGGTGGAGGTGCGCTGACATAGTGTCCTTGATCAGATGGGCGCAGCCGCCCGGACTAAAGGGGACCACCAGTTCGGGACCATGGGGAGCTTCGGAGGCCTTGACACCCACTGCCGAGTGGAGACAATCGGGAGCGTAGCTAATTGATCCAAGGTATACACGCCGAGACCATCTCTTTTAGTTCGTACGCGGATGCATGCGAGATCGCACTTACTCCCGGGTGGCCCTGGCTGGGCGAGCCAGCACTTCAAGGCAGCCGCGAGGTTAACCTGGGTGGAGTCCCGCCACGGCGAGTCCGCCTAAGAGTCTCTGAGGCGCAGGCACGTGGCCACAGCACCGTATGCTCCATCGAGCTTCTCGAAGTGGACCGGCTTTTCACTCCTCGCATTAAGATCGAACTCGCTCTGCAGCCGAATGGCTCCGGCACCCGACTGACGGTCAGTGGTCTTTTCGCCCGCGACCTGGCGGGGGACCCAAGCGGCAATCCAGAAGCGTCCCGCCACATGGCCAATGAATGCGTGCGTTCGCTAATCGAGCAAGTGGCTGCGGCGATCGACAAACTGAAAGGCGGATCCGAGGCAACCAAGCGCCCGAGGTTGGGCGCCGGGCGCAAATAGCCGATGAAGAATCGCGAGCTGCTGCGATCGTCGGAAAGCACGCGCGGCGGCCCTGCTGAAACCCTTGGCCCATGTAGTAGTTCATGTAGCAAACCGTCGGAAAAACGCTTCAAATCTGGACGGAGCGGCTGGCTGCGTTAGAACTTTCGAACTGAAACCGATCGTTTCGGCCATTCCTGGACGGGAGTTCGTACAGTTCGGGACCGTGAGGCCCCGGGTTCAAATCCCGGGCCCCCGACCAATTTTGAGTTCAAAATTGCCGTTTTCTTAGGCTGTCCCGAGTCGACGGATCACAGCCGGGTCACAGATTCCTAGAGAACCTCGCAACGAGGCTGCGAAGTTTGTCGCGGTGGTCGGCTGATCTGAACCTGGACGACAGAGATTTGGTTTGTGAGCACAGCTGTATATCAGTTGACGCACCGGTCAGGACCGTGCGTCGCATCTCTTTGAAAAATCCAAGCACGCGCGCGCTGTCGTGTCTTGTCCGCTAGCCAGGCACTCAGTGCCATCCGCGCGGTCGCCAAGCCAGCGAACTCGGCCCGAGCGGCGCTCCCGCCTCAGCTAGCCGCTCTCTTGACAAGCTGGCCGATCTTTTCCTCGACGGCGGCGGTGAGCCTCTTCAGGGCAAAGGAGGTTGGCCAGATGTCACCGTCGTCGAGGTTTGCAGCGTCTTGGAAACCGAGCGTTGCGTATCTCGACTTGAACTTCTGCCCGCTCTGGAAGAAGCAGACAACCTTGCCGTCCTTGGCATACGCGGGCATCCCGTACCAGGTTTTCGGTGAGAGGGTCGGTGCGCTGGCTTTGATGACGCCATGGAGCCGCTTGGCC
>DATNMQ010000028.1:0-12552 GCA_035602465.1 Candidatus Sulfotelmatobacter sp. | reverse complement strand
CAGGGCAGCATGGGCGTGTCGGTGATCGACCCCATCGCGATGCAGGTGGTCAAGTTCATTCCCACCGGGCGCGGCGCACACGGCCTGCAGGTGTCGCGCGACACGAGGTCGCTGTATGTGTCGAACCGCCTCGAAGGATCGGTCTCCGTCATCGACTTCGCCACGCAAAGCGTCGTGAACAAGTGGACGATTCCAGGCGGCGGCAGCCCAGACATGCTGCAGCTGAACCCGGAGGGCACGCGCCTGTGGGCGTCGGGCCGCTACAACTCGACCGTGTACGTGTTCGACACCACGAATGGCCAGGTGGTCGCGAAAATACCTGTCGGTTGGGAAGACCACGGACTGACTTATTTCCCGAACGTTGGACTGCACAGCCTGGGCCACAACGGGGTCTATCGGTAGAGCGCCCTGCGCGCGCCCGGCGCGCTAGTCCGGTCCGCGCGGTAAACCGAACATTGTTATCGGCCCGATAGGAACGATCCGGCCGTCGTCTGTTTTGACGAGCTGCCACCCGCCTTCATGCACTTTCCAGTGATGACGGGCGCATAGAAGAGCAAGGTTCTCCAGCTTATCCCCGCCGCCATGTGCCCAATGGACGATGTGATGTCCATCGCACTTCGACGCCGGCCTCTCACACTCAGCCCACTGGCAGTGTTGGTCGCGGGCATTCAGCGCCCGCCGCTTCGGGCCCTTGATGGTGCGCTCCGCGCGACCGACATCGATCACCACCGAGTCCTTCATCAGGACCCGTGTGATGCTGCAGTCGCAAGTCCAGCGCTGCACTGTCTTGGATGAGATCGGGAGGGAGAACTCGGCCTCCGCGCCCGGCGCACCGATGAGGCCGACAAGAGTCTCGATCGAGCTTGTGACCTGCATCTGGACCCTCTGATTGCCGCCACTCGTGGCGAGCTCGACAAGCGCGTCGGCCAGGCGCTGCTCGCGCTCCCGGTAGTCGTGAGCACCCGAGGGACGCGCCAGCGCTTCGATCGCATTGCGCACGGCCGCGCCGCCAATCGGGTCGAGCACGCAGTTGATCCACATCCAGCCACCCTCTGCGGTGCTGAAGTTGAGCTTGCGCTGCTCAGTCTGTTCGGCTTGCTCTGCCGCATAGCGCTTGGCGTCGACCGAGTGCCGGTAGTGCTCGCACTTGCGGAAGAACCGTCCCGGCGTGCACTCCCGCGCGAACTTCAGGAGCTTCTCCTCATTGAACGCCTCGCCAACCGCCTCGGCTGTGCGGGCCATGATCCCGAGGTGGGCAAAGCCGATCTCGCCCGCCTGCATGGCCTGGTGGCTCTCCGGCATGCCGGCCAGAGTCCTACCGACCGCGATCCGGTCCCATGCCGTCTTGTCGATGAGATGGCAGTTGAAGCGCATCCAGTCGCCCGTGCTGTTGAACCCGTGGCGGTCCGCATAGTCGGTCTGGGCCACCTCGGCAGCCAGCTTGGCCGCCTCGAGCTGCAAGAGGCTGATCTGATGCTCCAGATCGATCAGCTTTTCGGCCGCAACCGCGCCTGGTGGAGTGGTGGTTGGGTACAGCTGGAGCACGATAGAATCGTACGAACAAATGTCCCAAATGTCAATAGCCCTAACACACGAACAAATACGCTCGGCGTCCCAATCCCGCAACCGAGGCCCTCCCCCCACACCCGCTTCCCCGTCCCTTAGGCCGTCCCGCCCCTAAGCCCCCAACAACCGAGCAATGAGCATCCGTTGGACCTCGGACGTCCCCTCCCCGATCTCATTGACCTTCACGTCCCGCCAGTACCGCGCCACCGGGTAGTCCTCCATGAACCCATACCCCCCGTGGATCTGCACCGCCTGGTCCGCCGCGCGCTTCGACACCTCCGACGCATACAGCTTCGACATCGCGGCGAGCATCCGCACCGAATCCGACGTCTCCGCCCCCTCCCGCCCATAAGCGACCGCCGCCCTGTACACCATCGTCCGCGCCAGCTCCGTCTCCATCGCCATGTCCGCGAGCTTGAACTGGATCGCCTGGTGCTTCGAGATCGGCACCCCAAACGACCGCCTCTCCTTCGCATAGGACAACGCCGCGTCCAGACACGCCTGCGCCAACCCCACCGACAGCGCCGCGATCGCAATCCGCCCGCCCGTCAGCGTGTGCAGGAACTGCCTGTACCCCCCGCCCCGAACCCCAAGCAGGTTGTCGGAAGGAACCGAGCAATCCTCAAAGCTAAGCGGATGCGTGTCCGACGAATGCCATCCGAGCTTCCGGTACGACTCCAGGACGTGATAACCCGGCGTGCCAGTGGGCACCATGATCGCGCTGATCTCCGTCCCATTAGCGCCGTTGCGCCCTGTCACCGCCGTGATCGTCACCCCCGCCGAGATCTCGGTCCCGCTGTTGGTGATGAACTGCTTCGACCCGTTGATGACCCACATCCCGTCGCGCGACTCGGCACGCGTCTTCGCGGCCCCGGCGTCCGACCCTGCCTCGGGCTCGGTCAACCCAAACGCCCACAGCTTCCGGCCCGCCAGCAGGTCGGGCAGCCACTTCTCCTTTTGTTCACGCGACCCGAAGTCATGGATCGGCGAGGCGCCCAGGCAGACCGCCGCCTCCAACGTGATGCCGACCCCCGCGTCGGCGCGCGAGATCTCCTCAATCGCAAGGCACAGGGACAGGTAGTCCGCGCCCGCGCCACCGAATTCCTCGTCGAACGGAAGCCCGAACAGGCCGAGCTCCCCCATCTGCCGCACGACGTCGTAGCCGAACTTGTGCTCCCGGTCCAGTTCCTCGGCCGCCGGCGCGACGACCTCACGCGCGAAGTCGCGGCACGTGTCGCGAATCGCCTGCTGCTCCTGACTCAGTTCAAAATCCATTACATCAATCCTTGCATGCGATGACCGGTGACCTCTACGCGGAAGGCGTCCGCATCGCAGGAACGCTCAAAGATCTTGACGGCCCCAACGTGAACACTCTCTGCCACACGCGCCTGTACACCCACGGCAAGCGGGTCGAGCGGTCGCTGCTCCTCCTGCACGGATTCACCAACTGCCCTCAGCAGCTCGATGCCCTCGGGCGGCAATTTCACGACCGCGGCTGGAACGTGCTGATCCCGCGCTACCCGCGCCATGGCTACACCGATCGCCTGAACACCTCGATCGCGGAGCTGCGCGCGGACCACCTGGTCGCGTTGGCCAACCGCGCGGCGGAGGCCGGTACTGGCCTGGGCGAGCAGCTCACCGTCGCGGGACTCTCGCTCGGCGCTGTCCTTACGGGCTACCTGGCCCAGACACGGGGCGAGGTCGAGCGCGCCGTTTTGATCGCGCCCATGCTCGGGCTCAAGCGGATTCCGGGCCCTGCTCTGTCCGCAATGCGAAGGCTCGTCGACGTCCTGCCCAACTTCTACGTCTGGTGGGACAACCGGCTCAAAGACAAGGTCGGTCCTTCGCACGCATATCCCCGGTTCGCGAGCCGCTCATACGCGGCGCTGCTCGAAGTAGGCAGGCGGCTCGTGTCCGCCGCGCGCAGGGACGCCCCCCGCGCGCATTCGATCGCCGTCATCACCAACGCCGCGGAGCCGCAGCTCGACAATCGATTCACGTACCGGCTGATCGACACGTGGCGCGCGCACGGCGCCAATGTCGAGACCCATGAGTTCCCTAACTCGGACAACCTGCCTCACGACCTGATCGACCCCGCCAACGCTGCCCAGAACAACGCCCTCGTGTACCCGGTGGTGTCCCGACTGATCGAAGCCCGCTAGAGCTTTCGCCCCATCTCGAACTCGAGCTCGCCTGGGCGGATGTCCTGCTGCGTGCCGGTCCGCTTGAACCCGTTGCGCGCGTAGAGTCGCTGCGCGGCGTCGTTGCCGTCCGTCACCCACAGGAACATGTGCGCGTACCCCGCGTGCTTCGCCCAGTCGATCACCGTCTTGACGAGCAGATCTCCCACGCCGTGGCGCCGGAACCGGGGATCCACCCACATCGCCGTCATCGCCGCGCTGGCAGAGGACGACTCACCGGCCGCGCCGCCGCTGACCGTCCCTGCGACCTCACCTTCGACCTCGGCCACGAAGCGCGTGCGCTCGCGCAGCCCCTGCCTCCACCTGAGCTCCGGCGCCTCCACCTCGCGCTCGTACAAAGAGCCGAAGGCGTAAGGGGCTTCCTTCAGCGCGGCGAGCCGGACGCGCCGGTAGAGCTCCCAGTCGTCCGGTGACAGCCGGCGGACGCTAGTTGCCGAGGACGAAGACCTTCAGCGCCCAGCTGAGGAGCAGCGCGCTCACGGCGCCAATCCCGAGCAGGCGCCACTGCAGCGGGCTGAGTCGCGGCGTCCACGTACGGCCGGTGAGAGAGCCGAAGGCCAGGCCGGCGGTCCCGAACAGAGCGCCAACGAACATCACAGGACCGAGCGGATACAGCCTCACCGCGTCGGCGAGGTCGCCCTTCCACATGTAGGCGAAAGAACGCGTGCCTCCGCAGAAGGGGCATGGGTGGCCGGTCATCGCATAGAACGGGCACGGGGGCGCAACGAAATGGGCGGCCTGGAGCACCCAGAACACCTTGGTGTAGACGAGCCATACGACCAGGGCGCCGAGCAGGGCGAAATCGCGCACTCGATCTGCAGGCAGCGCGCGGGTCATCGAGATCGGCAGCGAGCTCATCGCAGCAGACCCACGATCTCGTCGGTCGTCTCCGCCACCGCGACGCCGGCCTTGCGAAAAGCCTCTTCCTTGCTCTTGGCCGTGCCCCGGTTGCCCGAAACGATTGCGCCCGCGTGCCCCATCCGTTTGCCCTCTGGCGCCGTACGGCCCGAAATGAAGGCCACCGTCTTCAGGCGCGTGCCGCGCGCCAGCAGCTCGGCCGCGTGCTCCTCGTCACTCCCGCCGATCTCGCCGATGAGCACGAGATGGGTGGTGGCGGGATCCTTCTCGAACAGCTCGACGATGTCGCGAAACGTCAATCCCAGCACGGGATCCCCGCCGATGCCGACGATCGTCGACTGGCCCATCCCCGCGGCAGACAGCGCAGAGCCGACCTCGTAGGTCAGGGTTCCGCTGCGCGAGACCATGCCGACCGATCCTGGCGAAGTGATGCGCTGCGGGATGATGCCGATCTTCGCCTGGCCTGGCGTGATCAGCCCGGGGCAGTTGGCTCCTATGAGGCGCGTGGCCGGATAACCGCGCAGGAAGTCCTTGACCTTGATCATGTCCTGGATCGGGATGCCCTCGGTGATGCAGACGATCAGGGTGATCCCGCCCGCGGCCGCCTCCATGATCGCGTCGGCCGCGAACTGCGCGGGCACGAAGATGCCCGAAGCGGTGGCACCCGTGGCCTCAACCGCGTCGGCGACCGTGTTGAACACCGGCACGCCCATGTGAGTGGTGCCGCCCTTGCCGGGGCTCGTGCCGCCCACCACCTTGGTGCCGAGCGACTGCATCTGCTCGGTGTGGAAGGAGCCTTCGCGACCGGTGATGCCCTGCACGATCACGGGCGTCATGGTGTCGAGCAGGATGCTCATCGGACCCCCGCCCGAGTCAGCTCGACGATCTTCTGCGCCGCTTCCCACGCGCTGACGCCCGGCTCGATGCCGTTCCGCTTCAGTATCTCGCGGCCCTCTTCCTCACGAGTCCCACTCATCCGGACGACGAGAGGGAGACGCATCTTCAGGTTGTCGCGCGCCGTCACGATGCCCTTGGCGACCTCGTCTCCGCGGGTGATGCCTCCGAAGACGTTGATCAGCACGCCCTTCACCTTCGGATTCATCAGGATCACTGCGAGCGCATTCTCGACGACCTCCGCCTTCGCGCCGCCGCCGATGTCGCAAAAGTTCGCGGCCTTGCCGCCCGCGCGCTGGACGAGGTCGAGCGTGCTCATGCACAGGCCGGCCCCGTTGCCGACGATGCCGATGTCTCCGTCGAGCGACACATATGTGAGGTGACGCTTCTTCGCCTCGACCTCGTAAGGGTCACCCCCCAGCACGGAGCCGTACTTCTCCTCGAGGTCAACGTGGCGCCACGCGGCGTTGTCGTCCGTCTCGAGCTTCGCGTCGCCCGCGACGACGTCGCCGGACTTTGTGACGACGAGCGGGTTGATCTCCGCGGTGAGCGCGTCGTACTCCGGGATCGCCCGGTACAGCTTCTTGATCAATGAGGTCAGCGGCCGCACCAGCTCGCCCAGGCCCGCGTCGTAGGCGAGCTGGGTCAGCTCGAAATCCAGCGGCCCGCGCCACGGGCTCGGGTAGAGGCGGGCGATCGCGTCGGGCGACTCTTCCGCCACCTGCTCGATGTCCATGCCGCCCTTGGCCGACAGCATCAGGATGTTCGCGCGCGCGTCGCGGTCGACCGTGAAGCCGAGGTAGATCTCTCGCGCGATCTCCAGCGCAGCCTCGCAGTAGACGAGCGAGACCCTGAACCCCTTGATGTCCATGCCGATGATCTGCTCGGCGGCCCTCCGCGCGTCATCGGGCGTCTTGGCGAGCTTGATGCCGCCCGCCTTGCCTCGCCCGCCCACCGGCACCTGCGCTTTCACGGCCACCGGGCCCAGCCGCGAGCAGGCGGCGGCGGCCTCGTCCGGCGTCCGGGCGACGATCCCCGGAGGGATCGCGATGCCAAGCGACGACAGAACCTCCTTGGCTTGGTACTCCAGGAGCTTCAACCGGGGATCAGTTCAGGGCGACGAGGGATGGAAGGGACACGGTGTTCCCTGGTTCTGCGTGTTGTTGTTCCAGCTGTCGCAGAAGCCGCGCTGGAAGTCCTGGTTGTTCAGGGCGTAGACCGCCACGCCGATGACCAGCACGATCGCGATGACCAGGGCGAAGCCACAGCCGATCAGGACCGCCGGCACCGCGGAGATGCCCCGGCGGGCCTGCACCTGGCCCGAAACGGGCTGCCACGCGTTGCCGTCCCAGTACTGAAGACCGTCGTCGGAAACCCACCGTCCCTGAGCGTCTTGTCTAGGCACTGCTTAAGTGTATTGGCCGAGGGGGAGGCGCCAATCGTTGCATCGCATCCAGTGTCCCTTCGGGTATTCGAACTCCGTGTCGCCAAGCAGGTCGAAACCGAGGCTGCGGCAGATGCCGTTGGACCGGGCGTTGTCGACGGACGGAAACGCATGGATGGCAGAGCGTCGTTCCGTGGCGAGCGCCAGGTCGATCGCCTGCTCCACTGCCGCCGTGGCGATGCCGCGGCCCTGGAACTCGGGCAGGATGCCCCACCCCATCTCGTACACCTCATCATCTTTCCATTCGCGGTCCCAGAAGCTGACGCCCCCAACCGGCACGCTTTCGGGGAGGAGAACCACCTCGTAGACGTACGCCGTGTCTGACTCGGCGCTCGCCACATAGCGCCTGTGGCGCGCCTCGAGCCGCTCGGGAGTTTCCGGCCCACCCAGGTGCTCTGTCATCTGGGGCGAATTGAGCGCGACTAGAAGCGGAAAGTTCTGCTCGGTCCACGGCACCAGCCCGACCTTCGGCCGGGTGGTCAGAGCGGGATGTTGCCGTGCCACCGCGGGTGGCGCTGCCTCTCCTTGCGCATGGCCATCCGCAGGGCGCGGATCAGCTCGAGGCGAGTCCGGCCTGGCTCGATCACGTCGTCGACGTAACCGCGCTCAGCGGCGATGTACGGGTTGGCAAAGCGTTCGGTGTAGTCGGCGACGAGCTCCGCGCGCTTGGCGGGCGCGTCCTCGGCCGCGGCCAGCTCGTGCCGGAACAGGATGTTGACCGCGCCCTCGGGCCCCATCACCGCAATCTCCGCGGTGGGCCACGCGACGTTGAAGTCGGCGCGGATGTGCTTGGAGGACATGACGCAGTACGCGCCACCGTAAGCCTTGCGCGTGATCACGGTGAGCTTCGGCACCGTCGCCTCGCTGAAGGCGTAGAGGAGCTTGGCGCCGTGTCGGATGATGCCGCCGTACTCCTGCGCGGTGCCTGGCAGAAAGCCCGGCACGTCGACGAAGGTGACAAGCGGGATGTTGAAGGCGTCGCAGAAACGGACGAACCTTGCCGCCTTGTCCGATGCGTTGATGTCCAGGGCGCCGGCCATGACCTTCGGCTGGTTCGCGACGACCCCGACGGATCTACCGTCGAGGTGCGCGAAGCCGACCACGATGTTCATCGCGAAATACGGCTGGACCTCGAAGAACTCGCCGTGGTCGACGACCATGCCGATGACGTCCTTGATGTCGTACGGCTCTTTGGGGTTGTCGGGGATCACCGTGGCGAGCCCCGGCGCCACGCGATCGGCGGGGTCGGTCGGCTCGACGTGCGGCGGCGTGTCTTCGCAGCTCTGCGGGATGTACTTGAACAGACGGCGGACCTGTGCGAAGCACTCCTCCTCGCTCTCGGCCAGGAAGTGGGCGACGCCGGACTTCACGTTGTGGACCTCCGCGCCGCCGAGCGAATCGAAGGTCACGTCCTCACCCGTGGTGACGCGGATCACCTCGGGTCCGGTGATGAACATGTAGCCGACGCCGTGGACCATGAAGGTGAAGTCCGTGATCGCCGGCGAGTAGACGGCGCCGCCGGTGCAGGGACCGAGGATGAGGCTCAGCTGCGGGACCACGCCGCTCGCCTCGACGTTGCGCCAGAAGATCTCCGCGTAACCGGCAAGCGAGACAACGCCCTCCTGGATGCGCGCGCCGCCCGAGTCGTTGATGCCGATGATCGGGATCCGGTTGCTCACGGCGAGGTCCATGACCTTGATCACCTTCTCGGCGAAGACCTCGCCGAGCGATCCGCCGAACACGGTCGCGTCGTGGCTGAAGACCATCACATCGCGGCCTTCGATCCTGGCCATGCCGGTGACCACTCCATCACCGAGCACACCACCGCTGTGTCTCGCAAAGAGGTCGAGCTCCTCGAACGAGTTGCGGTCCACCAGCCGCGAGATCCTCTCGCGCGCCGTCAGCTTGCCCTTGGCGTGCTGCCGGTTGAAGGCCTCGGCGTCGCCGTGTCCGGCCTCGTACTTGCGCTGGCGGAGCTGGTTGAGCGGGTCGACCTTCGGCCGCTGGCTCACCGCTGCATGAACATCCAGCGATGTCCCTCGAGGTCCTCGACTCGGTAGCGCTTGCCCTCGCCGCCCTGCTCGAGGGTTGAAAGGATCGTCGCGCCTCCCGCTTTCGCGTGCTCGAAGTGGGAGTCGATGTCGTCGACGTACACGAGGACCCCATCGATGATGTAGGGCACGTCGTGCCAGCTCCGCGCGACCTCGCATTCCTCGCGATGGCGCTTCGGCCCGCGGTAGTGCACCGACGGCGTGGCCAACATGACCACGCCGCCGCCCGTGTCGAGCTCGCCGTGCGTGAGCCGGCCGTCCTCCACCCGTCGGTCTCGCTCACGGAAGCCGAAGGCCTTGATGAGCCAGTCCATCGCGGCTGGGCCGTTCTCGTAGGCGATCATCGGAATCACGGCCGGATAACGGTCACTCATGCCGCCTCCCCTGGGCGATATTCGCCGAACACGCCGCGCAGCACGGCGCAGCATTCGCCGATCGTCACGTAGTCCGCGAGGGCCGCCTTCAGCGGCGGCATCAGGTTGTCTGTGCCCCGCGCCGCGCGCACCAGCTCGGCGAGATGGCGGTCGACGGCGGCCTGCGACCGCCGCGCTCGCAGCTTCTTGAGCGCCCGCGCCTGCGCGGCCTGGTGCCGCGGGCTCACCTTCATGATCTCGACCGGCCGCGAATCCGTCTCCGTGTATTTGTTCACGCCCACCACGATCCGCTCGCCCGACTCGATTCGTTTCTGCAGCCGATACGCGCTGTCTCCGATGCGCCGCTGCGTCCAGCCGGACTCGATGCACGCGACCGCTCCCCCGAGCTCGTCGACCTCGGCCATGATGGCGAGCGCCTCCTCCTCCACGCGGTCAGTGAGCTTCTCGACGTAGTAAGAGCCGCCCAGCGGGTCGGCGACCAGCGGGACCGCAGTCTCGTAGCCGATCACCTGCTGCGTCCGCAGCGCGATCTCCGCGGCGTTCTGCGAGGGGAGGCCGAGCGCTTCGTCGTACCCGTTGGTGTGCAGGGACTGCGTGCCGCCGAGCACCGCGCTCATCGCCTCCAGCGCCGTCCGCACGACGTTGTTCAGGGGTTGCTGCGCCGCCAGGGTCACGCCGCCCGTCTGCGTGTGGAAGCGCAGCGCCTGAGCGCGTGGATCGTCGGCGTGGAAGCGGTCTCGCATGATGCGCGCCCACATGCGCCTCGCGGCGCGGAACTTCGCGACCTCCTCGAAGAAGTCCATGTGGCACGCGAAGAAGAACGAGATGTGAGGCGCGAAATCGTCCACCGCAAGGCCGGCCGCCTGCGCCGCCTCGACGTAGGCGATGGCGTGGCTGAGCGTGAACGCGATCTCCTCGGCGGCGGTCGACCCGGCTTCGCGCATGTGATAGCCGGACACCGAGATCGTGTTGAAGTTCGGCAGCGCCTTGGCGCAGTAGGCGAAGAGGTCGGTGATCAGGCGCATCGACGGCTTGGGCGGGAAGATGTAAGTGCCGCGCGCGGCGTACTCCTTGAGGATGTCGTTCTGCACGGTGCCGGTGATCTTCTCCGGCGAGCAGCCCTGCTTCTCCGCGACCAGCTCGTAAAGGAGCAGCAGCATCGCTGCCGTGGCGTTGATCGTCATCGAAGTCGAGACGCGGTCGAGGGGAATCCCATGGAGGAGGACTTCCATGTCATCGAGCGAGCAGATCGCCACCCCGACCTTGCCGACCTCGCCGTTGGCCATTGGGTCGTCGGAGTCGTAGCCGATCTGCGTGGGCAGGTCGAACGCGACCGAAAGCCCGGTCTGCCCCTGGTCGAGCAGGTACTTGTAGCGCTGGTTGGACTCGGCGGCGGTGCCGAACCCCGCGTACTGGCGCATCGTCCATAGCCGGCCGCGATACATGTCCTTGTGGATGCCCCGGGTGTACGGATAAGTGCCCGGCAGCGGCTCTTCCGTGTGCTCGCGCCGGTCCTCGACCGAATAGACCGGCTTCAGCGGCAGCCCGCTATCGTTTTCAAAGGTCTCCTCCCCGCTCACGTTTCGACCAGCTCTGTCAGCACGCCCCCGGCGCTCTTGGGGTGGATGAACGCGATTCGGGCGCCGTGCATCCCCATCCGGGGCTCGACGTCGATCAGCTCGAGCCCCGCGGCGCGCGCTTCGCTCATCGCGCGTTCGATATCGCCGACGCCGAACGCCACGTGGTGCATGCCGGGGCCGCGCTTGGCGACGAACTTTCCGACAGGCGAGTCGTCGCGCAGCGGCGCCATCAGCTCGAGCTCAGCCTCGCCGGTGCGGAGGAAGGCCGCTTCCAATCCTTCCCTCTCGTTGCGCTGCCGGTCGACGAGCGTCGCGCCGAAGACCTCGGTGTAGAGCCGGATCGACTCCTCCAGGTCGGCGACCGCGATTCCCACGTGGTGCAGCTTCACTTCTCGTTGTATCGATACCACCCTTCTCCGGTCTTCCGCGCCAGATGGCCCTGGTGCGATTCCCGCGCCTTGCGGAGCTGCGCCGGGTCCTTGTCCTGAAGCGCGACGTCGATGCCGTGTAGCGCCGCCTGCTGCGCGATCTGCGCGCCCATGCTTCCGGCGCCGACGACGGCGAGCTTCATCGCACCGAGAAGATGCGGGTGACCGTGTTGAGCGTGGCGAGGTTGCCGAGCAGTCCGTCGATGCGAAGCTTGCCCTGCACGAGCTTCAGCGCGACAGCTCTGCCCACCTCGTTGTAGTAGACGGGCATCCCGAACGCGCCGATCCTCAAGTTGCTGAGGTTCATCACCGTGTCAGCCTCGGCGCGGATCGTCAGGTCGCGTTTGGGCTGAAGACCGTTATGCACGGTGAGCGAACCGCGCTGGAAGTCGAGCGTCACGCCCTCGTCGATGTCGGTGACCCAGATCCCGACGCGCGCCTGGAGCGCGTCGAAGTCCTTCTTTTTCTCAGGCCGGCCCTCCACGTTGGCCTCGATGAGCCCGCCAAGCATCGAAGCAAAGGCGCTCGGCTCGTCGTCGACGTAGCTGACGGTCGTGATTGCTACCGCTCGTCCGGCCATTCGACAGCGACCCGGGTCGTGGCCTCGGTCAGCTCCTGCGACGCCTTGGTGTAGCGCACGATCGTCGGGAGGTCGCCCTTCAGCTTCAGCCTCCCCTGCAGCATCCCCTTGGTTGCGTCGAGCTTCTTGGTCGCCACCTCCTTCCAGCGTGAGTAGGGGGCGGTGATGACGAAGTTGCACTGCTGGGCTTCCGCGGCGGAGCCGACGTGGATGTCGCGGGCGTCACCCTCGAACAGGTCCATCACGATGCCAATCGATTCGGGCACGTTCTTGTCCGGCTCCGCCTCGATCACGAGCCCGACCGTCCACTTCCAGCCCTTCGCGGCGGCCCTGTAGGCGCTCGACTTGTTGACCTCGTCCTTGAACTGCGTCGCCCACTCGTCGCTGAAAGCGCTGACCGCCATGATGTCCTCCTGGTGACGGTGCCGGAACCTGCGTGAAGGTTAGGCCAAGAGCAGCAACCGCGCCTTAAGCCTCGAGCGTGAACCTCACGGTGTTCTGGCCGATCGAGATCATGTCGCCGTCCGAAAGCTGCTTCTCGATGACCGGCTCGCCGTTGACGAGCGTGCCGTTGGT